>CP065590.1:2460363-2767908 GCA_016025055.1 Chryseobacterium indologenes
TATTCTTCATAAAGATCGCGTAAAGTATAATGCTGGTGCCGAACGTAGAAGTTAATGAGCTCCACATTCGAATTAGAGTGCTCCAGATAAGGGTGTGCAAATACTACTAATGTCTTCTTCATAAATCCTGTTTTCAGTAAATATAATGATAAATTTTTGAATAAAAGAATGAATTTGTACGGGTTTATTAATTTTTCAACATGTAAATATCAATTTAATGTTAAAATAAATCAAATAAAACAGGTTATTTTAAGGTTTTAAATAAAAAATCAGGCCGTGAAGACCTGATCTGTTTATGTATTGTTATCATTGTTCAAAGATTACCATCCACCGGATGCTCCGCCTCCGCCAAAGCTACCTCCGCCTCCGAAGCCACCGAAACCTCCGCCACCTCCGGAGCTTCCTCCACCGAAGCCACCGCCTCCGAAACTGCCCGGGAAAGGGAAGAAACCACCGGGATAATTTCTGCGCCCTCTTCGGCTGATAATGACATCATCATCGTCGTCATAATTTCCGCCACCACCACGTCCGCCTCCTCTGTTGCCAAACAGGATGGCAATAATGATAAAAATGATAAAGGCGATAACGAGTACTTTAAGAGCACTTCCATTACCGGAAGGTGCTGTAGTGGCTACAGGTTTAAATTTTCCCTGCACCGCTTCCATAATGGCTGATGTACCGCCATTGATTCCTGCGTACCAGTCTCCTTTTCTAAAGTTTGGAGTAACAATATAGTCCAGAATCTGCCCTGCTACGGAAGCCGTCAGATACTGCTCTACTGCTCTTCCTTGCTGGATAGACATGGTTCTGTCTTCGGTAGCAATCAGAAATACGACACCATTATCGACCCCTTTTTTTCCAATTTTCCATTTTTGACCGAACATGGTTGCCAGGAAATTGACATCTTCGCCTTTGGTAGACTTGATAATCACTACCTCAATTTCTGTTGAGGTAGTATCGGCAAATTTGATCAGTTTATTATTAAGCTCATCTTTCTCCTGTTGGGAAAGAAGATTGGCTTCATCAAAAACGGGATAGAGTACTGCCGGTTTTTCAGGTACGGTATATTGTGCTGATACAATGGTGTAAAAGCAGATCAGTAAAAATGAAAATACTATTTTAAGAGAACGTAATTTCATTCGGGAGTTGGTTTGGGTTTTCTCCTTCTACAGGAAAATATTTTTTGAGTTCAAGACCTGTTTCAAGAATGGCACTTTTTAATGCCTTATAATAATTTCCTTTTGCAAATTCAGCCGTAATATAGTCATGCAGATGATCCCAATATGATTGATGCACTTTTTCATGGATCCCGAGATCTCCTATAATAGTCAGATATTTCTTTTCAAAATTGACATGAAAAAGCACCGCATTCCTATCGGTAGTTTTATCCATACGAAGTTCTTTGAAGACTTCAAATGCCGTTTTAGCATGCTGGTCTTCCGTATTAGAATCAATATGAACTCTAATTTCTCCCGTAGAATGGTCTTCTGCCGACTGAATCGCTTCCGCAAGGGAAGCGATTTGCTGATTGGTAAGGAATTTACTCATTATTTGAATACTTCAGGGGCTTTTTGAGCGCCTGCTTCAGCTTTGAAATAAGGTTTTTCTTTAAAGTTGGTAAAATTCGCCAAAATATTATTGGGGAACGTTTTGATCGAGGTGTTATAATCCTGGGCAGCTTCGTTATAGTAAACCGTTTCAGTTCTGATGCTGTTTTCAATAGCGGTATATTCTCTTTGGAAGTTGATATACTGCTGATCTGCTTTTAGGTTAGGATACGACTCCACTACAGCCATTAAACGGCTTAATGCTCCGGATAATTCTCCTTGTGCCGCCTGGAATTTTGCAATATCTGCATCGGTCATATTGGTAGGATCGATGTTGATTGATGTTGCTTTAGAACGTGCTTCAACAACTTGTGTTAACGTTTCCTGCTCGAATTTTGAGTAAGATTTTACCGTTCTTTCAAGGTTAGGAATAAGATTCGCTCTTTTCTGATATACAGTCTCAATATTAGACCATTTTGTGTTCACATTCTGTTCTTTGGTTACAAAGTTGTTATATCCGCTTTTTCCCCAAAAGAATAGAACTGCAACAATAATAAGGAGGGCAATACCAATGGTTCCGGCGCCCAGACATCCTTTATTTTTCATAGTTTATTTTTTTTAATTTTTTGTGCTAATCAAATATACAAATTATGTGCTAATTTTGTGAAAAATTATATTTGAATGACAACAATAGTGGTAGCAATGGGAGAGAAGAATGAAATTGGTTTTGAAAACCAGTTGCTTTGGCATCTTCCTAAAGACTTAAAACATTTTAAAGATATTACTTCCGGGCATCCTGTAATTATGGGTAGAAAAACCTATGAAAGTATTGGGAAACCTCTTCCTAACCGTACAAATATTGTTGTTTCAAGAAAAAAAGACTGGTTTGAAGAAGGTATTCTTATTGTGGGCAGTATAAAAGAGGCTGTAAAATTTGCTAAAAAAATTGATGAGGAAGTCTTTATCATAGGAGGCGGAAATATTTATGAACAGACCATGGATATGGTGGATAAGCTGGAAGTTACCCTTGTAAAGGCTGATCTTGAAGCTGATACATTCTTCCCTAAAATAGACGGAAAAATCTGGAAAAAAACGAATGAAACCTGCCATGAAAAAGATGAGAAAAATATGTATGATTTCTGTTTCCAGACGTTTGAAAGAAACAAAAAAGAAGAGTAAAGGTCCAAGATCAAATTTGGCTTTGCAGGTAAATTGTGATTTCCGGATGATACCAGCAACGGACAAGCACGGAGAATTGACCATTCACCATTGACTTTTTGAACTTTAAGGCTTAAATTTATTATCTTTGCACTTCTAAAATTTAAAAATGAATAAGTACATAAAAATTGCAGTAGCAGCAATTCTGATTTTATTAGGACTTTATATGATGATTTTCACAAGAAATCTTGGTTGGGGAATTGTTGTGTTTCTTTTGGCTGCATTTCCGATCCTGCTTTTCTTTAAAAATGAATATATCCTTTTGGCATTCTGGCAGCTAAGAAAACAAAATATGGAGAAAGCTGCAGAATGGCTGACAAAAATAACAGATTACCAGAGGCAGCTTCATAAATCTCAGTATGGGTATTTCCATTATTTAGAGGGATTAACACAAGCTCAAGATCACCCGGCGAAAGTAGAGCCTTTGATGAAAAAAGCGCTGGAATATGGTCTGAATATGAAACATGACCGGGCTATGGCTACCCTGAACCTTGCAGCAGCAGCGATATCTAAAGGAAGAAAACAGGAAGGACAAAAACTCCTGGAAGAAGCAAAAAGATTAGACAGTGCCGGTATGATGACTGATCAGATCAAAATGATGAAAGATCAGTTGAAAATGCCATCTATGCAAAAGCACATGCATAATCCGAATATGAGAAACAGAGGAAAATTCTTCTAGTCAGAAAAAATAAATATAAAAAAGCACCTGAAAGAAAAACAGGTGCTTTTTTTATTTTTAAAAGATATTTCTACATTTCAGAAGTCTGATCATATCCGTAAAACTTTGGCATCTGCCAGTGATATTTTACGGCTAAAGTTCTTATCCCTACAATCAGTAAAATTGTAAAAATCTGAATGAAAGTATAGGATAAAGATGTGTATTTGGTCATCAGTAAAAATGCTGCACCTCCTACAATACAGGCTGTAGCATAAATTTCTTTTCTGAAAATAAGAGGAATCCGGTTGAGCAGAATATCGCGGATAATCCCTCCGAAACATCCGGTAATGGTTCCCAAGCCAATACAGATGAGCGGATGTATGCCTACATTCAATCCTTTCTGGATCCCGATAATGGTAAACAGGCCAAGTCCGAAACTGTCGAAAATGAATAAGGTAACCTTAAAGTTTTTTTCCAGTGATTTAAATACCATGGAAAAGATACTGGTCACCAAGATTAAAATGCACATGAGGAGATCATGCATCCAGAATACTGGGATATCAAGTAAAAGATCTCTTACAGTTCCTCCTCCTACAGAAGTCACAAAGGCAATAATAAGCACCCCAAACGGATCGAGCCGCTTCTGCATGGCTGCAAAACTTCCGGACATGGAGAAGGCAATAGTTCCGAGGACTTCTATCGCGAAATTGAACTGTTCGTGCATAAAGGTATAAATAATGAATAATGAGCAATCAGTAATAAAAATTATGCCATTTAAATTGAGATAATTTTATCAGTTCTTCACATTCTGTTTTTAAATGTAAAATATTTTCCGGACTTATATATTTAAACTTTCAATAATTTCAAGTCAGAGTCGGGTTTTATCAATTTCTTCAACCACAATATACATCATTATTATTCATTCCTGATTGCTCATTACGTATCTATTTATCTCTCGACTCTTACTGAATCCGGAACCAGGAGCTCATATTCACCACCGTGATTAATGATCTCTCTTACAATGCTGCTGCTGATGAAAGATTTTCCGGATGATGTCAGAAGGAATACCGTTTCCAGTTTTTTATGAGCCAAGGTTCTGTTGGTGTGGGCGATTGCTTTTTCAAATTCGAAATCAGCAGGATTTCTAAGTCCCCTGATAATGTACTGCGCATTTTTTCAAAACAATAATCTACCGTAAGGCCCTCGAAATAATCTACTTCTACATTAGGAAATTCAGCCACGGAATTTTGAATGAATTCCATTCTTTTTTCCAATGGGAACATATATTTTTTTTGAGAATTTTGTCCGATGGCAATAATTAATTTGTCAAAAAGCGGTGCCGCTCTTTCTATAATATCGTAATGTCCTAAGGTAATCGGGTCAAACGATCCCGGGAAAACAGCAATTTTCATGTTGTACAAGTTATGAGTTTGAGTCAAAAACGATAAGAAAGCGATGGATCTTATGTTTATATTGAACTTCTGAATTATTTATTAAGTGCTTTTTCAACTTCATTTCCACAAAGATCCATGATAGAAATTCCATAATGTTTTGCTTGCTGAGGAAGAATGCTGGCAGGAGAGAATCCCGGGTTAGTATTCATTTCAAGCATATAAGGAACTCCGGCCATCAGGATAAATTCGCTTCTTGAAAATCCGCTCATTCCCAGTGAGTTGTAAGCTCTTTTCGCGATTTCTTCTACTTTTTTTGTCGTTACTTCATCAATTCTGGCCGGTGTAATTTCTTCAGATGCTCCTTCATATTTTGCTTCGTAATCAAAGAATTCATTCTGAGGAACAATTTCAGTGATTCCCAAAACAATTGTTTCTCCTTTAAAATCGATCACTCCTACAGAAACTTCCATACCGTTCAGGAAACTTTCAATAAGGATTTCATCATCTTCTTTAAAAGCAATTTCCGTAGCAGCAATCAGTTCTGACTTTTCTTTTACTTTGGAAATTCCGAGTGATGAACCGGATTGGTTAGGTTTTACAAAAAGAGGAAGATTTAATTCTGAAATGATCTCATCAACGTTAATGTGCTCTCCTTTTCTCAGATAAATGCTTTTCGCAGAAGGGATTCCATATTTGGACAATACAGCAAGGGTATCTTTTTTATTGAAAGTAAGGGCACTCTGGTAAAAACCGCAACCTGTGTATTTCTGACCTATTGCATCCCAATATGCCTGCAGTATCCCATTTTCACCGGGCGTTCCGTGGATGATGTTGAAACATACATCAAACTTCAATGTTTCACCATTATCTAAGGTAACTGAAAAATCACCCCTGTTGATGGGATACTTTTTATCATTTTCGTCTAAAAAATACCATTCATCTTTAAGGATTACTACTTTATATACATCATACAGATTTCTGTCTAAGGAATCATAGATCAATTGTCCGCTTTTTAAAGAAACTACATATTCATCAGAATAGCCTCCCATTACTACGGCAACACTTTTTTGTTCATAACCATATAGTATCAATTAAGGCAAATTTAAACATTTTATGTAATGCAATACGGGAAATAAGGAAATTTTAAAATCAAAAATGAATTGTGTTAAATAAAAAGCCCATTCTAAAATTATTAGCTATATTTGCCGTTGTAATTAAAGTAATTTTAAGTATGCTTAAATCACTTTTCAATTGGAAAGTTTTACTGAATTTAGTAATAGCCATCGGCGTTTTCGTGGGTCTGGTATGGCTTACATTTCGTTGGTTGGAATATCATACTAACCACGGTCAGGAAATTCCTGTTCCCAATGTAGTCAATAAATCTGTACATGATGCAGTTAAAATATTAGATGATACAGGACTGGAGTATGAAGTAGATAGTGCGAATTATGATCCTAAATACAGACCATTTCAGGTTCTGCAGATTTATCCTGCCCCGGGATCCCGTGTAAAAGACGGAAGAACAGTTCGTTTAAAAGTAAATCCGAGAACATGGGCTCAGATCGCTGTACCGGATGTAATCAATAAATATTCAGGGTTGGCGTTCCAGAGATTAGACCAGGTTGGTCTTAAAATCGGAGATACTATTTATGAACCGAGTATTCAGAAAGATGCCCTTCTAAGAATTTTATATAAAGGAAATGCAGTAAATCCGGGAGCACGTTTACCGAGGTTTTCTGTGATCGATGTAGTAGTAGGATCCGGTCCTATGAGAAATATTTCAATTCCTAACGTAGTAGGGCTTTCGGTAAAAGAAGCCAGAGCCGTTATTGCCAAAAGTATGTTTGAAGTAGGGTTGGTAGAGCATGAAGACGGGAATAAAGATGAGTCTGATATTATTTATTACCAGGATCCAGCCTCAGGAGATGTCCGTGATCAGGGAATGCAGATTGATCTTTGGGCAAGTAAGAGAACCCCGGCAGAGCTTAGAGCCAAGGTGGAGCAGTTGAATTCTATCTATCGTATGAAAGTAGATACTTCTCTGCCACCGGTACAATACGAAGAAGTTCGTTCCGAGCCGAGCTATGTACCACCGGTAGCTCCGCCACCTGCCCCTAAGAGAGAGACCCCTAAGGCAGAACCTGTAAAAACAGAGACTCCAAAGGCTCAGACTACAAGCCCGAAACCGGCTGGTTCAACTTCGGATAAGCCTAAAGCTACCGGAAACAGTCAGACTTCAGGAACTGCACATAAACCTGCTTCTACAGCTACAAAAGAGCCGGCAGAAAAACCAAAAGCGAAAAAAGTAGTCGTAGAGTAATACGCCACTATGCTAATAAAATATAGGCTTCAACTGAAAATGTTGAAGCCTTTTGTATAAAAATCAAAAACAATGTCAGAAGATAACGAAGATTTTTTAGATGAAGAGTTATTAGACTCCAACAGTATTGAAAATATCGATATAGACGAAGAAAATAAGGGATTGTATGAGCATCTTAATATCACTGTTGACCCGAAACAGGATCCGTTAAGAATTGATAAGTTTCTATTGATACACAGGCAGAATTCGTCAAGAAATAAAATTTCACAGACCTGCAGGGCCGGAAACGTTATTGTAAACGGAGTTGCGGTAAAGCAGAATTATCGGGTAAAACCGGGTGATCAGATCTCTGTGCTGCTTACCAGACCTCCAAGGGAAAATGTAATTATTCCGCAGGATATCCCTTTGAATATTGTGTATGAAGATGATGATCTGGTTGTTGTTGATAAGGAAGCCGGAATGGTAGTGCATCCGGGACATGGTAACTGGGACGGAACCCTGGTGAATGCATTAGCTTATCATTTTGAAAAGAACGGGCAAAAGTCTGATCTCGACAGGGTAGGGCTTGTTCATAGGATTGATAAGGATACATCAGGCCTTTTGGTTATTGCTAAAAATGAATATGCCTTAAGCTTTCTGGCCAAGCAGTTCTTCAACAGAACTACGAAAAGGCTGTATTGGGCTTTTGTTTGGGGAAATCTTAAAGATGAAGAAGGTACCATCAGAGGACATATCGGAAGACATCCTAAAAACAGGATGCAAATGTATGTCTATGAAGACGGAAGTCAGGGAAAACATGCCGTTACGCACTATAAAGTATTGGAAAGGTTCAAATATATGACATGGGTAGAATGTAAGCTGGAAACGGGAAGAACCCACCAGATCAGGGCACATTTCAAACACATAGGACATACTTTGTTTAATGATGAACGGTATGAAGGTCATACCCCTCTGAGAGGAGTAAATCTTCCAAAATATAAGCAATTTATCAATAATGTCTTTGAAATTCTGCCAAGACATGCACTTCATGCCCATACCCTGGGATTTATACATCCTACTACTAAAACGGAATTATATTTTGAGAGCCCAATGCCCAAAGATATGGAGGATGCTGTAAAAAAATGGAGAAATTATTTAGAAAACTAAAAATATATTGAGATTTTTTTTATATTTGTTGAATTGAAATCAAGATTTGTTATGAGAAAACTATATGCTATCGTATGTTTAGCTCTTTTGTCAAATGCATACAAAGCACAAGAATCACTACCATATTATCAACAGTATCTTTTGGATGGTGACTTCCTGTTCAACCCAGCTCAATACGGAAAAACAGATTACGTACAGCTCAATGCCATTTATCAAAAACAATTTTCAAAATTCAGCGAATCCCCAAATGTTCAATCTGTGGGAATCAATGCAAACATATTCGATAGAGTAGGTGCCGGTCTTACCATGTTCAGAGACAGCAATGGAGCTGAATCTGCGGGAGGTGTTACAGTGGGTGCTTCATATTTTATTCCTCTAAGTAGTGAAGGAGACAGAAAAGATCAGTTCTCGTTTGGTACCAGTGTTAGTTTGTATAATAGAAATTTTGATTATTCGAAAATTAACGTAGAAGATCAGGGAGATCCTTTAGTAAGAGGGGATCAAAGTAATATCTTTATGGCTTATGCCAATTTTGGTTTGGCTGCTACTTACAGAAACCTTTTCGGGGGTGTATCTGTAAATGATATTGCATTAGGTAATGACAGACCGATTGTAAACGGTTATGAGCCTTCTCCGATTAAGTTTTTCTTAAACTTAGGATACAACTGGCATATTGCAGACAATATTATGATCACGCCTGCAGCGATGATCAACCTGAATACCAACTCAACAAGAGTAATGGATTACAACTTAATGGCGACTTTCAAAAATGAAATTAACGCGTTCTCTTTCGGGGTAAGTTATAGAGCCGCTCAAAACAGATTCGACAGCCAGCAGTTGGAAATCGCTCCGGTTGTAAAAGTAAGATTCAATAAGTTTATGATCGGTGCTACATATAACCTTGGGTTATCTGATATCCAGACATATGGTGGAAACAGTTTCATGATTGGTCTTGGATACAACTTCGATAACTTTATTAATGTTAGAGGATATAGATATTAATCAATTTAATTTAAATAAATTTGAGCTCTGAATTTTTTCAGAGCTTTTTTTATGATATATATTCACATTCCGTTCTGTAAACAGAAGTGCAGCTACTGTAATTTCCATTTCTCAACATCTCTGAATTTTAAGGATGAAATGCTTAATGCCATGAAAACAGAGCTTATGCTGAGAAAAAATGAATTACAGAACCAAAGTTTAAAATCCCTGTATTTCGGAGGTGGAACACCCTCTATTCTATCTGTTGATGAAATCAATTCCATGATAGATGAGGTTTTGCGCTATTTCAGTTTTGAAAAAGATGTCGAAATTACCCTGGAAGCTAATCCCGATGACCTTGATAAAAACTTTTTAAAGCAATTATCCGGAACGCCTGTCAATCGTCTGTCTATTGGTACTCAGAGCTTTTTTGAAGAAGACCTGAAATTGATGAACAGGGCGCATAATGCCTCAGAAGCGGAGAGTTCTATAAAACGTGCCCAGGATTTTGGATTTGAAAATCTCAGCATAGATTTAATTTATGGTTCTCCCACTTCAAATCTGGAGATCTGGAAAGAAAATTTACATAAAACAATAGCTCTTGAAGTTCCCCATATTTCTTCTTATGCCCTTACGGTTGAGCCTAAAACTGCTTTGGAAAACTGGATTTCCAAGGGAAAAGTAAAAAGCCCCAGAGAAGAAGAACAAAATAAAGAATTCTATTACCTCTCAGATTTTTTAAAGGATAATGGTTTTGAACATTATGAAGTGTCCAATTTTGCCAGACCAGGATTTTATTCCAGACATAATTCTGCCTATTGGAAATACCAGGAATATTTGGGAATAGGCCCTTCAGCACATTCTTACAATGGATTTGATGTGAGAAGCTGGAATGTAGCAAACAACCAGCAATACATTAAAAAACTGGCGGGAAAAATTCTTGCCAAAGAAGAAGAAATCCTTTCACAGGAGGATCAGTTTAATGAGATGATTATGATTGGGCTGCGCACAATATGGGGAGTAGATATTACAAGTTTAACAGCCAAATTCCCGGAAAGATTATTAGAACATTTTCAAACCGAAATAAAATCCAAAATTGACGAAGGAATTTTAATCATTGAAAACGATCATCTGAAAATCCCCGAAAAACATTGGTTTATGGCTGATGGAATTGCATCGGATATATTCATTGTATAATTTTTTTTCGGTACAATATTAACACCGTAAAATTCACTATTTTTGTATAAAATTTCAGTTCATTTGAAAACTAAAAAACAAGATTATTCGCATCTTTCATCCAGCCAGCCTATCGGTATTTTTGACAGTGGTGTAGGAGGCCTTACCGTAGCTAAAGAAATTAAAAGACTTCTTCCTCTTGAAGACCTGATTTACTTTGGAGATACCAAACACCTTCCCTACGGAGAGAAGTCAAAAGATGCTATTATTGAATATTCCACGAAGATTACCAATTTTCTGTTGGAACAGAACTGTAAAGCCATTGTGATTGCCTGTAATACGGCTACCGCAAATGCTTTGAATGAAGTTATGCAGTCTGTCGCAGGTAAAGTTCCTGTGATTGACGTTATTAATCCTGTTGCTGAAAAAGTGTCGTATGAAATTCATAATAACGTGGGAGTGATTGCTACCAAAGCAACGGTGAATTCCGGACTCTATAAAAAAAGTATCAGAAAGCATAATAAATGGATCAAGGTAGATGAGCTGGCAACACCATTATTGGTTCCTGCCATTGAAGAAGGTTTTAAGAATCATCCGATAACCCATGCGATTATTTATAATTATCTCAGCAATAGTAAATTAAAGAATATTGAAACATTGATTTTAGGATGTACACACTATCCCCTTTTAATTGATGAAATCAAACAATATTACGGAAACAGGGTTCGGGTAATCGATTCTCCCAATATTGTGGCCAATCATCTGAAAATCATTCTGGATAAATATAACTTGCTGAATGATCATAATCCGAAACCTAATTATCATTTCTATCTTTCGGATCTGACAAAAAACTTTGAAAAAATTTCAAAAAAGTTCTTTGGAAAAACAATCGATTTAGAACTGAAAGTATTATAAAATAAAAAGTCTGCCTCGTAAAGAAGCAGACTTTTTTATTTCTTACCCTCGTCATTGCGAGCGTAGCGAAGCAATCTCAATATTATAATTATATGTTGAACAAGACAAAGACACAAATGCTCTGAGTTTTGCATTTTTAAGACCCAGTATTTTATCTTCGATATTTTTATTCTCAGAATTTTTCTCGCAGATTTCGAGAATTACGCAGAATTTTTTGTTTTATGATCTGCTACATAATCTGCGAGAGTATTACTATATATTTCTTGTGAAAAAAATTGTGAGACCTGCGCTTAAAATTATGCTTCCAGAATCACTTTCTCAGCCTGCAATCTTGCTTTAGGGTTGAATTGAGGCTGGTTCGCATCTGTAATATGTCTTTCACCGATAGCTACGGCAAAAAGTGTTTCATATTCAACATTCTGAAGGATGTTGTCGTATTCTTCAGGTTCAATTCCCTCCATCGGGGTAGAATCTATTCCCATTGCTGCACAGGCAGAAAGAAATACTCCCAGCGACAGATATACCTGATGTCTTAACCAGGCTTTTACGGCTGCTTCACCCTTAGGTTTCACCATGGTTTTGTAATAGGTAATATTACCTTCCGAAAGGGTTTCTTCAATTTGTTTTTCAAATTTTTCAATGTTTTTTATGACCTGGAATACAATAATATAGCTGCTGTCCAAAACCTTTTCCTTGTTAAAATAAGATTTTTCTCCCAATTGCGCCTTCACTTCCGGTTCATGTACAAAAATAAAATTCCATGGCTGGCTATTGATGGAAGAAGGGCTAAGGTTAAGAATTTCTTTCAGCTGGTGGATTTGTTCCTTGCTGATGACTCCCTGAGGGTTATACTTCTTTACAGTATACCTTTTTTTCATTTGATCTAAAAAGTTCATAATTTTATACTATCATTTTTATAGTTACAAAATTAATTTAAGTTTAATAACTTTGCAATAACGGTTAAAAATGATAGTATAAAAATGTATACAATAGATAATAAGTCATACCCTTGCTGTACCAGTGTTACAATGAGGTTTATCGGCGGAAAATGGAAGGCAGTGATTTTGCATCATCTGATCGATGGTGCGAAAAGATATAATGAATTGAGAAAGTCAATTCCTACGATTACTGAGCGTACATTAAGTCTGCAGCTTAAACAATTGGAAGACGACAACGTAATAAGCAGAACCGTTTTTACGGAAAAACCTCCATTGGTGGTTGAATATGAACTGACAGAATTGGGAAAAACTCTGCTCCCTGTTTTAGAAGCGATTACAAAATGGGGTGAAGGATCACCTGAACTGTCAAAAAAAATAATCAGGAATTAAATTTCCTGATTATCTTGTTTATTAGGTTCAAAAAACTGAAACTTACATTTCCGTATTTTCGGGTATCGGTCAGATTGGGATGCTCCAGTTTCATTCGGCTCTGGTGTTCTACAATGAGCACTCCGTTTTCTTTTAAGTACTTATTATTCAGTACTAAGGAAATAAGCTCATAATACTTCTTTTCTTCCATTTCAAAAGGGGCGTCAGAAAAGACAATTTCAAAAGATTTTTTATTCCTGAATTTTTTAAGCCAGTCGAATACGTCACCTCTCTGTACATTGATCTGAAGTGCCATATCAAGTTCTGAAGCTGTAGAATTGATAAATGCCGTATGTTTCGGATTCATCTCTACGGACGTCACATCCTGGCATCCTCTGGAAGCCAGTTCTAACGAAATAGAACCAATCCCTGCAAACAAATCAAGAACGGAAATCGATTGCATATCGTATTTATTTTCCAGGATGCTGAATAAAGCTTCTTTCGCAAAATCTGTAGTAGGTCTTACATCAAAGTTTTTAGGAGCGGCTATTTTTTTGGCTTTCCATTTGCCGGATATGATTCTGAACATATTTTTATTAGGGTTTAGGTAAAAGGTTGTAGAAAAGCTACAATTATTTGTTTTATAAAGTATCTTTTCTTTCGTGATCCTTTATCCCTTAATTAAGTATAAAATTTTTATTAGGAACGTTGTCAAAAACAATTTTCAGGTTTTTAACAAATTTCTGGAGCTCGGAAATGAACGTTTCATTCTCCGTTGTTTCACCGTAAGCATAAAAGCTGGTTTCATTAATTCCAAAACCGATCTTGCTCAATGTGAACATAATGAAGTAGAGGAAATCAACTTCTGAGTTCACATCAAGGTTATTATAAAGGATGATTTTTTTGTTATCAATCGCAAAAAATTCACACTGGTTATGATAAAGATTGATGTGGATTTCTTTATTGTTTTTATTGTTGACAGAGTTTAAAAACTTTTCTCCGGAAAAATTAAAGTGTACCGGTACCGCCAGCTCCTTTATTTTTTTATAATAGTTTTTAGGAAAAGTATAATAAAACTGAATATTGAATTTTTTGTTGATAGAAAGCATCAGCTCTTCCTTCTCTTTGTCAGCAGGAGCATTGTAAGCAATAAGATCAAAACCCGCGTCGTGATCAGAAAAACCTTCAGGCATCAGAGTAAAATGATTAAATGCCGAAACCACCTGAATCTCATCAAAACGTTGCTTGATAAGGACTTCATCCAGTTTATCATCGATAAGGTTGGCCGGGGTTTCTTCAGTAACGAAATACGATTTTTCTTCCAGAATGCTTTTATTTTTTACAATCTGATAAATCAACCCGTCTTTGGTAAAAAGTAAATTAAGTACGTTCATAATTCAATTGCTGCAAATTTAGTGAAATTCTACCATTACCGCACCTGATTGATGGTGAAGTATTTCCTTATTATAAAAATCAATGCTCACCTGGCTTTCCAGAACATCGCGAACCATTCTCTGTAAGGTTCCGTCACCAATACCATGAACAATCTCAAGTCTCTTTAAATTATTTTTCCTGCAGAATTCCAATACTTCTATTAATTTTTCCTTTTGAATGAAGAGTCTTTCAAAACTATCATAGTCATCAGGATTCTTTACCAAATTATGAAAATGCAGATCCAAAACCAAATGATTTTTCTGATGTTTTTTAGAAATTATTTTTCTGGGCTCTGCTTTTTTTACCACCCTTATATTTTCATACAACTCCGCATTTTTGGGTACCAGTTTTTCTTTTGGATATTGGTGGGTAAAACCATAATTATCCTTAAAGACAACAATATTCCCCTTCACGGAAGTCACGACTCCGCTTAAATCTTCATCTACTACAGAAACGGTATCCCCGATTTTCATTTTTTTGCCTGCTTTGAATTACCAACTTGACCTGTCACGGCTTTAAACTTTTGGACCTAGCTCTATTACTTCCAGATCTTTTATTTCCTCACCATCTACTACAAAACGCATCATAGTTCTTACCTTATGCCAGCCTTGTTTCCCACATGCACCCGGGTTGAGATGCAAAATATTATTTTTGTCGTCGTACATCGCCTTTAAAATATGAGAATGCCCGGAAATAAATAATTTCGGAGCTTTTTCAGAGATTTCTTTCTTTGTTAACGGGGTATATTTACCGGGATATCCACCAATATGGATCATCAGAACCTCCAGCTTTTCACAAAAAAAACGATTCACTTCCGGAAATTCAGCACGGATTCTGGCATTATCTATATTGCCGTATACTCCTCGTAAAGGCTTTATTTTTTCAAGCAGCTCAATCACATCCATGCTTCCGAAATCTCCGCAATGCCAGACTTCATCTGCCTGTGAAGCATATTCCAGAATGCGGTCGTCTATATACGAATGGGAGTCGGATAGGAGGAGAATCTTTGTCATTATCTAAGGGTTCTGGCGGTAATATTTTCGTCGTATTTCTCTTTGAAGACAGCCAAACGGTCAGAATTCAGCTCACCGTCCTGGTTAATAACTCTTTCTTTCAGTAGCCATCTTATGATCTTTTCCATCCCTTTTCTTGAGTTCATAAAGTTGGAAACTTTTCCCAGATCTCCGGATTCTACTTTTACTTTTTCAGTCAGAAAATTTAAAATGAAATAATCATCACTTACATAGCTTGGAGTTTCATTATCCATGTATTTGTACATCAAAATCTCATCGTCATTCTTCATGGAGAAAAAAGAATATTGAGCAAGACTGAGCTTTTCTGCTTTTAAGATCTGTTTGCCGTCCAGTAAAACTTTATCATCTTTGATGGTAACGTTCTGGGAAAAATATAAATTACTGCTTATCATCAGGATGAAGAAAGCCAATAATCGGTTCAATGCCATTTTTTAATGCTTTTATTCTGCAAATATAAAGAAGCTGGAATAAAATTAATTTTTACGGGCTGATGATTAAAGGAGATTTTTTCAGAGATTAATCAAGAATGTTTCTCTCTCTGCGGATAGAATCCATTTTCTTTTCTGTTTTAGGATCGAAAAGCTTTCTTAGTTTTAATTCAGTGCTGGTCAGTCTTGAAATAATAAAATGACCATTCATGCTTGCGTTGGAAGGGAAGGTGATGGTAAGTGTACTGTCCGAAGTTTTTTTCCAGTCACCTGTGTAACGTTCGAATCGTAATGATTTATTGCTGATATCTTCAGGATTGCCATTTCCACTTCCCGGGCGCGGTAAACTTCCCTGTAGTTTTCCATTTTCTTTGAATCTGATTCCATAGCTTTTGTTGTCAGAAACATCTCTTCTTTCATAAGTGTAAATATAGGTATCCAGGCTGATGAGCTTCCAGGTCTGCAGCAGTAAAGGATTTGAAACCTTGGTCTGGCTTTTTACAAAACTGATGGCAAAAAAGGATAACAGGAAAATACATATGGACTTTTTCATAGGTAACAAAACTGATGGTTCGTAATGTAAGTAAACTTTTAACTGTGCAAAATTAAGATCAATATTTACTAAATTTGAGAAAATTAATAAAATAATGAAACAAAAGTTTTCTTTTTTCATTTTTCTTTTAACTGTAGGGGTAGTGAATGCTCAGGTTGAAGAGAAAAAATTGGATGAGCTGATCCAAAACACCCTTACAACTTTCGATGTTCCCGGAATGTCGGTAGGAATTGTTAAAGATGGAAAAGTAACCTATTCCAAAGGGTTCGGAGTACGCTCCCTTACAACCAAACAGCCAATGGATGAGAATACCCTGGTTGGTATAGCCTCCAATTCCAAAGGTTTTACCTGTGTAGCACTGGCTATTCTTGCAGATGAAGGAAAGCTAGGCTGGGACGATAAAGTTTCAAAATATATTCCTGAATTTCAGATGTATGATCCATACGTTTCTCAAAATATAACGATCAAGGATTTGATTACGCACAGAGCCGGTTTAGGGCTGGGGCAGGGAGATCTGATGTTTTTTCCTGAAGGGGGTAGCCTGACAGTGAATGATATTGTACACAATGTAAGGTACCTTAAGCCTGAAAATCCTTTCAGAACAAAGCTTGATTATAATAATATCATGTTCATTGTTGCGGGCGAAGTGATCCATAGAATTTCGGGACTCAGTTGGGCAGAATTTATTGAACAGAGAATTATGAAACCGGTAGGGATGAATTCAAGTTTTGGCAGTTATAACAGGGCTAAAGCAGCAATCAATAAAATAGATGCTCATGCTCCGGTAGATGGAAAGGCTGTAGCAGTTCCTCATGACTGGAATGAAACAGGTAATGCTGCAGGAGGAATTATGAGTAATATCAAAGACATGACGACCTGGGCAGAATGTCTGATGAATAATTTTACCACGAAAGACGGTAAAAAACTGGTGTCAGATAAGAATGCCCAACAATTGTGGAGCCTTCAGATTCCTGATAGAGTAGCTGCCAAAAATCCATATGATACCAGTTTTTACGGATATGGATTAGGATGGTTTTTAAGCGATGTAAAAGGTCACAAACAGGTACAGCATACGGGTGGATTGATTGGTACAGTGACGCAGTTTACCCTGATTCCGGATATGAAACTGGGAATTGTTGTTTTAACCAATCAGCAGTCCGGGGCTGCTTTCAATACCATTACCAACACCGTGAAAGATTCTTATCTGGGAGTAGCAGACAGAAACTGGCTGAAAACATATGGTGAAAGAATGTCTAAAATCAACGCTGACTACGATAAAGAAAAGAAGGATGCTTTTGCAAAATCAGAGGCTTTTAAAAAAGAAAAGACGCTTCAGCCTAAAGCAGAACAGTTTGTAGGAACGTACAACGATGTATGGTTTGGTGATGTGGACATTGCCCGCCAGGGAAATACGTACAGACTTTCGTGTAAAAATTCACCAAGGTTAAAAGGAGAGCTGCTTCCGTTTTCCAATAATTCTTTCATCATAAAATGGGACGACAGAAGCTATGATGCAGATGCGTATATCATTTTTGATTACGATGAAACCGGGAAGGCACAATCTGCAAAGCTGAAGGCTATTTCCGGGGTTACTGATTTTAGCTTTGATTTTGATGATCTGGATCTGAGAAAAAAATAATTCAATAGAAACGGGCTAAAGCCCGTTTTATATTTTTCCGGGTTCATAAAAGAAAAGAAGTCTTTTCTTTGCTCCGTCAAATTCGGACCATGAGTTGCAGTCTACTTCAAAACCGGCAACTCCGCAGGTGGGAAAATGGAAAATATCTTCAGAAATGGAATTGGCAAAATTGGAAATTCCATTGTTATGGAGAAAAAAAGCTACAGAACTCAAATTATCATCCAGATCGTAAATGACAGACTCAAAACTCCTTTCCGATGGATTGTATAATTTCTGATCCGTAGAACAGTTCAGCTGATAGGCCTGGTTGAAAATTTTGCAGGTGTTCAGCGCTCGTACCGCAGGACTGGATACGAAATGATCAATTGAAATATGATTATTTTTCATGAATCTGGACATGTTCATAGCGTCCTCCAAACCTTTGTCCGCCAAAGGTCTGTCAAAGTCCTCCGTTTCTTCCGGCCAGTCGCTCTTTGCATGTCTTACGAGGATGAGTCTCTTCATATAATTGTTTTTTGGAAGATTAAAATTATAAAAAAAATAATGGAATAAAACATGATTTATATAAAAAAACTGCGTTATGAATAAAATCATTAAATTTTAGTAAATTTGCAAAATTATGGGACAAATCCTTGCAATAGACTATGGAAAGGCACGTTGTGGCATTGCTGCAACCGACGACATGCAGATTATAGCCAGTGGTCTGGACACTGTGGAAACCAAAATTTTGATTGAATTTTTGAAAAAATATTTTAATGAAAATAAGGTGGATGAGGTAGTGATTGGGCTTCCCATAGATTTGAAAGGAAATATTTCCGAGGTGGAAACCGATATTTTAAAATTCATTGAAGAATTTAAAAAAGAATTTTCGGATATTGCAGTCCATCGTTTTGATGAAAGATTTACATCCAAAATGGCCTCCTTTTTTATTTCACAAAGTGGAAAAACCAAGAAAAAGAGACAGGAAAAAGGATTAATAGATAAAGTAAGTGCAACCATCATATTGCAGAATTTTTTAGAACAAAGAGTAAGATGATATTACCGATAAGAGCTTTTGGGGATCCTGTTTTAAGAAAAATGGGTAAAGATATTGACAAAGATTATCCCGGATTACAGGAATTGATAGATAATATGTTTGAAACGATGTACAGCGCCAATGGCATAGGTCTTGCTGCGCCACAGATCGGGTTGGATATTCGTCTGTTTGTAATCGATGTAACACCTCTTGCAGAAGATGAGGATTATGAAGATATCAAAGATGAGTTGGCAGAGTTCAAAAAAGTTTTTATCAATGCCAGAATTCTTGAAGAATCAGGTGAAGAATGGAAATTTAATGAAGGCTGTCTTTCTATTCCGGATGTCCGAGAAGATGTAAAAAGGAAAGGGACAATCGTTATTGAATATTATGACGAAAATTTTGTGAAACATACAGAAACTTTTTCCGATATTAGAGCCCGCGTAATTCAACATGAATACGACCATATCGAAGGGATCTTATTTACCGATCATTTAAGTGCATTAAAAAAGAAACTGGTAAAAGGGAAACTGACAAAGATTTCTCAGGGCGATGTAAATATCGGCTATAAGATGAGATTCCCAAAATAATGTAAACAAGGATTAAAAGAAATAATAAAAAGCAAAAGCTTAAGCTCGTTGCAAAATTTACAAAAAATAAAATTATGCTGTTAGAAAAAATAATTTCAATTTCCGGAAAACCGGGACTTTTCAAATTAGTTTCTCAATTAAGAAACGGATTCATTATTGAAGATGTTACCAACAAGAAAAAAGTAAGCATCGGAAATTCAAGCCAGGTAAGCTTACTGGATAATATTGCCATGTTTACATTTGAAAAAGAAGTTCCTTTGTTCGAAGTTTTTGAAAATATTGCTAAAAACAACGATTATAAAGAAACGATCTCTCACAAATCTTCAGATGCAGAGTTAAAAGACTTTATGCTGGCTTCACTTCCTAACTATGATACAGAAAGAGTGTATTCTTCTGATATCAAAAAGCTGGCCCAGTGGTACAACATTCTTCAGAAAGCAGGATATATCACTCCTGAAAGCTTTGTAAAAGCAGAACCTGAAACTTTGGAAGGAGAACCTGCAGAGGAAGTAAGCATCGAAAAGGAAGCTAAAAAAGCAGCTCCAAAGGCAGAAAAACCTGCTGCTCCAAAAGTAAAAGCGACTTCAGCAGCAAAATCAGCTCCGAAAAGTACACACACTAAAAAAGGATAATTCTTTGCTGTATTCACCATATAAAACCTTGTCAGAAATGATGAGGTTTTTTGTTGGCAGCAGCATTATTGATGATACCCAAAGATTGAATCTGCATTCCGCAACTTTTACTCCCAACGTTTGTAATGATGCCCGAATAACCCTTACATTTGTATAGATTGAATTTCCCATTATTATGAACACGAAACAGGAAAAACTAGAAGCTTTCGGAAGATTACTCGATATTATGGATGATCTTCGTGAGAAATGCCCTTGGGACGAGAAGCAAACCCTGGAGTCCCTGCGCCATTTGACTCTTGAAGAAACTTATGAACTATCCGATGCCATTCTGCAGAACAATTTACAGGAAATAAAAAAAGAATTAGGCGATGTTTTACTTCATCTGGTTTTTTATGCTAAAATAGGTTCGGAAAAAGAAAGTTTTGATATTGCAGATGTGATCAATTCACTCAACGAAAAACTGATTTTCCGACACCCTCATATCTATGGAGATACCCAGGTGAAAGATGAAGAAGAAGTAAAACAGAATTGGGAGAAACTCAAACTTAAGGAAGGGAACAAATCTATTCTGGGAGGTGTTCCGAAGAGTCTGCCAAGTTTGGTGAAAGCCTATAGAATCCAGGACAAAGTAAAAGGAATCGGTTTCGAATTTCGCGATGCCGAAGATGCCTGGAAAAAGGTGGATGAGGAGATTCAGGAATTTCATGCGGAAACTGATCCGGAAAAAAAGGAGCAGGAGCTTGGAGACGTATTTTTCTCCCTGATTAATTATGCCAGAATTTCAGGTCTCAATCCGGATTCTGCATTGGAAAGAACCAATCTGAAATTTATTTCAAGATTCCAGAAGATGGAGGGAATGGCGGATGAGCAAGAATTAAAACTTGCCGACATGTCACTGGAAGAGATGGATGTCCTTTGGGAAAAGGCAAAACTCTTGTCCGGCAACTCCTGATTGGAATGATTAATGCTTCTTATTTTCAGTTTAAACTTTTAAATAAATAAAATGTTACGATTTCTTATGCTACCTTTTCTTTTTTTGCTGAGTTGTAATCCAAAAGCTCAGAATTCACCGGGTAAAAACGGTGACCTGGAAGTACAATTTTCATTTCCTAAAAAATTAAAGGAAGTTTCAGGTTTTGCATTGTCGAAAGATAAAAAAACAATCTGGGTCATCGAAGACAGAGGTAATAAAAACGCAGTGTACGGCCTTAATGATAAAGGAGAAATGATTGCGAAAGTACCTGTAGAGAATGCTGAAAATACAGATTGGGAAGATATTATATCCGATACTCAGGGGAATATTTATATCGGGGATTTCGGAAATAATGATAATGACAGGAGAGATCTGGCTATTTTAAAAACCGATCTGCAGGATCCAACGCAGAAAACAACTAAAGTTGTACAGACCACAACATTTCATTACGAGGGACAAACGGAATTTCCGCCTAAAAAATCCAATTTACTGTACGATTGTGAAGCTTTTGTGGAAATGGACGGTAACTTTTATCTTTTTACCAAAAACAGGAGTAAAGGATTTGACGGAACGTTTTTGGTTTTTAAAGTTCCCAATAAAGAAGGCGATTTTGAAGCTAAATTGATAGGTACTTTAAAACTTCAGGGAGGATATAGTGATGCAGCGATTACATCGGCAACGATCAATACTACAAAAGATAAAATCGTGTTGCTTACCCATAAAAATGTTCATGTTCTTACCGGATTTAATGCGGACGATTTTGGTTCTTCTAAAATACAGAAAATTCCGCTGAATCATAATTCTCAGAAGGAAGCGATCGTATTTCTAAATGATAGCACAGTATTAATAGGTGATGAAAAAGCAAAGAGTGAAGGCGGGAACGTTTATCAATTCTCTTTTTAATTTCATACGCCCAGACATAAATGAAAATCCACAGAAGAACTCTGTGGATTTTTTTGAATAGTATAATTGATATGATTTGAAGCCAAATTGTTAAGGTGTGAGATAAGATATATGAATATTGCCACCGGACAGTCTGAAATTCTGAGTGTAGCGGCAACGTATTCTGAAAGTATCCCCGGGATTGAAAAAATTGATGGAAGATAAATTATGATTCAGCCCGGTGGTGCGCTCTCCATGACCTGTAGAGATCCCTGCCAGCGTGGTTTGTGAAGGAGCAACTCTCTGAATGTATGAATTGGCCGTTCCTGCGGTCTGCCCGGATGGATTTAAGTTCAGGTCGTAGGTGACATAAGGCACAATATTATAAAAACCTGCTTTCACTACGGTGAATAGTCCCGTACCGGAATTATAGGTCAAATAGGAAGTATCAATTTTGTTGCTTACATTGAAAATATACGTTTGGGAATAACTTTCATGCGTACTGACCGGAGCTGTGTGGCTTCCTGTATAGCTTCCGCTGGCAGGGCTTATGTCATTTTTGTTTCCTACATAAATAACTTTCAGGAAGTTTTCAGATTCTATGTTTCTCCATACCGGTGCATTGCCGGCTCCATTTGACATCAGAAATTCCCCACGGTTTCCCGAACTTCCTTTGGTGTTGGCATTACCGCCTAAATTAATGTCTTTTACTACCTGAAGAGAACCGTTTACATGTAATGAATGTTGTGGCGTGGAAGTATGTATCCCAACTTGTGCGTAACTACTTATGGACATCACTAATAATGCCATGTATAATAGCTTTTTTTTCATCTTTTTGTTGATTTTTATTGAAATAATTTTAAACAAATATATATTCTTTTTAAAACATTCATTTTTTTTGAAATCAACAAAAATATAGGTCTATCGATGTATTTAGTATTTGACGCTGAAAATATGGCTCTTATTTAAAAACCATATTTAAGTTATGTGTGAAAAGTATCAATTAAAAAGTGGAATTATTAATTTTTATTTAAATTATTTTTTTTAATTCTAAACAATAAAAAGCCTGACGGGCGGTTTGCTGTCGGTGAATTGTAATTTTTACAACTCTTTTTTTACATTAAAAATTAGAGTTAAATTTATTTTTCACTAAAATTTCATTCCTATTCCTGCAGAAATCCTTCCTCCGTCTGAACCATAGAAATAATTTAATCTTGCGGACATCATTTCCACAATGCTTAACCAGATCCCGGCGCCTACAGATTCGTGCCATTTTCTCGAATTTTCAGTATCATTCCAGACACGGCCGATATCATAACCCACAAGAATTCCCAGATTGGTTGGAGCAATATTGTTTCGTATTCTGCCGAAATCCCACCGGATTTCAGAATTATTGGTAAAATAGGATCTACCGGAAAACCTTTCATTTCTGAAAGCCCTCATTCCATTATTACCTCCGATTGCGGCAGCCTGAAAGAATTCAAAATTGTTATTATTGATCCACATGACATTACTTGAATTGGCAAATACAAAATTTCCTTTTTATCAATTCTGTGATCAATGGCAAGCTTTCCTCTAAAAGTCAGGAAGTTTTTGTTGAAATCTGAAAGAGTTGCTTTCCAGTCGGCATTGAGCATAAATTCAAGCCCAAGAGTAGGAAAGGCAACGTTATCAGCATTTTTATAACCAAATGTATAGTTGGCTCCCACAAACTGCTGACTATTGAATACTTCAGGTTTTACATCAGGGGATATATTAACGAACCGATTATCTTTTCTCTGTACCTTATTATCCTCAAAAGTAAGCTGAATCTGATGGCTGAGGTTCATCCAGCTTTTTTGGGAGATTGACGGCGCAAAATTGAATTTCGAGATTCGGGCTCTGTTATACTCTCTTTCTGTATCTTCTTTATTGTATTCGCTTTCATTAGACAACCCGAAGAAGTTTTGAGAAAAACGTGGAGTAGTATAAGCAGCGTCCAAATTGAAATCCCATCCCGAGATAGCTTTCTTAAATATTCCTTTATAAACAAGGCTGAAACCAGCCGTGGCAGTATAGAAATTAGCTTTTAAACTATGTTTTTGGGTAAAGGGATCACGGATAAAATTATTGACCGTATAATTGGCCAGAACACCTATGATAACCCCGTCATCCGGGTTGTAATCAGCATTGGGATAACCGGCTACAGAATTGTATTTCGGATGCTTGTAATTGTAAGAATTGATATCATAGTCATCAGAGATATTTTTGGTAGCATTACCGGCATTATATGTATTCTTTTGAGATTTAAAATCATAAATTTTTACCTTTCTTCCGTCGGCTACATTATAAACATCATGGTTATAGCCACCAATTAACCTGATGGTCATTTTAGGACTACCGGTTCCTACGACGTCATAAACATCATCGTCTTCAAGTCCGTAGATCCAAAGTTCCTTTGTTTTTGAATCATGATACGTCTTTTCAAAAACGAGCTCGTTCTGATCTTTGTTTTTGCCTAATTTATATTGTTGTACAAGCACTGAGTGTCCGTTTTTTGTAATAACGAATTTATCCGGGCTTGTGGTGCCGGCTAAAGGAACTTTTGCCTGCAGTACATCATAGTATTGGGACGCGTAATCCTGTAGCTTTGTTTTTCTTATTTTAAGTTTTCGCTGAATATCAGCAATGGTTTCATCCTGCACTTCTTTGGGAAGATTCTGAAAAGCATTATCGATATCCGGATCCGTTAAATGTTCCTGAATATATCTTGCCTGTGCTTCCCAATCTTCTTTGGTTGCTCCTTTTAAGAAAACCAGATCCATCGGGTAAGGCTCCATAGCCAGCCATTTTACACTGCTGATCTCTTCTGTAAAGGTTTTCATATGGCGGATGGCGGGAACATTCATGATAATTTTAAAAGCTGCCCCGTCATATTTGCTGAATGCCTGGTCCCTGTCTTTTGGAATCGGCTTATAAACCACTTTATCCCCAACTTCATATTCTGCCCATTTCCACTGATCAGAATGTCGGTCCCAGTCACCAATCAGCATATCAAACATTCTTGCTCTGATATAAGATTCTTTGTCTACAGAGTATTTGGTGCTCTTGTTAATATTTTTCAATACATCGTCGGTAGAAAGAATATCCTTTGCATTATCCAGGGAGGCCAAAGTTTTCGGATCTGAAGAAAAACGCTCCTCGATCATGTACATTTCGTCTCCATAGTTTTGGTTATACTTCCCCAAAGCCTTTTGCTTAGGGATATAATACAACTTTGGATCACTGTGGAAAATATTCAGCTTTTCAGACATATTTCCGACTGAAAATGGCGTGAAGGGATGATTGGTTGTATAGAAGTCTAATAAGAATTTCTCAGGAAAGGTATCTGCCAGCTCCTCGCCGAGTGTACTTTTCTGAAAAGCCATGTTATTAAGAAATCGGATAGCACTTTTTTTCACCCCACGCATCACGAATTCCTGTCCGTCAGCTGCTTTTAATCTTAAACTGTTCGACTGGTTTCCGCCTCCTTCTCTGAAAGGGATATATCCGCCATTGAGTTCTGAAAGATTGGCCGTTGGTGCTTCAATCGGAATTCCGTAATATCTTCTGTAATGATCTCCCCAGAGCCATCTGTAAAATTTACGTTTTTCAGTGAGCTGAACAGGATAGATACTCGAAGAGAATGTTGCAGGAAAAGAATTGGGAAAGTTGTTCACAAATACATCCGGCTTGGAAATAACGGAAATATGGGTCAACTTTTTCAATTGGGCATCTTTGGTAGAAAAATATTCAATATCTGTGCTCTGATCGTTTCTGATATTCATAACGGCAAAGCCACTGCCGCCATACGAGAAGTCTGTTTTTTCAACAATGGTAGCCGGGTCAACTTTGGAGCCTGCCCCGCTGATGACCTGTCTTATATTTCCCTCTTCATGATATTGTAAGTTATGATCATGTCCGGAGACAAAAATAATGTTTTCTTTATCCTGTACAATGCTTTTTAATCTGTTGGCAAGATCAGCGTAATGCTGGTTATTGATATCGGCGGGGCTTGCTCCTGAAGAGCTTCTCAGGATATTAACCGTACTGGCTATTACAGGAAGAGGAACCTTGCTATTAAAAGGGTACAGATGAGATTTTGCCGAGGTAAAACCGGCATGGGTTCCACTGCTGATAATCGGGTGGTGTAAGGCAACAATAATTCTTTTTCCCTGGTTTTTAATAATAAGATCTTTAAATTCTGTATAAAAATCTTCCCGTGTCTTGATATTGCAGTTTTTGTTAATTCCCGGGTGGTTGTCCCAGTTTGTAATGACCCATTCTGTATCGATAACGATTAATTTAATATCCTTTGAAAGGCTGATATCATCAATAGGACATCCGCTTTTAGGTAAAAAAGCTTTTTTATCATCAAAATATTTTTTAACGAAACCTTCCTGAGTATTTAATCCTTCGACCCCACTGTACCAGTCATGATTTCCCGGAATTACCAGTGTTTTTCCTTTGAAATTTTTGGTGATGGCGAGTTGATCTTCCAGTTTTTTTTCGGCTAAAGGATAATCTCTATCTTTCTTCTGAGGCATTCCATTGGGATAAACGTTATCTCCAAGAAAGATCAGCATTGAATTACTGCTCGCAGAATCCAGTTTGCCTTTAAGTAAATTCAATGTCTTCTGTGCCTGGGCTTCATCTGCATTTCCGGCATCCCCGATCAGGAACAATTTAAAATCGTTTTCAGATTTTATCTCTGAATCTGCTACTTCGAATAAGTTTTTGCCCTTTTGTACGTTATAGGTTGCGCAGGAATACAGTGCTCCGGCAGACATTACCGTTCTAAGAACAATAGAAGTATTTTTTAAATGTGTTTTAAAGGATAAATTCATAAATTTACATTAACAAAAATTCAAGGATGAGCATTCTAGACAAAGCTAAAAATTATGTTGAAATCTTATTCAAAGATAAGTTATCTTCAGTTTACTTTTACCATAATTTTATTCATACTGCCTATACGGTCAATAAGGCTGAGGAAATCATGAAGAATACACCTGTTTCTGAAGAGGATCAGGAAAAAGTGCTCGTGGCTTTATGGTTTCATGATACAGGATATATAGAATGTGCTAAAAACCATGAAGAAAGAGGCGTGGAAATCATGAAAAATTTTCTACATCAGGAAAATTATCCGACAAACTATATTGATGATGTGGAAAAGCTTATTCTGGCAACGAAAATCACGCATGAACCGCAGGGGTTACTGGAGAAAATTGTAAAGGATGCAGACTTCAGTCATTTTGCAGGCCACGATTACAGTGATATTTCTGATGCTTTAAGAAAAGAATGGGAACTTACCAATGTAAAATGTTTCTCCAACGAAGAATGGAATTCGGGTAACCTGGATATGCTTAAGAACAAGCATACCTTTTATACCGAATATGCTAAGGAAAACTGGGAGCCTTTAAAAAGAAAAACATCAAGAAAATAGAGAAGAAACTGGAAAAAGAAGAACAAAAAAAGAAGATAAAAAAGAGAATATCGAAGGAAAAAAAGAAAAGGAGAAATCAGACAGAAGCGTTGATACTTTATTCAGAGTAACCTTGAATAACCATACGAGACTGAGTGATATCGCAGACAGCAAAGCCAATATCTTACTTTCTGTCAATGCAATCATTATTTCAGTTTGTCTTTCTGTGCTTGTTCCGAAACTTGATGCTCCAAAAAATTCGCATCTCATTCTTCCAAGCTTTATATTGCTTCTTTCAAGTGTATTTACAATCGTATTTGCCATTCTTTCAACCAAACCGAACGTCACCAAAACGACTTTTACACCTCAGGATATTGTGAACAGAAAAGTCAACCTTTTGTTTTTTGGAAATTTCCAGCAGATGATGTTTGATGATTATCACAATGCCATGAGGGATTTGATCAAAGACAGAGATTATATTTACGATTCTATGGTGAAAGACCTGTATTATCTGGGAAAAGTCCTGGACAGGAAGTACAAGCTTTTATCCATTACCTATAAGATCTTTATGGCCGGCATTATTATTTCGGTACTGTCTTTTGGTGTAGCTTTTCTGAGTCTGTAATTAACAATAAATAAGAGCTGAATGATTATTGGATGATATCTGATAATCATTTTTTTGTTATGTTCGCCTATACCAATGAAACCCTCAACGCCAGCAGGCCTGTGATTCCCTGGAGATCTTCCACTTTAAGGAATTCTACATCATGCTGCAGAATTTCTTTCTTTTGCAGTTTGGATATATATTCCAGGTATTCTTTCTGATTTTCCATTCCAAAATAGACAATGGTGATTTTTCCCGGGGCGGTTATTCTTTCCGATGAATTTTTGACGTGGGCTTTATCCAGACGCTTTTTGATGATTTCGTAGTAAGAATTGTAGGCGCCGTCTACGTCAAAGCGCTTTTCATCCATTCTGAAGCGGATGTCAATTTTTTCATTATAGACGAAAATCAATGAGGCAATATCGAGCTCAATGGGAAGCGTTTTTTTAAAAGTCTGAAATTCCCTTTCTATTTTACAAATGGTTTTCAGCTGCCAGTATCTCAATCTGTGAACGACTTTTGCCGTATAATGGAGATCCGGAGCAATGGTAGAACCGATATAGAGGTTGTGTTCCACTCCGTCGGATTTAAACCTTTCATAATAATGTGGAAAGACCTGTTGTGCCTTTACCTGGCTTTCATCCAGAATATCTGCGAGTTTTCTATTGACAAGAGTAATGGAATCATCCAGTTTTTTCCTGTGATTGTAAAATAAATTCGTTTGGGCCAGGAGCTGTGAAAAATAGTCTTTAATCTTTAGTTTTACTTCCTTTGACGTTCTTACTTCCAGTTTTCCCTGTAAGAAAGGGTGTATTTCTTCCCGTAATAATCTTTGAAAACGTTGTTCTGTATCAGCTTTGATTTCGTGATTGAGTTCGCTTTCAAAAATATCAAGCGCCAGGATGAATTTTTCGGAATCCGAATTTGTCAGGGTGAAAATATCTTTCAGAGCTTCAATTTGCTGATTCAGGTCTTCAAGCATCAGGTTGAAACGTTTTTCTGAAGAAGAACGGATGTCTGAGACCCCGAATAACGGAGTAAGGTTTCTAAAGGAAATCTGTTTTAAAGTATACATTTTTTTCCCCAGTGAAGCTGTAAAGTATCTTTCAGCCTCGTTTCTGAACTTCCATACAACACTGTCGTGGATGGTTGTGTATTCACGTTGGATAATGGCTTCAATCTGATAATTTTTCTCAAAATAAAATCTACTGAGAGAAAACAACACCATATCAGTGAAAAATTCCATCTTTTTAAGCTTTAAACCATTGAAGCTGCCTGCCAGAGGGGAGGTAAACTCCATAATGGCAAGAAGTTCATTATCTTTCATGATGGGAATCACCATGAAGCTGTTGATATTATTATCTTTTAAAATACTGAAAGAGGGCAGCTGTTTTACATTTTCATCCAGTTTGTTCACATTGCTGACGACAATTGGCTTTGAATTATTGCTTAAGTTTTCAAAGGTGTTTTTACGTGTTTCTTCATCAAATGTATTAATCCAGAAATCAAGAATATGATTGGTTAAAAGACTTTCGTAGATCGGAAGTTTATCAAGTTTCTGTTCCTTTTTATTGAAGGTCATAATCCCGAAATTCAGATCAGCAACATCAAAATAGGATTTGAAAATTTCTGTCAGATTCTCATTGGGATTTAAATTTTCAGGATCGATTTCTATCATACTGGACTTCAGGTCGGATAAAGCTACTTCTGAGGTACAGTCTACCAGCGAAATAATGGTAAACCCTCTCAATATCCAGGATTGGGAAGGAAAGTACTTTTTCCACAATTTAAAATCATCGAGATTTTCCAACAGCATATCCAGAATGTCATCAGAAGGTATTCTGGCATTTTCGGTAGGGATTATTTCTGTGAAGTCTGAGTTTACAGTTATTTTATAATGCTTCATGATTCCCTGCTGATTAGGGATATCATAATAAAACGGGATTGTGCTTCTGATATCCTTTTTGAAATAGCTCTGGAGAATCAGGCAACAGCAGAATACATAGAATTCGTTATCCGTAATGTTTCTGAGTTCTATTTCAAAATCTTTTCCGGCATCTTTAAGGATGTTTTTAAATCGTTGCGTATAATTGAACGTGATATTTGAAAGAGGGATGCTGGCTGCCTTTATTTCATTATGGGTAAGGCCAGTCGGAAAAAGATCAGCAAGAAGTAATCTGATAAGATCTGCATTTTTTTCGAGAATGCTTATATCCTGGAAGCCTTCTTTGAGTTCTTTAAAGTTCCTGGTGCTTTCAATCAGCGATTCGGCATAGTTGACCCTGTATTCCATTCGGTCATTATAACGGATGTGTTCCAGGACATCCAAATATTTTTTGAATGATATGAAAACCTGAAAGGGAGAGTCTTTTTTGTAGAGATTAGCCAAAAGCTGAAATTTGAAAGTAAAGTTATGAAAAATACTCTACTTACAAATTTATTTTTCGCTGGGTAAAAATGATCTTTTTTTTGTTTTATTATTCTTTATTGAGGAAAAAATTGAAAAAGAATAAGGTATTCTGCGGATGTTCATTCTCTTTCTGTAAAAATTTCCATGTAAGTATATTTTCCTTTACAATTTTAAAAAATTTACCCCGGAAAACTGAATGAACATTGGTAATGAATACAGCTTTTTAAAGGACCACAAAAAAACCTTCCAGTGAACTGAAAGGTTTTTAATATGAATTATTATACTATTATTTACAGTCCGAACATGCTTGCAAAGAAATCCGGGAAGACTCCTAAAATAATAATCAATGCAATTACGGCTACAGCAACAATATTATAAGTAAGGGTTACTTTTTCAGATGATTTGAATGTTGATTCTTTAAAGAAGAACATTGCGATGATCAATCTTAAATAATAAGCAATCGATAGGGCAGACCCTAATACGGCTACCAATACAAGGAAAGCGGCACCATTCATTGCCTGGGAGAATAAAGCAAATTTTCCCATGAAACCGGCTGTCAACGGAACTCCTGCCATAGAAAGCATAGAGATTGTAGCCACCGTTGCCAATAAAGGTTCTGTTTTTGCCAATCCTTTGAAAGCTCCGAAAGAAGTTTCTCTTTTTAATTTCTCTACCCAGATCAGACACATGAAAACTCCAACTGTAGATAAAGAATAGGCGAATAAATAGAATGCTAAGTTATACGTAGAAAGACTTGTCATTCCGAAGAATACCAATCCGATGTACCCGGCGTGAGATACTGAAGAGTAAGCCAACATTCTTTTTGCATTCGTCTGAGCAAGACCCATAACGTTTGCTAATAATAAAGTAATGATTAAGAATACTCCCAAAACATTGATCCATTCGTGTGTTACTCCTGCAAAACCGATCGTCATCAATCTGAACAGGGCGAAGAATCCTGAAATCTTAACCACACTCGCCATAAAAGCAGTGATCAGTGAAGGAGATCCTGAATATACATCCGGGCTCCACATGTGGAAAGGCGCCAGCGCTACTTTGAATGCCAATGCACAAAGGATCAATAATACCCCAAGGATAAACATCACGTTCGTAGCGTTTGCTACGCCAAAATCATGGATTTTATATAAATCAAAACTTCCGGCACTTCCGTAGATAAATGCAATACCGAACAATAAGAAACCTGTCGCGAATGCACCCATTAAGAAATATTTGATGGAAGCTTCATTTGATCTCAGATCAGTTTTGTTGGCTCCGGCCATTACATATAACGGAATGGAAAGAATTTCTACACCTAAGAACATAGTAACTAGGTTCTGGTATCCGAAAAGAACAATTCCTCCACATAATGCAAATAGCATCAAAGCGTATAATTCCGATTGGTGGCTTCTGTGGTTGCTGAAAGCAAAACCTCCAAGGAAGAATAACAATAAGGTTGTTACAATGGATATTTTGGTAAACAATGCAGCATTGGCACTGTATTCATACATATGTTTGTAATGATCGAAAAACGAGCATTCAGGCATGAAACTTACATACAATGCAATGATTAAACCCAAAATCCCAATGTATCTTGCGAATTTTCCTTGTTCAAAAACTCCCGAAAATAACGCAATAACTGCCGTTAGGAAAACAATAATTAAAACACTCATAATATAGATTTGAGATGTGAGATTTTAATTGAAAGAATAAAATTGAAAATGTGAATAATACCCGTAAATCGGTTCTTAAACTCTTTGTTCTTTTCTCTTTATTCTTGCCTTTTTTTAATCTCTTATTTTTTTAATTTTTAAATCTTTTAATTTTTTAGTTAGCCATCGCCGTGTAGATAAACTTCACTGAACTACCTATCATATCGATTACCGGTTGAGGGAAAATACCCAGTAAAATCACAAAAACCGCTAAGCTTGCCAATACAGAAAATTCTACCCCTGATAAATCTTTTGCTGTACTTAACACGGCTGCATCACCTTCTCCAAACATTGCTTTTCCATAGAATCTCAATAAGTACACCGCACAAAGAATTACCGTAAGACCAGCAATTACAGCTGCTGTCCCGTTAAAATCATACACAGATTTCAATAGAATAAATTCTCCGATGAACCCATTAGTTAATGGAACTCCCATGGAACCTAATATAATGATCAGGAATAGCACGGCAAACTTAGGAGCAACTTTCGCCAATCCCCCCATTTGTCTGATGTCTCTTGATTTAAATCTCTTATATAAAATATCACAACAGTAGAATAAACCTACCACGTTGATACCGTGAGCGAAGGTCTGTACCAAAGCTCCTTCAGCACCTTCCACATTGAAACTTCCTCTTAAAGTAACTACCGCAGAAGCGAAGATACCTGCCACCATCAAGCCTACGTGAGAGAAAGATGAATACGCGATGATTCTCTTCATATCCGTCTGGATGATCGCGATCAAAGCTCCGTGAACAATTCCCACGATCGCAAGGATGATTACAATCTGTCCTGAAATTCCTGCAATCGGAAGCGGAGTAATAGGAAGTAAATAACGCATTACCCCATAGACCGCCATTTTAAGCATGATTCCGGATAACAACATCGATCCCTGAGTAGGAGAGTAGGTATAGGTATCAGGCTGCCAGGTATGGAAAGGGAATACCGGTAATTTCACTGCAAAAGCAAAGAAAATGAACCAGAATACCACAGTCTGTTGTGTTTCGTTCAGTTGTGCATTGTATAGATCCGTTAAAGCGAATGATGCAGAGTGGTTGTACACATAGATCAATCCGGCTAACATAAATAAAGATCCCACGAATGTATATACGAAGAACTTCGTAGTAAATTCAAACCTTTTATTCTCTTGTCCCCAAAGTCCGGCAATAAACCAAATTGGAATCAAAGTGACTTCCCAGAAAATGTAGAACAATAATCCGTCTAAAGAAGTAAATACTCCCACAAGACCGAATTGCATCAACAGAATCAATCCGTAGAATGTATTTCTGTAGTTTACACTTTCGTTGAAAGAAGATAAAATAATGATTGGCGCCAGAATGTTGGTCAGCAATAAAAGAAGCATACTCATCCCATCGATACCGAAGTGAAGAGAGCTCTTCATGAATTGCGACCAAGGGTAATTGATCTCGTGCTGCAGTACGCTGTCTACCGTCGGAGTAAAATCAAAATCCGAAAGGATGTAAAACGTAAGGAGCATTTGTACCAATGCAATTCCCAGTGCCAAATATTTGCTGGAATTATTCTTCCAGGCAAAAACTAATCCCGAACCTACTAGAGGTAATAGTAATAATGTTAATAATAAACAAGACATTATTATTGTAATAAAAAGTTAACAATTAATATAATTCCCACAGCTAAAGACATGATAAGAATATACGTCTCTACATTTCCGTTTTGTACGCGCTTCATAGCTTTTCCGCTATCTTCAGCACCATCACCTACAAAGTTTACAAAACGATCCAAGATACCCTTATCAAACATTTTTCCTCCCGCGTCCTAATCCTTCAACAGTTTTTACAATCAATGCGTTGTAAAGCTCGTCAACATATAATTTTTTAGCAGAAAGCTTTTCCCATCCGGTATAGTTTTCTTCTGCAACAGCCATCTTCTTCTTGTTTACATAGGTATTTCTTACGATAAACCATACAGAGAAGAACATAATTACTGTCGCTGCCAATAAGATCATTTCAGTATTGAAATCTACTCCTGAAAGAGTAGCTTCCATCTGGCTGTAGCTTTGTTCCGTAAGAACTGGCTTTAGCCATTCCATCAGTTTGGCATAATGTCCGTGGCCGATGAAGTGTGGCAGGTTAATGAAACCTCCGATTACAGAAAGGATAGCCAATACGATCAATGGTAATGTCATATTAGACGGGCTTTCGTGTAAGTGATGCTTTTGCTCTTCAGTACCTCTGAATTCTCCGTGGAAAGTCAGGTAGTATAATCTGAACATATACGTGGCAGTCATTGCCGCTAAAACAAATAAGATTACCCAATAAATTGGATTTTTAGCGAAAGCTGCTACTAAAATTTCGTCTTTAGAGATCATCCCTGATAATAAAGGGAAACCCGAGATGGCTAATGTTCCGATCAGGAAGGTAGCGTGAGTAAGAGGAATATATTTTTTAAGACCTCCCATGAAACGCATATCCTGCTCGTTGCTCATAGCGTGGATTACAGAACCTGCTCCTAAGAATAATAAAGCTTTAAAGAAAGCGTGTGTCATTACGTGGAACATTGCTGTTGTATAAGCACCAAGACCTAAAGCGATGAACATAAATCCAAGCTGTGAAACGGTAGAGTATGCCAATACTTTTTTGATGTCGTTCTGACGCAGTGCATAGAATCCTGCTAAAGCTGCCGTTAAGAATCCGATGAATAAAATTCCTCCCTGTACAGTTGGAGCTAAAGTAAATAAGAAGTTAGATCTTACTACTAAATAGATCCCCGCCGTTACCATCGTTGCTGCGTGAATTAATGCAGAAACAGGAGTTGGCCCGGCCATCGCATCCGGTAACCATGTATATAATGGAACCTGAGCCGATTTACCGGTAGCACCGATGAATAAACTCGCTGTGATAAAGATAATCACTGTTCCGTCTAATTCAAATTTTGAAGCATTTTCTGCTACTGAAAGGTAGTCTACAGCGTTTGTCTGAGCCGCAATCATGAAGATCCCGATCAACAATGCCAGGTCACCAATTCTGTTCATGATGAAAGCTTTTCTTGCTGCTTTACCGTATTCTTCATTCGTATACCAGAATCCGATCAACAGGTAAGAACAAAGACCTACACCTTCCCATCCGATGAATAGGATAAGATAGTTGCTTCCCATCACTAAAAGTAACATTGAGAAGATGAAAAGATTCAGGTAAGTAAAGAACTTATAGAATCCTTTATCATGACTCATATATCCGATAGAGTATAAGTGGATCAGTGAACCGATACCCGTGATGATCATCACCATCATCAAAGACAGCTGATCGATCTGGAATCCAAAATTGATCTGAACTCCGTTTACTCTAAACCATTCAAAAGCTTTTACGATTACAGGCTGGCTTTCAGAATTGAAATTCATGAAAAGACTTACAGCAATACAGAATGATCCGAAAACCATTGCTGTAGCCAAAGAACCAACTACTATTTTTGGAAGATTTTTTCCGAATAAACCGTTTATAAGAAACCCTAAAAGTGGTAAAAGTACTATTGCATATACTAGATTCTCCATTCTTATCCTCTTAATTTATTAAATATACTCACATCTACAGAACGGGTATTTCTATACAGCATAGCAATAATTGCCAAACCTACCGCCACTTCCGCGGCAGCAACCACCATAATGAAGAAAACTAAAAGTTGTCCGTCGCCGTTGCCTTTGTACGCTGAAAAAGCTGCCAACAAAAGGTTTACAGAATTAAGCATAAGCTCTACACAGCCCAGAATCACAATAGCATTTTTTCTAAGCAAAACTCCCATCACTCCTAAACTGAACAATACAGAACAAAGGATGATGAAGTAATTCAAAGGGATGCTTTGTATAAATGTATTTACTTCTCCCATAATTTTATAAATCTTTTTTACCGATTAATACCGCGCCTACAATACCTGCTAAAATCAGGATAGAAGCAAGCTCAAACGGTAAAACATATTCATTAAACAAAAGTCTACCCAGGTTCTTCGTAAGACCAACTCCTCTGTCTACATTCTCAACAACGATATGGTTTTGCTGAACTCCTCTGAATACTCCCAACACTCCTACCAAAAGAAGACCTGCCGTAAAAACTCCAACAAATTTTAAAGTATTGTTCTTTTTACTTTCGTCTGCTTTATTAAGGTTAAGCATCATTAAGATATAAAGGAAAAGTACCATGATGGCACCTGCGTACACTATAATCTGGATAATTGCCAGGAACTGAGCATTCAGAAGAATGTACATTCCTGCAATTGAAAACATCGTAACAATCAATGACAAAATAGCATAGAGAGGATTTCTGGCAAATACGAAGTATACTGCACTTGCTACTGCTAAAAACGCCACCAAGAAAAATAAAAACTGATCCATTATTTTACCGCATTTTTTTGTTTCTCGGATTGTCTTGTCGTGATGTCAATCCTTTCATTTATTTTTTCAACTAATTTATCTTTTCCGTAAATGAAAGAACCTCTGTTGGTTTCTACGTCTACCAGTCTGTCGGTAAGGTAGATGGCAGATTTAGGGCAAGCTTCTTCACACATTCCGCAGAAAATACATCTTAGCATATTGATTTCATATACTGAAGCATACTTTTCTTCTCTGTAAAGATCTTTTTCCTCTTTAGTTCTTTCAGCAGCAGTCATGGTGATGGCTTCTGCAGGACAAGCTACCGCACAAAGTCCGCAAGCGGTACATCTTTCTCTGCCTTGCTCGTCTCTTTTCAAGACGTGCTGGCCTCTCCAGATAGTCGTTCTTGGCTTCTGTACTTCCGGATACGAATATACTGCGGGAGCACCCTTTATCACGGTTCTTACAGCATGCTTAAATGTAATCCCCATCCCTGTAAAGATCGCAGGAAGATAGATTTTTTCAGCAAGGGTCATTTCTTTGTTGGAAACAACTTTTGATCTGTTAGTTAATTTCATTTAATTATAGATATTAGATGTTAGACACCAGATTTTAGACTAATCTTGTCTGTTATCTTAATTTTTAATATTCAATATTCACACAAACCTAACAGGTTTTTAAAACCAGTTAGGTTCGATAATTTAATTTCCAAACGCTAGAATTACAGCTCCTGTAATCAATAGGTTTACCAATGCCATCGGGATCAAAGTTTTCCATCCTAAGTGCATCAGCTGGTCATATCTGAATCTTGGAAGCGTCCATCTGATCCACATGAAGATCAGAATTCCGATTACCGTTTTCGTTAAGAATGCTACGATACTCAAGATCCCTGCAGTGTTCTCGCCCCAGTTCTGAGTTACCCATTCAATACCAGGATAGTTATATCCTCCGAAGAAAAGAACCACCATGAAAGCATTAGAGATAAACATGTTCACGTATTCCCCGAACATATATAACCCTAACTTCATGGAAGAGTATTCTGTAGAATATCCTGTTACCAATTCAGATTCACACTCAGGTAAATCGAACGGGTGTCTGTTCGTTTCAGCTAAAGCCGCTACAAAGAATACAAGGAAAGCGATTGGCTGGTAGAAAATATTCCAGTTCATCCCTGAAACCCAAGGAATGATTCCCCAAAGTTTACCGTGAGTCTGGTTTTCAGTAATTACTTTTAAATCTAAACTTCCTGCCATCATGATGATAGAAAGAAGTGCCAATCCCATTGCCAATTCATAAGAAATCATCTGAGAAGAAGCACGGATAGCACCTAATAATGAATATTTGTTGTTCGAAGCCCAACCTCCGATCATGATTCCGTACACCCCGATTGAAGCCATTCCGATGATAAATAGTACACCAACGTCAATGTTGGCAACCTGAAGATCAAAAGAAGTACCTGCAATATTTAAACTTTTACCCCAAGGAATAACTGCTCCCGTGATCAATGAAATAAACATTACTAAAGCCGGTCCCAATACGAAAAGGAATTTTTCAGCATTGGCAGGTGTAAAGTCTTCCTTGAAGAAGAATTTACCACCGTCAGCTAGAGGCTGCAGTAATCCGAAAGGTCCGGCTCTGTTCGGACCGATTCTATCCTGCATGATAGAGGCAACTTTTCTTTCTGCCCAGGTAGAGTAGGCTGCAATCGTTAACGAAAGCAGGAAAAGTGCTAGTACAAGTATAAGTTTAAATGTAAGTAAATCCATTTTTGTTTTAAAGATTTTTAGATGTGAGATGTCAGATACTAGATAGAAGGTTAAGTCTGATGTCTTGTGTCTGAAATCTAATTGTCTTTATTAAAATTATTTTTCGTCTTTTTCACTGATTTCTTTAGCCATTGGATTGTCTAAGACTCTTAGCTCATCTTTAGGCTTTTCGTAGTGATTCAATGAAATTACAGAATGTCTGTCGATGTGTCTAGGATCTTCGATGTTCCAGTCTGATAATGCTTTTCTTTCGAAACGGCATGTATCACAGATGAATTCTTCCACTTCACCCCATTGGTCTTTTCTTGCAGTAACTCTTACAATTTCGTCACCTTTCATCCATACTACAGCTTTTCCGGAACACTTATCGCATTTGCAAGTAGCATTCATTGGTTTTGTAAACCATACTCTGCTTGCAAAACGGGAAGTTCTGTCTGTTAATGCTCCTACAGGACAAACGTCGATAACGTTTCCGATGAAGTCGTTATCTAAAGCTTTATTTAAATAGGTTGAAATCTCAGCGTGATCTCCTCTGAAAAGAATACCATGCTCTCTTTCACCTGTTAACTGGTTAGCTGCCAATACACATCTTGCACAAAGAATACAACGGTTCATGTTCAGCTTGATGTGTGGCCCAAGATCATCGGCTTCGTACGTATTTCTTTCGAATTCTGTTCTTGTTTCAAGATTTCCATGCTCATATCCAAGATCCTGAAGGTGGCATTCACCTGCCTGGTCACAAACCGGACAGTCAAGAGGGTGGTTCACCAATAAGAATTCAGTAACGGCTTTTCTTCCTTCCTGAGCTTTCTCAGAAGTAAGGTTTTTAACCTCCATACCGTCCATTACATTCGTTCTGCAACTTGCTACCAATTTCGGCATAGGACGAGGGTCTGCTTCAGATCCTTTAGAAACTTCTACCAGACATGTTCTGCATCTTCCTCCGCTGGTTTCCAATTTGCTATAGTAGCACATAGCCGGAGGTACAGATTTTCCACCGATTTGTCTTGCCGCTTCCAGAATAGAAGTACCGGGCATAACTTCGGTAGTCTGGCCGTCTATGGTTATTTTGAATTTTTTAACTTCTTCGCTCATATTGTATGCTTTAAGCTTTATGCGTTAAGCAATAGGCTTTGTTATTTATATTTCTTTGTATTAAATGTATATCCAATTCCTGCAAGGACCTGTCCGAAAACGAAATCCTGTTGGGCTTTGTCCGGCTTGTTATTCAAAGTGGTTTTAATATCCCACATATTGATGTAGCCTGCTTTTCCTTCTAATCTTACCATGACGTGATTCCAAAGGACAAGGTTGAGACTGGCTCTTACGTCAGTTCCAAGACCTGCAACATGGAAACGGTCACTTCTTTCATTTCCAAAAAGTTTCACATTACTTTTCGGGAACATAAATCCGACACCGGCACCATAAGACCAGACCAAATCAACATTTTTTTTATTGATCAGACTCTGGTATCTTTCAAGACCTAAGTTTTCATAATTAAGTCCGTCTGTATGTTCAAAAGTAAGGAACTTCTCATCTGCCAGGTTTACCTGACCATTTTGTACCATGGCTGCATATTCAGGATCTGAAATATGTCCTTTAAAGTTAACAGTCTGATTTTGGTCCATCACATATTTCATGTGGTCGATCCCTAAAACAAGCGCTAAATTATCCTTAATAAAATATCCTAATCTGAAATTATACTGTGTTACTGTAAACCAACTTGGATCAAAATAAACAATTCCAAATTTTGTAGGTCTGTCCTGGGCAGTCACATTATTCAGCTGGAAGTCATACCCATTTCCTTTGAAATGGATGTCAGAATTGCTATACGCTGCTCTGTTCCATCCGTAAAAAACGAACATCTGTCCTTTTTTGCTTAAAGGCTCTGGTTTTTTATAAACAGGAGTTTTAAACAAATCTGCATTATTTTCTGCTACTAAAGAATCTTTTTTTTGTCCGAAAACAAAACTCGACATCATTAAGCCGACCACCAATAATTTTTTCATTTCAATTAAGCGTTCTTTTCAACAGCCGGGATAGGATCTGCATAATGCGCTAATCCGTAATTTTGAGTTTGAGATAACTCGGGGTTTTTCACGTGCCACTCAAATTCATCTCTGAAGTGACGGATGGCTGCTGCGACCGGCCAAGCTGCTGCATCACCCAATGGGCAAATGGTATTTCCTTCGATTTTTCTCTGGATATCCCAAAGAAGATCGATATCTTCCATTTTTCCTTCTCCTTTTTCAATTTTTTTCAGGATTTTGTACATCCATCCTGTACCTTCACGGCAAGGTGTACATTGTCCGCAACTTTCGTGGTTGTAGAATCTTGCCAATGTCATGGTGTGATCTACAATACACTGGTCTTCATCTAAAACAATGAAACCTCCTGAACCCATCATTGTTCCGGTAGCGAAACCACCGTCAGCTAATGATTCATAGTTCATATATCTCGGCTCTCCGTTCACTGTTCTCAACAATAAGTTTGCTGGAACAATTGGAACAGAACTTCCTCCTGGAATACAGGCCTTTAATCTTTTTCCGTCTTTAATACCTCCACAGTATTCATCAGAGTAGATGAATTCTTCTACCGTGATGGTCATATCGATTTCGTAGACACCCGGTTTGTTGATGTTTCCACAAGCAGAAATCAATTTCGTACCTGTAGATCTACCGACACCGATTTTAGCATACTCAGCACCAGTAATATCAATGATTGGAACGATTGCCGCGATAGACTCAACGTTGTTTACTACCGTTGGTCTTTCCCAAAGACCTTTTACAGCCGGGAATGGTGGTTTTAATCTTGGGTTACCTCTTTTTCCTTCAAGGGATTCAAGCAATGCAGTTTCTTCACCGCAGATGTATGCTCCACCACCTCTTTGTACGTAGATTTCAAGATCGAAACCTGTTCCTAAAATATTTTTACCTAAAAATCCTGCTGCCTTAGCTTCTTCAATGGCTTCTTCAAGGATATCCGGAATCCATGAATATTCTCCACGGATGTAGATATAAGAAGTGTTGGAACCTAAACAGTAAGATGAAATCAGCATTCCTTCGATCAACAGGTGAGGAAGAAATTCCATCAGATATCTGTCCTTGAATGTTCCGGGTTCAGATTCATCCGCATTGACTACAAGGTGTCTTGGAACACCTTCAGGTTTTGCCAAAAAGCTCCATTTCATCCCTGTCGGGAATCCAGCTCCACCACGACCTCTTAATCCTGAAGTTTTTACTTCTTCCAGGATTTCGTCAGGAGTCATTTTCAAGGCTTTTTCAGCTGCTGTGTAACCTCCCTGTTTACGGTATGTTTCAAAGTAGCGGATACCTTCTATATGTGCGTCTTTAAGTAAAAGTTTTTTACTCATTGTTTATTATGCTTTTCGCTATCGGCTTTGGGCTTCTAGCTTTTATAATTATTAAAAAAATTAACTGAGTTTACATCCAAAATTCGGGATCCAAAATCTTTATTAGTCTAAAGCAACCTGTCCCTGTCTGCAAAGTTCAAGGATTTCGTCTACTTTTTCTATTGTTAAATTTTCATGAAAGAACTTTCCAAGCTGCATCATGGGTGCATAACCACACGCTCCAAGACATTCAGCAGGCTTTAAGGTGAACATACCGTCTTCAGTAGTTTCTCCGTCCTTAATGTTCAGTTTTGTTCTGATATGGTCAAGGATTTTTTCGCTTCCACAAACCATACAAGGTCCGGTTCTGCAAACTTCCAGAACATATTTACCTACCGGCTTCATATTGAACATGGTATAGAAAGTAGCCACTTCATATACTTCAATCGGTTTGATACTTAATAGTCCGGCAACATAATCCATCACAGGAACATCTAACCATCCTCCGAATTCTTTCTGCGCCAAGTGAAGTACGGGAAGAAGAGCAGATTTCTGTCTTCCTTCAGGATATCTTGCGATAATTTTGTGTACCTGTGCTAAACTTTCCGGTTTAAAAGCTATTGTTTCGCTCATTTTTTTATATAGATTAAAGAACAAAGAACCAAGAAAAAAGACTTTTTGATTCGTGATCTAAATTCATTTTTATTTAATTTGAAGAAAGTCTTTATTCTTTCCTCTTTTATCTTTTTGTCTGTTATATTATGCGTCTAATTCTCCCGCAATAATATTCATACTACACATCGTTACAATGGCATCCGAAATTACAGAACCTGTAATCATTTCAGGATATGCCTGATAGTAGATGAAACATGGTCTTCTGAAGTGAAGTCTGTAAGGGCTTCTTCCTCCGTCACTCACAAGATAGAAACCTAATTCTCCGTTTCCACCTTCTACAGCATGGTAAACTTCTCCTTTAGGTACATCAGTTTCTCCCATTACAATTTTGAAGTGGTAGATCAAAGCTTCCATTTTCTGATATACATCTGCTTTTTCAGGAAGATAGAAATCAGGAACATCCGCGTGGAATGGCCCTTCAGGAAGGTTTTCGTATGCTTGTTTGATAATTTTAATAGATTCCCAGATTTCCTGTTGACGAACCATGAAACGGTCGTAAGTATCTCCTGAAGTTCCTACAGGAATAATGAAGTCGAAATCCTGGTATGAAGAATAAGGTTGTGCAACTCTCACATCATAATCTACACCTGCTGCACGTAAGTTTGGACCTGTAAACCCGTAGCTTAATGCTCTTTCTGCTGAAATAGCTCCTGTACCGATGGTTCTGTCCATGAAAATTCTGTTTCTTTCTAATAGGGTACAGAATTCTTTGAATCTTGGTGGGAAAGTCTTTAAAAAGTCTTTCAATAACTCATGGAACTTAGGAGTGAAATCTCTTTCAAATCCTCCGATTCTTCCCATGTTAGTCGTCATTCTTGCTCCACAGATCTGCTCATACATATCATAAATACGTTCTCTTTCAATGAACATGTAAGTAAGACCAGTAATCGCTCCTGAGTCCATTCCGGTTACCCCGTTACAGATCAGGTGGTCACCGATTCTCGCTAGTTCCATTAAGATAACACGCATATAGTCTACACGTTTTGGAACTTGAACGCCAATCAGCTTTTCTACTGTCATGTGCCAACCTAAATTGTTGATCGGTGCAGAACAGTAATTCATACGGTCAGTAAGGGTAGTGATCTGAGAATAATTTCTTCTTTCAGAAATTTTCTCAAATGCTCTGTGGATATATCCTACCGTTTGCTCAGCATGAAGGATTCTTTCTCCATCCATCGTTAAGACGTTCTGGAAGATTCCGTGAGTAGCAGGGTGGGTAGGTCCTAGATTCAGGGTATACAATTGCCCGTCAATCTGTTCCTTGCTTTCGTACTGGTTAAGTATATTGGATAATGAGTTATCTTTCATAATTTAAATGCTTTAGGCTATAGGCTTTAGGCTTTAAGCGTATGGCTTGCTGCTTTCTGCTTATTGCATTATTTTTTATCTTCCGAACATATTATCATCCTTGTCGGTTCTTGTACCGTCTTCAAGTCGATATTCTTTCAACATTGGGTGGTATCCGAGATCTTCCATATTTAAAATAGGTCTGAGATCCGGGTGTCCCTTGAATTTAATCCCGTAAAAGTCATAAGTCTCTCTTTCCATCCAATTGGCACCGGCATATAATTCAACGAGAGAATCCACTTCAATATTTTCTCTGGACATAAAGATTTTCAGACGTAATCTGAAATTGGCCATCATATTATGTAAATGATATACAACACCAATCTCCTTGTCCGGGAATTCCGGGTAATGAATACCGCAGATATCTGTAAGGAAATTAAATTCCAGTGATGAGTCCTTAAGATAGTGGATGATCTTTTTGATATCTTCTTTCTTTACTTCAATGGTCAGCATCCCATAAGGTTCTGAACTTGAAATAACAGATTCCGGAAATTCTCTTGTGATTGCTTCTAATACAAATTCGTTTGTCATTTCCGTTTAGTTGCTTATGTTGTAAGAATCTAATAGTTTCTGATACTCAGGCATATCTCTTCTTCTGATGCTTTCGCTTTCTGCAAGAGCTTGTACCTGCATTACCCCTTCAATGATCTGTTCAGGTCTTGGAGGGCATCCCGGAACATAGACGTCTACAGGAATGATTTTATCAATCCCCTGAAGTACGGAATACGTATCAAAAATACCACCACTGGAAGCACATGCTCCTACAGCTACTACCCATTTAGGTTCAGCCATCTGGGTGTATACTTCTTTTAGGACCGGACCTAGTTTCTTTGATATAGTTCCGCAAACCATCAGCATATCTGCTTGTCTTGGGGAGAAAGAGTTTCTTTCCATACCAAATCTTGATGCATCATAGGTAGGGTTCAGGGTAGCCATGAACTCAATACCACAACAAGAAGTAGCAAATGGCAATGGCCAAAGTGAAAACTTTCTTGCCATTCCGATTACACTGCTCAGTTTTGTTGCGAAAAACCCTTCTCCTTCATATCCTTCGGGAGCAGGTGCATCTGTTCTTATTACTGGTTTTTTATCTGACATTTTTAGTAAATATTTAAAGATTAAAATATTTAAAGATTAAAAAAAATAAGATCTTGGAAATCTTTAAACTACTTAAATACATTCAATCTTTTAATTAAAATTTATTTATCCCAATCGAGCGCACCACGTTTCCAGACATAGAAAAATGCCATGAAGAAAATGGCTACGAATGTAAGCACTGCCAGGAATCCTTCCATTCCGAATTCTCTGAAGTTTACAGCGTAGGGATAAAAAAATACGATTTCAATATCGAATAGTACGAACAATACCGCAGTCAGGAAGTACTTGATAGAAAACGGTGTTCTTGCATTTCCTTCAACAGGAACTCCACATTCCCAGCTTTGGTTTTTTACAGAGTTTCCTTTTTTCTGCTGTGGCCCCAAGAAATGTGCCCCAAGCAAAGAAACCGCTACAAATCCTACTGCTACACCAGCCTGGATAAGGATTGGAATATAACTTTCAGGTAAATTCATTTTTGCATTATTATCTCAATTTGCAAATTTAGCGAATAAACAAGAAAGCATGAAATTTATCAGCTTAAAAGTAGGCTGAAAATAAGGAAAACCGATAATTTAGAATCAATAAAAATAACAGGTTATTTCTTCATTTTTTTAAGAAGAGAGTAGGCCATAAATGCAATATATCCAAAGAGTATACTGGCAAAAAGGATGTTGATTACGGTATTCGTTTTATCATCCTGAGATTGGAAAAAGAAGTTGTAAACAATGAATCCGGTAATTAAAATGGCGAAAATGACAAGCTGTGGTTTCATGAGGTGAACGTGTTTGAGGTGAATAGAGTTTTAGAGAGAAAACATGATGCTATTTATTCATCATTTTGATTGATTTCCATGGAGTAGGTCCTTCTTCTCTTGTGATTCACAGGGTTATAATCTTGCCATAAAAGCTGGATGCTTTTGTTTTCTTCCAGTTCCGGGTTGGTTTCAAGGAACTTTACGCCTTTTTTCTGAAAATATCCCAGATTTCTTTGAAAATAATAGAGGTAACCCCTCTTCTTTGGTAATCGGGATGAATACCGATCAGATAAAAGTTTGCCCTGTCGTTTTTCTTCCCTGCCTGTAAAAAATGCCACCAGCCAAACGGGAGTAATTTTCCGCCGGATTTTTGTAAAGCTTTTGAATAGGAAGGCATTGTGATGGCGAATGAGATCAGATTATTGTTTTCATCCGCAATACACACGATAAAATCTTTATCGATGAGTTTGAAGTATTTTTCCTTGTACGTTTTTCTCTGCTCATCAGAAATAGGAGTGTAAGTGGATAGATGTTTATAAGTTTCATCCAATAAATCAAACATCGGATCTACATATTGAATGATCTCCTCTTTGTTTTTAAATCGTAAAACCTTGAGCTTATATTTTTCAGAAATTAACTGATTAAATTTGTGGATTTTTTCAGGTAAGGTCTCCGGGAAAATAATTTCAAATTCTACCCATTCCTTTTCTTTCACCAGTCCGAGTTTTTCCAGGTGTTTTGGGTAGTATTCGTGATTATAGATCCCAATCATTGTAGCCAGCTGGTCAAAGCCTTTAATGAGCATACCTGCTTTATCAAGATTAGTAAAGCCCATAGGCCCTTCAATAGTCCGGATGCTTTTTTCTTTAGCATAATCAATGGCTTTCTGGATTAATGCTTTTGAAACTTCATCATCATCTATAAAATCAATCCATCCGAAACGTACTTTCCGGATCCCTAATTCTTTTTCTTCTTTATGGTTGATAATAACAGCAATACGCCCTACAATCTTATCATTTTTATACGCCAAATACTGTTTCGCTTCAGAATATTGAAGGGCGGGATTTTCATCAGCATTCCATATATTTATTTCATCATTGATAAAAGATGGAACAAAGTATGGATTATTTTTGTACAGATCCATAGGGAATCTTACGAATTGCTTCAGCTGACCGGCCGTTTTTACTTCAATAATTGAAACTGTAGACATGTTCTTAAAGGTAAATTTGAGGACAAATATAAATAATAATATGGTATACTTTGGCACAGTTTTTATTTCATTATGGGTAAAAATGAACACAAAATCTATATAAAATGGCGGGTTATTATATCATTATTGGAATTTCAATGCTGGTGAGCTGGTGGGTTTCATCGAGATTGAAATCGAAATTTGAATACTATTCCAACGTACATCTCCGAAATGGACTTTCGGGCAAAGAAGTAGCGGAAAAAATGTTGAGAGATAACGGGATCAATGATGTTCAGGTAATATCAGTTCTCGGACAGTTGACGGACCACTATAATCCGGCAGATAAAACAGTAAACCTTTCGGAAGGAGTTTATATGCAGAGAAATGCAGCTGCTGCAGCTGTGGCAGCGCACGAATGCGGACATGCAGTGCAACATGCTGTAGGATATTCTATGCTGAACCTTCGCTCTAAACTCGTTCCTATTGTTAATATTAGCTCTAATCTGATGCAGTTTGTTCTTATTGCAGGTATTGCGGTAATGGCAGCGTCCAGAAGTATTGAAAATCCAAATGGAAATACAACGGTTTTGGCCATTGGCGTTGCCATGTTTGCGGTAACCACTCTTTTTGCATTTGTAACATTACCTGTGGAGTATGATGCAAGCAATAGGGCTATGAAATGGCTTAAGGATACCGGAACTGTAACTGCTGAAGAATTTGTAGGCGTACAGGATAGTTTGAAATGGGCTGCCAGAACGTATGTGGTAGCAGCTTTAGGGTCTTTGGCTCAACTTCTTTATTGGGGCTCATTGCTCCTCGGAGGAAGAAGGGATTAATCTTTAAATTCAAATGAAACATATTGCATCTCGGAGAGTTTTTCCGAGATGTTTTCTTTTTGTACCAGTTTTAGGGAGGCAGTGAGAGTACAATTTTCATTGGCGTCAAACTTGAGGACCTTCGCATCAAATTTAGATAATAAAGTGAATATTGTATTTTGTTGATTGAAGTTAAACTGTATTTCGATTTCAGTTTCCAGTTCCCGTGTAATGATATGGGCTTCTTCAAGAGTGATTTTGGCAGACTCTTTATATGCTTTTACCAGGCCGGAGACCCCTAATTTGGTTCCTCCGTAATAACGTACGGAAATAACTAAAACATTGGTGATCTCGTTAGCCAATAATTGATTGTATATTGGTAGACCTGCACTTCCGGAAGGCTCGCCATCGTCATTGGCTCTATAGTTTTCCCCATTTAGCCCTATTCGGAATGCATAACAGTGATGGGTTGCTTTAGGATGTTCTTCCCGCACCTTTTCCAGCGCATTTTTCAATTCACTTTCATTGTTTACGGGGTAAGCAAATCCGATGAACTTGCTGCCTTTTTCTTTTAAAAGAGTATTTTCTATGGGTTTTTCTATGGTTTTGTATTCAAACATTTCCTACTGCTGTTGATCCTGCAAATTTAAACTTTAGAATTTAGTATTGAACTACATTAAATAAAAAAGAGCACCGAAGTGCTCTGTTATTAAACGCAAATTGATTTAAAATCTCCCTCTAACCAAGGTGGTGGACAACTCATATCATAAGGTTTTGGGCAACATTGTGCCTGTAAACTTGGTGGATAGAAAGTACAGCACGTAGCTGGAGTAACTAATCCCCCACCAATGATCCTTCTCAAGTTTTGTCTTGTGATTCTCTTTTTGTTTTTCATGGGTTTTAATTTATGTCTAGCTAATATATGTAAAATATTTCATTGCCAGGTGATAGAGCATGGATAATTTTATAAAATATTCACTGGTTTTAAAAATATCCTATATAATATGATGATTTAGCTTTTTTTTTTGTAATAAAATAAAAGTTGAAATAATGATTTGAAAATAAAGGTAGCTTTGTCTTTATGATTAATTATGTTGATAAGAAGATATCTATATTATGTATTGTCTCCGGTAGTAGGTGATTATGTTGTCTCTGTACTCTTGCTTTTTATAGGGAATATAATTAAATTCCGGAGCTTTAGTTCCGTTTTCTAATATTAATCCTTCATTTTTAATGACGATGGCTTCGTCCCAAAGATCAGCATCAATAAATTGTTGAAGAGTAAAGCGCCCGCCTTCGATGATCACAGATTGTATTTGTTCTTTGTATAAGGCATTCATCAGATCCGGTAAAAAGTTTTCCTTATCAATTGTAATGAACTGAATATATTCTTGAGTCTCTTCCTTTACAGAATTAAAAATTAATGTTCTGGCTTCTTTGTTATAGAGTGAAAAATGTTCCGGAACTTTTAAATCAAAATCAATTAAAATCCTGACAGGATTTATACCTTCTACATTTCTGACCGTTAAACCCGGGTTGTCATTCAATGCGGTTTGAGTGCCTACCAAAATGGCATGTTCATCAGCTCTTACCTGATGTACAAATTGATTCACTAAAGAATTCGAAATGGCAGCAGGCTTGAAATCTCGATCTAAAAATCCGTCACCGGATTCTGCCCATTTCAAAATGATATAAGGTCTTTTCTTTTCGTGGAAGGTAAAAAATCTCTTGTTGAGTTCAATGCATTCGTTTTCCAGAATTCCTGAAATGACTTCTATACCGGCTTCCTGAATAATCTTTTTTCCTTTTCCGTTAACCTTATCATGAGAATCCATGGCACCAATAACAACTTTTTTAAAACCTAATTCTTTTATTTTTAAAGCACAAGGAGGTGTTTTGCCATAATGGGCACAAGGTTCCAATGAAACGTAAATCGTAGATTCAGGGATGAGTTCTTTATTTTTTACAGAATTGATAGCGTTGATCTCAGCATGATTTTCTCCGGCTTTATGGTGATAACCTTCACCGATGATTTTTCCATCGTGAACAATTACACTTCCCACAAGAGGGTTGGGGTACGTTCTTCCCAGGGCTTTTTGAGCCAGCTCAATACATCTTTTAATATATAATTCGTCGTTGTTCATGTTTGTAAAAAGAAAAAGCGAAGACAAATTGCTTTGCTCCGCCTTTATTTATTTTGTTAAGAATTAATCTCCTGTAATAATATTATGAAGATTTTGCTTTAATGTTTCCAAATGAGCTTTTTTCTCATCAATCGTATTGTAAGTGTCTTTCAATAAAGGATTTTCTCTTGATGGCTTGTTAAAGAAGGAAAGGTTATTTTCCAGTTTAACGATTTCACCTTCAAGATCTGAAATCTGGTTTTTAATCTTTCTTGCCTTATCGGTAAGCTGATTTTCAGATAGACCTTCTTCTTTAAGTTCGAGTTCGTTGATTTTATTGATCTTTAATTTTTCTCTTAACGTCTTATTAAATTCAGAGTTGATTGCGATCTTATCTCTCGGAACTTTTCCTATATTGTTCCACGAAGTTTTAATCTGTTCGATTTTTTCGATACTTCCTTCTTCGTTGGTTACCATTTTCAATTCATCAAGAAGTGCCTTTTTGTTTTTGTAATTCTCCTTCCAGTTATCTGTAGAAGTATTGCTTTTCTCTCTGTAATTGTTGAAGAACGCATTACAAGCATCACGGAATTCGTCCCAGATCTTATTGGTCATGCTCTTTGGAACGTGGCCTATTTTTTTCCAGTCTTCCTGAAGTTTTTTGAATAGCGGAACCGCGATATCCCATTCTTCATTGTTCATATTGTCCTGAGCAGTCTGGATAAGTTTTAATTTTTCTTCCAGGTTAGCCTGCTGAGAACCTTTTAACGATTTGTAATAGTTGTTCTTCGTGGTATTGAAGCCTCGGAGTGTTGTTTTAAAATCATTCCAGTTTTGGTTGGAAAGTTTTCTCGGTACACTTCCGGTTTTTAAGAAATCAGAACGAAGGTCTTCCACTCTTTTGATAGCATTTTGCCAATAGTTGTGGTTTGGGGTTTCAGAAGGTTCTGAAAGCTTTTTGATCTCCGCAATGATCTGGTTTTTCTTTTCCAGATTGGCACTTTGTTCCTGTTCAATCACGGCAGAAAGTTCAGATTTTCTTTCGTGAATTTTATTGGAAATTTCTTTAAACTCTTCCCATGTTTTTTCACGGAATTCTTCTGCAACAGGCTCTGCCTCTTCTTTCCAAAGTTTGTGAAGATATTGCAGCTCATTGAGCGCCTTCTGAATCACCGGTTCGTTTTCCAGTTCCTGGGCACGAGCGATAATGTGCTGTCTTTTTTCTAAGTTGTGGCTGTATTCCTGCTCTAAAAATTCTTTGTTAAGATCCAGCATTTGATAAAACTGATTCAAATGGTGGAAATAGTTATTATTAAGAATTTTAAATTCAGATTTGGCTACCTGTCCTGCTTTTGACCATTCTTCTTTGATCTCACGAATCGATTTGAAAAGATTGATTCCCGGCTCAGAGCTGGTGTATAGATTTTTTAGTCTTTCAATGATATTCTGGCGATGTTCAAGATTTTTCTTCTGCTCTTCTTCCTGGCCTTTCTGGAAATCATCATGCTTTTCCCTGAAAATATTCACTAATGCTGAATATTTAGCCTGGGAAGGGTGTTCGTAACTGAAATTTTCCGGAGCATTCCCTGCGTCCACGTATTCGTGTTTCTTATCTTCCACTTCATCATGGATGTAATGACTTGCTTTCTCTTTCAAAAGGCTGAATCTTCTGAAATTCTCGCCTGCGTTGGGAGTGTTAATGATTTTTTCCATTTCCTTTAAAGCATCTGCTAAAGAAATTTCAACATCATCATGTTCTTCTGCATGTTCATTTTCATCATCATGGTGATTGGCATCAGGAGACGTAATGTTTTCTGATGATTCTTGTGGTACTTCGTTAGGATTCTTTTCTTCGTTTTCAGAAAGATTGTTTTCTGTAATCATAGCAAATCTTTTATGTGAGTGGCGTTAATATCCTTCAAATATAGCTGTAAAGCCAATTAAAGCACTAATTTATGTTATTTTTTTTAAAAATTCCAAATTTCCCAAGCTTTTTCTGCTTGTTGTTCAAGCATATAATAACCGTTTACGGTTTTTGCTCCTTTCTCTGAGGCTTTGATGATGAACTGGGTGTAGTTGGGGTTGTAGATCAGGTCGATCACCAAATGATCGGCGGAGAGTCCTTCGAAAGGAAAACTCAGGCAGTCTTCCACATTAGGGAAAGTTCCGACGGGAGTGCATTGGATGATGATTTTGTGATTCTCAACTGTCGTTTTATCAAGATTTTCAAAATTAATTTCTGTACTTCTTGAAATTGTTTTGGAGGGGATATTATGCTTGTCAAGAATGTATTTTACCGCTTTGGCAGCACCTCCGTTTCCGAGGATCAATGCTTTATCCTGAAGTTCTTTTTTATGGAGAAGAAGAGTTTTTTCAAAACCGAATGCATCAGTATTGTATCCCGTTTTTTTACCATTTTTAATTAAAACACAGTTTACGGCTCCAATTGTTTCGGCTTCGTCACTGAGTTCATCAAGGTAATCAATGATTTTTTCCTTGTAGGGAATGGTCACATTAAAACCTAAAAGTCCCGGCGAAGAAAAAAGATCTTCTACTTCATTAATTTCGCTCAGGTCAAAAATATCATAGGAAAAGTCCTTAAGCATAAGCTTTTGAAACTTGTTTTCGAAGAATTTTTTAGAAAAAGAATAGGAAATATTCCTGCCTATCAGTCCTAATTTTTTGTTAGAATCCATATGATCAAAAATAAAAAAAAGACCGGACAAATCCGGCCTTTAGTTTGAAATATTTTTATTAATTATTCCACGATAAATTTTGTAGAGAAATTATCTGTTTTTAAGATGTATGTTCCTTTTACGAAACCTTTAAAATGGATTTTATTTGAATTTTTGAAAGGCTGGGCAAAAGTTTCAATCAGTTTCCCTGAAAGGTCATAGATCTCAGCTTTTGAAATTTTGTTTAGATTTTCGCCTTTTACAAACAGTTCATTGTTTTTTACGGGGTTAGGGTAGATGGAGAGCTCAATATTTTTTACGGTATTACTTTCATCAATAGAAAGAACAGACCCCCAAATCATGTTGATCCACTCAGGGTGATCAATAAACGGATTTCTGTTCCCCTGCCTTGCGTAGATTGCATTGTTTCTGTCTATCTCTCTCTGTGAAACCGGATCCTGAGAAGACCACTTTAGCATAAGGCTAAGGTACCATTGCTGTAAGCCTCTGTCTACAGTTCCATCTAGAGGGCTTGATGCATTTTGAAACTGGCTGAAAGAGGCAAGCTTATCCTGATATCTTGTTACAAAATATAACTGCATTCTTGCGATATCTCCTTTAAATGCATCAATAGGTTCAAAAATAACCCCGCTGTATCCTGGATAATTACAAGTTCCGATTTTACTTCCGTTAGTAAAAGTCATTGTAGGTGAAGCTGTTTCACCATAAGGATAGCTTCCTCTTTTACTGTTTACATAATAATCTGTAGGAATTACAAAATGTGCATCATTTGCCATCGGGATTGCATTTTGTCCTCCGAAGTAAGTTTTGGGAAGAGAATGTTCTCTGTTGTAGCAGAACCCTTCGTTATTTTGATTTTGACTTCCACACTGATTTCCACCAGAAGAAGACGGTCCTATTACAAATTCGTAAGCATCAGGCCCGGCTGGTTTTTCGGAATACATATCAAGCAAGGTCCCATTATTCTCGTAATATTTGTCAACATCTGATGTTGCATAAGTCGTCCATAATGCACTATATCCCAAATCTGACGAAGCTTTAATGATTTGATGAAGTTTTGTTTTTAAAGTATATCCGGTTAATCCTGCTGTGCCGTCATAATAGTTAGCGGGAGCCTGGGCCAAAGCGGAAACAAATGTTGCGCTTGACAGAAAAAAAGATAAAATTCGTTTCATTTTTTTTAAATTGGGGCGTAAATGTACAAAAAAATGAAACCGTAAAGGATTAATTTTACGAAATGTATATCTGTTATGTGTTAACTTTTAGTAATATACTCTTTGCTGATCTTTGAAAAGAACCATGAAATGGCAATTCCAAATACGGATGCCGTAAGAGCTACGATAAAGTAATTTTTACCAACAATTTTAACCGGGAAAGGAAGAACTTCATTCGCTCTGAAGAATTCCGTATACAACTGGAAGTAACATAATGCTGTCCCGAATATTAAACCGGTAATCACTCCTGAAATAACAATGAGAATTCCGGTATAGAAATAGGTCATTCGTAAATGGCTCAAAGGAAAGCCTAGGGAAATAAGTGATTTTGCCTGTTCTTTTTTATCAAGCTGTAAAATAATAATCGCTCCGGCAAGATTAAAGGTGGTAATGAAAATCACCAGGGCAAAAATAAGATAGATAAACAGTTTTTCGGTATTGATCATTTTCCAGAAAGCCGCGTTTTCCTCTTCTTTGGTTTTTATTTCAACTGTTTTTCCGAGAGAAGATAACAGGCTTTGCTTTACAGCATCTGCATTTTCGGAATTTTTTAATTTAATGACAATCTGATACGCTGATTTTTTAGGAAGATTTAATAGCTCTTCGGTAAGCTCAATAGGAGAGATAATATAACTGTCCAGCTGGTCTTTTCCGGGGAAAACTCCTGTGACCGAAATATCTCGCTTGTTATAAATATCTTCTTCTTTACTGATCATACCGGTTCCCGGCTTCGGCATAAAGATCGTTGCATAATTATTGGATGAATCAACGGGAATGGATAGCCTGTTGTCAAGGCTATTCTCCATTAATACTTCATTCGAGTATTTGAAGCTCGGGTAAGTTCCATAAAATACATCCTTATTAATAGGATTAACCTTAATATATGCGGAATCGACACCTCTTAAATAAGCAATGTCGCCTTTCCCATTGGAACTGATATATACTTTTTCCTCAATAACACGGGAAAAGCTTGTAATTTCTTTATGAGCAGATAAAGCGGCATTGACTTTATCGAGGTTTTTAATCGTTTTTCCCGAAGTACTTTTTAGGGTAAGGTCGGCATGAAGATTAGAGATAAGATCTTTATTTAAATCCTCCAGCCCGGAAAAAACGGAAATAATGACGAACATTGCAGTCACAGCAACCGTCATGGCACCAACAGACAGCCACGTGATAAACGTAACGGCGGTACTCCTTTTTTAGCCAAAAGGTATCTGGATGCTATGTAAAATGCAATATTCTTCAAGATCTATAAAACAGGATTGTCGCCTTCGCCTCTTAATTCTCTTTCCAATTTTTCAACGTCATCAAGAGCGGTGTCCAGGTAGAAGTTAAGCTGTGGAATAATACGTACCTGTTTTGCCATTTTCTGGCCGATGAAATTTCTGTATTGAGGTTTATTTTCTTCAATTTCCTTCATCACTGCAGTACGGAATTCCTGTGGGAAAATGCTTAAATAAATTTTAGCAATTCCTAAGTCTGCGGTTACTTTCACATCTGAAACGGATACCAATATACTTTGCTTACTTTCTGAAGCCTGTTTGCGAAAAAGTTCTGCAAAATCTTCCTGAATGATCTGTGCTACTTTTCTTTGTCTGTTACTTTCCATAATTTCTGCAAATTTAGTACTTTTGTTTGAATTGATACTTTGAAATTCTGCTCCGGTATCAAATTTACGATTTAATTATATTTATTAGTCTATATGAAACTAGAACATATTGGTATTGCTGTAAAGTCTTTGGGAATCTCGGACGATCTTTTTACTAAATTGTTGGGAAAAGAATCCTATAAGAAAGAAACAGTAGAAAGGGAAGGGGTGGTGACTTCTTTCTATGAAACAGGAGAAAGCAAAATTGAGCTGTTGGAAGCCAGTAATCCGGAAAGCCCGATCTCAAAATTTATAGAAAAGAAAGGGGAAGGCATCCATCATCTGGCCTTCGGGGTTGAAAATATACTGGAAGAAGTAGAAAGATTAAAAAAGAAGGATTTCAGTTTATTTCCGAAGAACCAAAAGAAGGTGCTGATAATAAATTAGTTGTCTTCCTTCACCCGAAATCCACAAACGGCGTGCTGGTAGAACTTTGCCAAGAAAAGCAATAAAAAATTTTGTAGTGAAAGAAATTTTACTATTTTTGCAAACACAAAATTTAACCAAGTTTTGAGGTCCTATAGCTCAGTTGGTTAGAGCACCTGACTCATAATCAGGTGGTCCCTGGTTCGAGCCCAGGTGGGACCACTTTTTAAATCAAGCACTTACAGATTTGTAGGTGCTTTTGTTTTGTAATGGGTCAAGGTATAGGTCAAGTTTAAAAGTAAACACAAGTAAGCTGAATAATCTTTATTAACTTCGGAAATAATGTCCGTTACTTTCAAAATAATCACACATTATATTTCTTGCTGTAGCTTCCCAATCAATGTAAATATAGTTTGGTAAACTTACAGAAATACTTTCTTCTAATATGTATTGTGCAAATGTTTCATAGTCTGAATGTTCACCTATATAATAATTTATTAAACTTTCATAAATACCTGAAAAATCCGTCTTTCCAACACAATCGACATAAGCCTTAAAAACTTCAAAATCATAGCTAGAATTGTTTATTTGCTCTGCTATTTCATATATTTCATCAGAAAAATAATTTTCTCCGATTAATCCTAACTTTTCAAAGAAAGAACAGTTCTCATAATCCTGAAACATAAATTCGGGATCGTTTTCATCTTTGTGTAGTTCTTTCATAGCTTCTAATAATTCGTCATAATCTGAATAATTGGCTAAATCAAGCCATTTTCCGTAAAGGCTTCCATTGTTGTACTTTGCATACGTTCCTACATAGATACTGCAAGAATCAAGACAATTTAGTAAATTCGTCATGTTGATAAGTTTTAGGAATGTTAAAATTTATTGATGTTGCCTTGTTGTGTTCTCAGCACTTCAAGGCTTTTTTATATATAATTGTGAAAATCTATGTAGAAAAAGAATCAAAAACAGTTCTTTGATATATTAATAAAGTCAATATTCATGCCAACTGACAGAGATTTTACTTAAAAATAAAAGTTGTTAAAATATTTTTAAGCCACAAACAAAAACTGTCAAAAAAATATCAATAAAACATGCTACCTGAAGTGTTTCACCAGTAAAAATGTAAGTGGAAAATAAAAATAGATCCACAAAAACCAAATAAAACAAAACTTACTTTTGAGAAAATGTTTACAGTTTGGGGAGGGGCTAGAAAAAAGACCTCGCCTAAAGGTATACCTTTACATTCAGTGGGGAATATCCCTACACTCAAAATATTTTATTGGTGTTAAATTGAGGTAAATTCTACTATAAAGGATTGCTTTATTTTTTTTAATGAATTGTAGGATATATTTTGTTGCCTTTCCTTTGACCCTTGTATTTTTAAATAGCAAAATTTATCTTTTCTAACTACATTCTTTTGAAGAAAAATTGTATTTTGAAATTTAATTATTTTAAATATAAACTACATGACACATCTAGATGGTATTATCAAATTCTATTTGCGAAATGAAACTAATAATTCATTGTTAATAACGGGAGATTGGGGAGTTGGTAAAACGTATTATTACAAAAATATTTTAGAAAAAGAAATTGAGACTTTTCCCACTTATTTTGATAATAAAAAAAAATATAAATCTATAGTTGTATCATTGTTTGGCATTTCATCAATTGACGAAATACAATCACAAATACTTCTCTCGTTATATCCTATTTTAGGAAATAAAAAAGTCAAGATAAGTGCTGCAATTGCTAAAATATTCATTAAAGGAATATTGAAATTTAAAAATATAGATCAATATTATGACATTGTTTCAGAGGTAGGTATTGATAAAAAAGACCTTATTAATTTTAATGGTTTAGTTATTTGTTTTGACGACTTGGAAAGAATGGATCCAGACTTCAATATTGAAATTTTAATTGGATTTATAAATTCTCTAACGGAGGGCAACAATGCTAAAATTATAATTATTGCTAATAGCAGTAAATTAGAAAAAGCAACGTTTAATAAATTGAAAGAAAAAGTTATTGGAAATACAATTCAATTTAATCCTGATATCCAGAGTGTTTATAATAACATTATTGAAATAAAATTCAGTGGCGACAAACTATATAGAGATTTTTTGAAGATAGAAAAACAATTCTTTTTGGAGGTATTTGAAGCAAATTCTAATAATCTCAGAACCCTCAATTTTATCCTACTTTATTTCAAACAAATTTTTTATATAATAGAATTACTTTCTAGTCAACATAAATTTTTGGGACAGCATAAAAATAGTATATTAAAAAAGGCTCTCAGATTTATCATTAGTATTTCGATTGAGAATAGAAATGGTGATTTATCCAATGATAATAAACAAGATGTTAGTGATTCAAAAAATAGTTTAACTGCAATTGCTATAAGGAAATTACGTCTAAAAAGATCTATACAAAATAGTAATAACAAAGCGCAAGAAGATAAACAAACATATACAGAAATTTTTCTTGAAAAATATTATAAAGACACAGAATATCATTTTTTTGAATCTATTTACAATTTTATTATTGGAGAGAAAATTTTTGAAGGAGATGATTTCTTGGAGGATTTAAAAACAATATATAATATTGAAGATGAAAAAATCCCCGAACATTATTTAATTTTCAATAAGTTAAGCCCCTCTAATATTTTTGATTTAAGCGATAAAGAATACAGACTGTTGACGAAGCAATTACTAACCTATACAGATCAGGGAATGTATAAACTTGGCGATTATTCAACTATCTTTTATTATTTAGTGAGATTCAATAATCCCCTAAAATTTAAATCTTTAGAAAACTTAGAAAAGAGAATTATAAGAGGTATGCAGAAAGGTACTGATCATTATATATTTCATGTTAATCTTGACATGTATCTCAAAGTAGACAAAAATTCAGAATTCTTTAAGAACTTTGAATCAATTAAAAATGCTTGCCTTGAAATAAATGAAAAATTGAGATTAAAAAATATTCTTCTTGAAACTGAGATTCTTGAAAATCTATATCATACTAATTTTGAACTTTTCGACAATAAACTTACTAATAAAGATAGTGCTTGGTCATCATCTTCTATCCTTAACCATTTTAATGTTCAAAAGTTTTATAGTTTCTTTATTAATGCCAGTAATTTGACAAAATGGGAAATTATTAAACTCATTCAATACAGACATTCAGCAAATTCCTTTGGAAATTTTGTTGAAGAAATTTTATTTTTAAACCAATTACAAATAAAGATTGAAAAAAAAATAAAAAATATTTCTAAAAATGGGTTAGATTATTTCGTTTATACTGAATTTAATAATTTACTTTTAAGCTTAACGTAATAAATTGACTTTATATTTCTATAATTAATCTTATAAATAAATGGCAAGAAAAAAGCAACGAGTGCTACAGCATATAATGGAAGACGAATCCTATCAAATTATTAAAGCTCTTATTCCAAAGGAGAATGTTATTAGAGAATTTAACAGACCTGATTATGGAATTGATTTAGTAATTGAGCTTTTTGATAAAATAGAAGAAAATGCATATGAGACACTTGGTGAATTTATTTTTGTACAGGTAAAATCAATAAAAAGAGCAGAAATTAAACGAGAAAAAATTTTTCCTGTTGGTAACGTGGCAAAAGGAAAATGGAATGAAGATAAATCAGAATATATTGAGCTTGATGTCATAAAATATAGTATGGATACCAATTCTATCTATACAATTCAAACTTTAGGAGGGAGCGTATCTGTATTACTATTTTTAGTTGATATTTTTAATCAGGATACTTACTTTGTATGCCTTAATGATTATATTGATAAAATTATTCTTCCTCGAAATCCCAATTATGGTGAACAAGAATATTACACAATAAAAATACCCATATTAAATAATTTGAAGGATAAACTTGTTAGCAATAATGCATTTAAGTTTTATGGTAAACGAGCAAAACTCCTTTCAGCATTTTCTAAATTTTCTTACCAAAAAAATGAGATTTCTCATTTATTAAAAATTAAAGATTTTCCAGTAATAACAATGAGAGATGAATTAGAAAAAAATAAAGAAATTTCAGATATTGAACTTTACCAACAAGCTCTATTTTTTATAGATCAGATTGATAAATTAGATATTTGGAATCATAATGAATGGGAAATCTTACCTATAATGAAAAATAATTTGGATGAATTAAGGATGTTTTTGGAAAAGGATATATTCGATGCGAAAGAGGCTAGAGAAAAAATACTTGTTATGTGGCATCAATTATCGAATTTAGGAAGAATATATGAAGATTTATCTAGAGAATGGTATTTACCCAAATTTATAAGTTTATTATCATCATATCCCGAAGAACCTAATATTAAAAAAAGCAAAAAATAAAATAGCTCAATCAACTTAACAACCGTCATAATAAAAGAGTGATGATAAATTACCTATCAGTAGTTTATTATCACTCTTTAGATTTAGTTTATATTTTTTTATAACCCTCAACAAACTCTGTATAATTTTTAGAAGTATGAATTAAATGAAAATACCTTTGAACAAATCTATTCTTGTCCTTTATATAGTCACTATAACTAATTATTTCGTCCACCAATCCTGTGAGAGCCAATATAAATAATATGGGAAAAGCTGGAATAAGTAGAATACACCACCAGTACTTTTTTAAAATTGCTGTAGAAGGATTTTCGGGAATTGGTGGAAGGGTTCTTTTTAATTGCACATATTCATTCTCCGAAACTGGACTGTGGGGTTTTGTAAAATAATACCTGTATTGTTTTACTTTATGAATTGCCATAATTATATTATTATTTTACTTAGAAACTGTATCAAAAGGATTCTCTCCTGCACCCATAAAAACTGTCCCCATTCTTTTATACTTCATTGGCTTTCCTGCAACACAAACTGAATACATTCCATTTCCCTTTTGTTCTGATATTCTTAAAAAGATTACATCCTTCTCGTTACAATCATTTTCTACAGCAATATGTTTTCTTAAATCTTCAATGGTAGCGTCAGCACGTTTTAACCATAATTGGATTTTTTTATCTGGTTGAGGTTCTTGATAATTTTTAGGAAGATCACACTTATTGTCTTTTTCTGTCTGTTGGGCAAATGCCATTGCTGAAACTATTATCAATAATGCTGATAAAAACTTTTTCATATAATTTAATTTTTGAATTTATGATTAGCTTCTCGGTAAACAGCTTTTCTGAAAAATAGAAAAGCAAGTGGTTCTCACTTGCTCTAGTTCTGAAGGCTCGGCAAAGCCTATGTTACATAGAAACAGGATAAGCCACTTGCCATATGACAAGTGTGCTGAACTGTTTGCATTTTGTAACATTTTAGAATTTTGCCGATTCACAGAACAAAAGCAAAAGTTTTTACACTTTTATTTTCCGATAAAATTTGAATTACAAATATATAAATTTTGATTTAATCTTTAGAAGTCATCAATATTTATGGTATTTTCTTCACCAAACCAAGCTATTGCAGTGTTTATAACAGATGGTTGCGGATTATGATAGAAAACAGCTAGTTTTTCTTTAGAACGAGTACAGCATACATAAAATATTTTTTCCGTTCTTTCTTTTATTTTAGGATAACTTGACAATTTTGATTTTGTTTTTGATTTTCCTTCAACTAAAGATTTATACACTGTACCATCATCAAAAACATATTCAAAATTATAATTATTCCAACCTCCTCTATCTAATATAACAAGGACTTTTTCAAATTCTCTTCCTTTTGTTTTATGTTGGGTTGAGAACGGAGTAAACCCTTCTAAATAATTATATAAATTAATAAATTCAGAATATTTAACCTTAGAAATTCTATTATAAACATATCGCTTATTTTGTATAAACTCATAGAGTTTATCGTCAGCATAAACCAATTTATATTCATCTGCTTTTTCAATTACATCACCAATCGTTTTTTCATCAGTTTTTGAAAGAGCTTCTATATGATCTTGTAATATTTTCTTGTCTTCAATTGAATTAATCTTATAATCTGTAATTTTCAAAAATTCATTATATCTCTTTTCATTGTATAGCCTTATACAATTTTGGATTTTAAATAAATGTTTTAATAAGTTATCTCTTTTTGTTCCTTTCTTGATTAAGTCTTTTTCATTTTGTTTTTTATCGTCCGTAAGAATATCACTATTTAAGTAAATTTTTCTAAACAAATTAAACTTATATGATTTAGCTTCGTTAAATAGATCAATATTTGCATTAATGAAGTCAGACATTTTACCACCATTAGGAACTTGTCCAGATTTTTTTATTGCATCTCCAAAAGTATCATTTTCATCAATTTGAATTTGTAAATTATTTTTTAAGAAAACATCAACAAGATATTTATATTCTAATATTTGGTCATTGTTATAAATATCCATTAAGGATCCAAATTGAGATTCTTTTGCTATAAGATTATGAGTAAGATTTAACTCTTTACACTTTAAATTTCCGTCTTTATCCCTCTCATTAAAATCCCATTCTAAATATTTTCTAACTTTATCCAAATTATTTTCCGCAGAATATAAAAATCTAATTTCTCCTTCCTTAATTGTACCATCTTCATTCATATTCGGGGGAATAGGGTTTGTTTTTTCCAATTGCGGTAATTGCTCTAGACCATCACTTCTTACTTTATTAGCTAAATTAATAACATTAAGTGGACTTCTTCTGTTTTCTAGTTTCTTAACTTCTTGAACCAAACCACCCGCATTTTCTTTATACTTATTTAAATCTCCGATACCATCTTCATAAATAGATTGCATTGCATCTCCGAAAAAAACCTATTATATTCTTTTTTGAACCCTTTCTGAAATGATCTAGAAAAATCCTTATCACTAATTCGCTAGTATCCTGATATTCATCAATCAATATAAAATTAAATTTGTCTTTGATTATATCACATAATTTTTCATAGTTTTCAAATAAATATTCAGCAATTACTAATAATTCATTATGTGAAATTATTCCTTTAGATAAATTTAGATTTTCCATATATCTAATACCTTCGGAAAACATTTCTACACTAGGGCTCTCTATATTTATTTTTTTCTGCAAGGGATTATTAGCTAGGGTAACTATTGCATGTTTTAATTCGTTTTGAAAATTTTTTATACAATCCCATAAGAAATCATGAATGGTTAAAACCTGTAAATTTTTATGATCTATACGCTCTTCAATTTCTTTAACAGCAGAATTTGTATATGTAATACAGGCAATCTTATGATTTGGAAACTTATCAATTATTCCAATTATACACTGTACTAATGTATATGTTTTTCCACTTCCAGCTCCACCACTTAATAAAAAATTATCCCCTTTTTCTATATGATCAAAAATCTGATCTATTTCACTTTTTAATTCTCTTTCAACCATAACAAACCTTCTTTTATATATTCAGGAATTTCCCAATTAGAATAATCATCATTACTATGATATAAGATGTCTAAGGCAAAATGGGGTTTCTTATTAATACATTCATTTGCTAAATCATAAGAATCTTTATTTTCATTATTAAAATGTCTAGGATTTTTAATTCCTTTAAAGCTATCTATTTTACTAATAACTAAATTCTTATTTTGTGGTATAGCTAAAAAAGAATCTTCAAAGCTTCTTGCGGTATATCCATCATAATCAGTTTGATAAGTAATACATACAGTTCCATTTTCATTTGGAATCCATTTATCATCTGTTTTAATCAAACATTTATCTTTTAATGTGAGAGATTTTAATTCTTCAAGAGTTTTGTTATTTAAGAAAAATTTAAGTGCTGGATTTGCATAATTATCTCCAATTGCGACACGACAGGCTTCACCTTTTGTGATTTCTTTATCATTTTTATTTAGTTTTTTAACTTTACGAGTGCTATCTAAGTCAGTAACAATAAGTGTTTTAACGCCTATAAAATCTATACAAAGTTCAAATATTTCAGAATAAGCTCCAACCTCGATAATTGAAATATTTTGAGATAGTAATGGGATTTTTTTCTCTTCTTTATCAGAGTGAGATAACTGAATATCTATTTTCTTCATTATTGTTGGTAGAAGTATACGCTCCGTATCTCCCTCTATTAAAATAGCCTTGTCAGCAAAAAAAATTTCTGCCCTACTTATAGTAAGATATTGTTTAAGAAATTGATATTGCTTTCCCGTTTCATCATATAGATTTTTTAAATCCTTTAAATTTTTAGAAGTTATAGTATCTGTCTTTTTTAAATATTTAATTTCATCAAAATCACTATCTGCAACAATATGAGAAGAATGTGTAGAAATTATTGTCTGTAAACTACGGCAAATCTCAAATTCTGTATTATCAACATTTTTAATTGTTTTTGATATTTTATCTCCCACGATTGTTCTAATATTTTTTATAAAAACATATTGCATTTGTGGGTGAGTATGTGCTTCAGGTTCTTCTATAAACAATAAATTAATATCTGCGGGAGCTTCTAATAAAGACCTTTGAAACTCATATTTTTTTATTTCAATTTCAAAGATCATGCTTATAAGATTTAGGTATCCCAAACCATTATAGTGTTCTGGTAAATCCGACAGTTCATGTTTATAGTAAACAGTTGTATTACCTTTTAAAAGTTCTCTAGACTGTAATGTGGAAAGTACGCTTAATACTGATTCATTTTCACGTATTCCACCTAGACTTTTTATTTTTTCAATTATGTCTTCAAAAAAAACTTTGTAAATTTTTGATAATTCTTCATCAGTATTAATTATAGTATCATGAAAATCATCTATTTTCTTAGCTTCATTTTCATCATTTTCTTTTCTTTCGTATATCTTTGAAGTTTGTAATGATAATGTCTTATCTGTTTCTTTGTTAGTAACATCTCTTCTAGCTGAAATGTATTTAAAACTAATGAAATCAGATATTTTCAAGTCTTCAATTAATATATAGTTATCCTCAATTATTTTTTGTGAAGTCTTGTCATAGAAAATTGATTTTTTCCTAGTTTCAAAATATTTTTGATAATGTAATTTGAAAAATTCCGAAAATCCTTTTACATTATATTTTTTAGGTGGCTCACAGGCTTCTGCCTCAGCTTTTTTAACATTTTCACGATGTCTATATTGTGCTAAATCTTTCCTGATTCCTAAATAATTTTTATAACTTAAATAATAATCAAATCCTAATACAATATGGTTATTTTCGGGATCAAGGTCTAACATTAATTTTTGAATATTGATGAAACTATCAGTATTATTATACAATACTAATATTCTTAATGAAATACCATTGTAGCATTTCAGATACTCTTCTTCAGAAAGCTCTGTAGTATCTTCAATAAGAATTTGCAATTGTTGTTTAAAGGACAAATTAAAGTCTTCAATTGAAAAATTATTCTTATCACTTTGATTTAAAAATTTATCCAGAACTGTAAGAATAGAAGTTTTACCTGAGTTATTTTTTCCTATAACCAACGAAATTTCATCTTCTAAGTCAATTTGAAAATCAGAAAGTATTCTAAAGTTTTTAATAAAAAGTTTTTTTATATTCATGGTTATTAATATTTTAAACTTTAAATTTTAGGAAGAATTTGAAATTCAATATTGGTTATGCTTATATTTTTATTTTTTTTTCATTTCAGTATTTTTAATTTTTTCGATTTGGAGTTATAATTATTTTATAATTTCCAATTTTTCTATTATTTGAGTGACAACCTTTTATAAGAAGGTATTTGTCATTTTCATATACCATTTCATCAAATTTTGCCTTAAACACAGTTGGATACAAATCTGTATTAAGTGTACTTTCAATAAAAGTTACTACAACCCAATTAAATGTATCTGCAAAAGATATTATGACCTTCGTTTTAATATCTATACTATTTAAATATGTATTTATTGATATATCAGCGTTAAAAATTTCATGCTCTTCTAAGTTTTGTTCGCTAAGAAATTTATTAATTTCATCTATACTAGAATAAGGGTGCTTCATAATTCCGTTAAAATTAAATTTTACTTAATTCGTATTTAATTCTATAGAGAAGATTATTTTTAAAAATTAAATCTAAAAGTTCACCTGATACGATTGTAGTTTCTTTAGATTTTACAAGGTCAAAAATATTTTTAATTTTGGGATCACTCATATTATCAATATTTATAGCAATCAAATAATTAATTTCATCTAATTGTTTATCAAGATAGTTATCTAAACTTACTTTATCCAGCATCTCAATTTCATTTTCTTTTTCGTAATTAAGCGATATTAATTGCTTCTTTAATTCTTCTAATGTGTAATTCATGGATTTTATAATTTTTTATTTCGATTATTATACTTCAAATAATCACTAAATTAAATAAATATCATTACAAATCAATTTCTAAATATGAGATACTTATATTTATGTACTAACTTAGGTGAAGTAATATGGATTTATCTTTAAGTATTTGCAATATTTTGATATTCAAATAAGGCACATTTACTGAAGTTGAATTAATTAATTTTGTAGATATTTATATAAAAATATTAGTTTTATATACTAAATCTATGATCAACGTCTAATATTACTATTTAAACTAATAACTAATACACAATGAAAAAACATGATTTTGTACAAGGTTCTTTATTTGAAGAAGATTTTTTATTGAGAACACTAGGCAATTTAGGATCTCAACCTGACATTGCTTTAACTGAACTAGTTGCAAATGCGTGGGATGCAGGAGCAACTGAAGTCGATATTTTCTTGCCAGATGAGTATGGGCAGCCACTAATCATAAAAGATAATGGTACTGGATTAACTGCTGATGAATTCAAAGCTCGTTGGATGAAACTTGGGTACAACAGATTGAAAAATCAAGGAAAAAAAGTTGAATTTGCAAAGGGTATAGATCTAAAAAGGATTGCATATGGTCGAAACGGTGTTGGAAGACATGGATTACTATGTTTTAATGATGAATATAAAATAATCACTAATAAAGATGGCAAGGAATCGACATTTACTATTACTACAAAAGATGATACAGAGCCATTTATAATAAAAAAGGAACAATTTGCAAAATCAAGCTATCCTGGGACAAAATTGGAAGTAATTGTAAAAAAAAATATTCCCAAATCTTCTGAAATAAATGATATTATTTCCGCTAGATTTTTACATGATCCTAATTTTAAAATTTCTATAAATAAAAAAATAATTAATTTAGAAAATCATTCGGGCGTAGTTAAAACAATTCCAATTGAAATAGAGAAATGTAGTTTCATTATAAGTTTGATAGATACTAAAAAATCAAGAAAAAACACGCTTTATCAAGGTGTGGCAATTTGGCAATCAGGTAGATTAATTGGTGAACCGTCATGGGCGTTGGGAACAAATATTATTTTAGATGGGAGAACGCAGGAAGCAAAAAAGTATTCTGTCATTATTCAAACAAATGATCTCGAAAGTTATATTAGAGAAGATTGGTCTGGCTTCAAAAAAAGTAGAGACTTAGATTTTATTTTTGAAAAACTGTCGGAAGAAATAGGAATTATTTTTAACGAAATTGCAATAGAAAATGTTGAAGAAACAAAGAAAATTGTTAAGCAAAACTATAATAAAGATTATGCATCTCTTACACCATTGGCAAAATATGAATTTAATGAAGCATTAGATCATATTACTAAAACAAACCCAACTGCTAAGCAAGAATCAATTAATCTTGCAATGGAAACATTGATTAATTTAGAGAATACAAGGAATGGTTCTGAATTGCTTCAAAAGATCTCTACACTTACAAGCGAAGATATAAATGGTTTGAATAAGCTTCTGGATAATTGGTCAATAAAAGATGCTTTAATTGTTTTAGATGAAATTGATAAAAGAATTTCTGTTATAGAATCCATAAGAAAATTATCATCCGACAAGACAGTTGATGAGCTTCATGTTTTACATCCACTAATTGCTAGTGCGAGATGGATATTTGGTCCTGAATACGACTCTCCAGAATATTCCTACAATAATCAATTACATACTACAGTACAGAAAGTTTTTGGAAAGAAAATCGATAAGGATAATTTCAACAATAACAAAAAAAGACCAGATATCGTTGTAATGGGAGATTCCACCTTTTCAATAAATTGTATTAATGATTATGATACTGAAACAAGTATTTCAAATATCAAAAAAGTTTTAATTATAGAATTAAAAAGAGGAGGCTATAAACTCGGCAGAGAAGAAAAAAATCAAGCGGTAGGTTACGTAGAAGATTTTATGAACTGTGGAACTCTACTTGGAAATCCTTACATAAATGCATTTTTAGTTGGCGAATCATTTTCAGAAAAGATACAACCTAATCATACCGTTTCAAACTCTAATAATGTTGAAATGGGTAAAGTTCAAATTTGTTTATTTTCTCAAATTGTAGACTCTTCTGAAAAAAGATTATTTAACCTTAGAGATAAACTTTCTGAACGATACTCAGAGTTTACAGAACAAGATATATTAAGTACTCAGAAAAAAATTGTAATCTAATTTTTATTTATCAATAAAATATTCTACAATTAATTTTATAATTATAACAAAACATAAGCTAATAACCTGAAATGAGTATACAATTATCTGGACCAAAAGGTTATGAATATCAATACCGAGTTACAGTATTAAATGCATTATTTCTGAGAAATAATTCTACAAAGATGTATGTAGAAAAAATAGGAAGTGAAGATGCTTTAATAGAAATTGAAAATGAAGATTCTACTAAGCAGTTTATTGAAATACAAGTTAAAAGAGAGGAGGGAATTTTAGGAATACCTCAATTAATAAAGTGGCTGTGTCATTTTGAGGAACGTACAAGTAATAATAATCTATTACAGAAGCTTATAGATAATGAAAATACTAAAGTTATATTTGTAACTCGTTCAAGATGTAGTGATTCTATTGTATCTTTAAAAAAAGACTATAACAAAATAAATGATTCCGCTGCTGTTCTTACTTCTAAAGAATTATCAAGTTTTTTTTTGAAGGAACTTAAAAAAATAAAAATAGGAGATACTGACCTTAATAAAAAAAGAGAGCAATTTTGTTATAACCAAGCATTGAAGCTTAACCATAAAATGGTTAAAGATTTATTGGAAAAATGTATAATTGTAGAAGAATTCACTGATGAAAAGGTAGACACGGCAGTTTTACAATATTTAAATAGCAAATGTCAAATTGCGCAATCAAAAACTGAAGAAATTTATCTGAAATTGATACAGGTTGTATTAGGTGGAAGAGATGAAGGATTTGATATTAGTAAAAGGATTAAAGAACTTTTAGAATTAAATAAGATAGGAAATCCATTTGTTGATCCATTATATAAAACCCGAAATGAAGAGAAAAGTTTATTACTAAAACTTGAAAAAGATCATGTCTTATTATTGACAGGTACTTCATTGTGTGGTAAGACTGAGTTGGCAAAAAAAATATCTGAGAGTTTTGTCTTGAAGGGCTATAATTATTTTATTCACGATGAAATTTATAATATCAAAAAATTTCTACAAACCAATATTTTAGATAACAAAATAGTAATTCTATCAGACCCTTTTGGTCATGTTGAACTCAAAGATAAATTTACGGAAATATTAAAAAGTATTAAGGAGTTATTAGATATTAAAGAAAAGCATCATTTATTAATAATAACAAGTCGTATAGAACTTTTGTTTGATGTGTATAATACCAAAACGATAGAAGAATGTTCAATTGGAAAAATGCAGTGGTTTGATTTGACTCTTCATGATATAGAAACTTTGCTTCCTTTTTGGGAGTTTATATCAAAGGAGAATTCATTGACAAAAAATATTTTTGAAACAGTTGAAAAAGGCATAATAGAATCACAAAATGAAAGCCAGCTTCAAATTGGACAGCTTAGATATTTAGCAAGTGAGGATATAGAAAAATTAGAGGGTAAAAATTTTAGTGAACTAGTACATATTGCTAAAAGTAATTCTAGAGAGATTGCCAATCAACTGGAAACATCAAATTTATCTTCAGCACAATTGTTATCAATACTATCTGTATCATCCTCTTCAGTTTATGGAGTTGATTTCAAAGATTTAGCATATATCTATTCTTCAGATACTGAATTGCCTTCAAGCTTAGGAGAAGATGTATATATTCACTCCCTAGACGAAAACGAATCTGATTTTCCTTCTTATTCTGAGAATTTTACTCCAAGTATACAACTTAAAAAAGATTTAGGTTATCTAGAAAAAAGAAATTTAATTTCAATAAAAAAACAAATAGTTATCACAACCCACTCAAATTTTTTAAGTGCAGGACTAAATCTTTTTCTCGATAAAAGCACTATTTATCTTGAAGAGAAATTAGACCTATACAAAAAAAGTATTTTCTGCCTTAATGAACAAACAGCCTTTATTGCTTCAAGAAATTTATTCTTTATCTATAATCAGATTAATCCTGAATTTAGATCGCAAGTAATAGAATTAGGATTTAAAGCTTTAAATTCTATTTTTCCAGCAGTTGAAGATAATTCCCTTTTATTTTTAACAAAAATAATTGGAGATTTAAATATAGAACAACAAGAAAAAATAATCTTTAAAATACAAAAAGGAGGAACTGATTATTATGATATTGAATGGTATAACAATCAAATACCATTTAAAACGAATGGTGGAGCAGGCATGAAAAACTTGTCCTTAAGCTTGGATAAAAGCAAAGTGTCTGAAGTCGAAAATAAATTGAAACAAAAAGAATTTCCGTCAAGCTATGAAATTTGGGGGTATATTAAAACACAAAAAGGAAAGAATACTATTGATAAAGAAATTTTTGTAATACTTCTGCAAGTAAAAGAGGCTTTTATAAGGTCTGAAATTATATACGAAATTTTTAGAAACCAAAATATTTTAGATGAAAAATTTATAGAGTTCCTTTTTAAAGATGAGCATCCTACAGTTATATTTAATTTAATAAGTGCTGTAATACAAAATTGGTTTAATTTTTCAGAAGAATTGAAAGTTATATGTAATAGCCTAATCGTTAAATCTTTAAATCGAACTGATGTGGCTATTAGAGCTTATGAAGTTATAGCAACATTTTCAATTGATTACGGGAGTGAATCAATTATTAAATGGAAAAAATTTAATCAAAAACAAATTGTAGAATTATGGAATTTGTGGGGTGTTATTTATCCGCAAATTATAAATAATATTCCCTTAAAAATTTATTTAAATGGGGCTAGGTTTAGCTCAACCATGTCTACAGCTACTAAATATATAGATATCAAAATAGGTATGGAGGTTTTGAATGCTTGGTATAAAAGAATAGATTTTCAAATTTCAAAAAATAAAATTATTGACGAATATGAAATGTCTATAATGGAAGATTTGTTAGCATTAACTAAAAATAATTCAGAAATTAGAAAGAATCTTTTTTCAAATTTAATTAATTATTATGATACTAGTTTCTTATTATCTAATTTAAAATGGGTATTAAATAATTGGGAATATATAGTTCAATTAGAAAAAGAACAAATTTTTACAATATTAGACGGTAATAGAATGGATCTACGTTGGATTAAGGCTGTTATATTAACTACAGAAAATCCACCAAAAGAGTTAACTGAAAAATTTTAGGGAATATTGATTTATTTAATGAAGACGTAACAGTTTTTCTATCAAATGTAAACGATAGTCTGTTATGTGACTGTTTAAATGTTTTCTGCGGATTTCCACAACCTTTATGGTGGTTAGCCTTACATCATAAAAATCGTAATTTCTGGTTTGAAATTATGTATAAAATTCTCCTAAATGAAAATAATGTAGGTTTCAAAATTTGTTTAGAAAATTTTATAGGTAATGGAGTTATTGGATTTACTCAAGAATGGAAAGAATGGGAAACTTTATGGGATATTATTTGTAATAATTCTTCTGAAAAAGAATATCTATTTGAAAGACTTTTATACAATACAGCAAATGCTACTTGCAACTTGGCATCGGCTAAAAAGATGTGGACAAAATTAATTGAAACCTTTGACTCTCACAATCAATCAAATATAATTGATTGTTTAATTTTGGAGAACCTTGAGATCTTACAGCAAACTGGGCATGGAAACGAAGATGTATTTAAAATTTTTGAAGAACAATTTTTGTTTAAAAGAATTATTCCGAAAATCTCCCCAGATAATGTCATTCGTCAAATTATTGATTTAATTCAAAGAGATCAGTATAACGATATGGCATTCAACTTTTTTGAAAAAATTACCGAAGAGCATAATACGAGATTTTTGGGAACACTCACATATGCAAAGAATGTTTTAGATCTTCAGAAAGAAGAAAATCAAAAAGTCATAGAAACTATAAAAAAAATGAATAACAAGATATATGATTCAGGAAGAATACAAATGAAACAAATGAATATTTTTAATTATAAATTAGATAATTGGATAGGAATTAATTGATTTATAATTAACTTATAGTTGTAATAAAGAAAACCTCCAATGTTGGAGGTCTTATAAATTTGAAATATTCATAATTACATGCTTTGAACAACTTTTTCCTTCTATGAAATTGGAAATTATATTTCTAAGATGTTTTCTTGTTTTTTAATCTTTGGATCCATAATTGGGATTAATTTAGCCTTTAACTCTTTATAATATTTCTGGACAGTCTTTCTGTTTTTTGAAGCTATTTTTGACAGACTTTTGATGGTAATTTTGCCATGTATACTATAATTCCATTCCTTCATTACTTTGAATAATTCAGCTACAGATTTATTAGACTTATCCTTTCCGAGTTGTTTCATATTTAGGATTCTTTTTTCCTTTGTAGTAAGATCCTTTGTTTTATCATAAATAAATCTTCTTTCTTCATTAAAATTAGGTTCAATCTCTTTTATGTTTTTATATATCTTATTTAAAAGATCTTCTACAAAATTATTTTCAACAGGAGGAGTCATTCTATTGTTGTTAATTTTATTAATACAACTGTAAATATTTTTTTTAGATACTTTTTTATTTAAAGCTACTAATTGAAGAGTTATTTTTTCTAATATATAGTATCTTTTATCTGACTCTATAGCTGTAAAAGGAACAAAAACTTTAGCATATCTCAATTTACTATCCTTTCCAAAATCATAAAAACCATTTTCGTCATATTCTATATTTTTAGATTCTATGAGTTCATCCAAATTGTCAAATCTAATTTTATACCCATTACAATCGTATTTAGACAGTTTTTTAATATTATTATTGTTAATACTATTGTAGTGGGTATTTTTTGTAACTTCATTTTCATCAGAAACTGTCAAATCGGATGATAACAATTGAAATACTGGAATAATTTCTGTGCTACTATTGAAGTATGCATGTCTGTCATAAGGAAGAACGGTCAACCTATCAATTGATACTGCTTTCTCATCATAAGGTATATCTAATAATCTAGCTATCTTTTTGGTAGCTTCCTTAAAGTTATTTAGAGTTAATCCATCTACTTTCACAACTAATGTCATTCCTGTGTTAGATAAACTTCTCCAGTATGCACATATATAGGTTGTATTAATCTCAAAATCTTGTTCGGTCATTCCATCAACATCGAGATAAAGATATCCTGTAGGATTCAAAACATTTTTTCCTGATATATAATTATTTGAGAAATTAAAATTAATTGTTATTGCAGGTAATTTGTTGATCTTAATGTAGTTGTATTCTTTAGATTTTCTTTCCAGGTTTCTAGCATTTTCTACATATTGAATATGTTCTTGAGGTGGAGATTTAATGAAATTTACTACTTCTTCAATATTATTAAATGAGCTTACAATAGCTCTGTTTTTACAATTGTTTATTTTGTTAATCATTTTATTACTTAAAATAAGGATATAGCGATAGCTCATACAGCTTGTTTGCTATATTTTTTGAGGTTTTATATTGTTTTAAAATTTTACTTGATTTTTAGGCTATTATTTGAGATCTAAATCCGACTGTCTGAATGATTAACAAGATTATTATGCGCAATCTAAACCAAACTGTCAAAAGAAAATAAACTAAAACAAAGTCTATTGTATTTTTGTGTTTTCCATAATTAAGCTGTCTTTCTTGCCAAATATTTATTTACATTATTTTGGAAATCAGTAAAATTGTTTCTTTTGTGTTTTGTCATCCATTCCAACAATTCTAATCTTTTAAAGTAAAGTTTTCCATTGCCAGAAGATGAGTAGATAGGTAAATCTGTTCCTACACTACTAAGTTTATGTATATAACTTACCTTATATCCTGTGAGTACCGCAGCTTCATATACATCCAATACTTCTTTATTAAGAATAGTTGACATTTTAACTGTTTCTTTCAGCTCTTTTAATTCTCTTGCAATGTTCGTTAGAATTTCTCTTAATTCATTTACAATTTTTATCATATAATTTTCTTTTTATTGTTATATAAATTCAATTGCAATTTCTGTATATTTTTGAGGAAGAGTTGAGGAATAGATTATTCCACAAAAAATAAAAACTCCCTGTATAAAGGAGTTTTAAAACTTTTTGTTAAGATTGTGTGGAATTACTGCGGAATGAGTTCTTAAATTTTCAACAATTTCAGCAATTGTGTTAATTTTTGTTGGTTGTCTATTGCCTGTTTTCACTTCACTAATAATTCTGCTAATACTATTTTTGTCTTTAATTTTTGGAATCTGATTGTTACTATTAGTTAAAAACAGAAATCTTTCTGCCCAAAACTTATTAAAAAATGTGCTATCCTGATAATCTTCTTTGAAAAAGTCTCTTAGAGAATCAATCAGATGTGCTAAATCAGATTGGGTTTTACCAATCAGTATAATTGGTTCTGATGGAATTATATCTATATAAAAATGCTGTAAAAATACTTCTTTAGTACAAGATTCGTCAATAAATCCTTTTGTCCATAGGTTTTCATGCAGTTGCCCAATAAAATCAAAGTTCTTTCCAAAAACAGTTTGTTTGATTGTATTATTGGGTGGAGTAGAATTAGAATGTACTGGATTTACAAAAATTGAGATATTGAGATATTGAGAAAATGTATTTTTTATCATTGTTAATACTTGCTGATATAGCAAAGTGATTTTTTCAGTAAGTAAATAGATATCATCTTTTGTAGTATTGGCATCTAAAAACACACTATTATATTCAATAGATTCTTGCAATTGGTTAATAATATCTTTGAAAATTTTATTTTTACCAATGGGGTCAATTTCTAAATCATCAACTAGACTTTTGAGTAATCCATAACAATTTACCATTAAATCATTATCGGAAAGGCTATAAGAAAAAGGAGCTATATCATATAGTGATATATCAAAATGCCAGTCATTCACTTTTTTCTCTATATCAGCAGCAGAATTATTAAAAATATGTGGAAATTCCTCAGATAGAGATCCTTTCCAATTAAAATATTCAAAATCATCACGTTTTCCAATTATTTGACTTTCATAATTAAGTTCCTTGATGATATTGTTAATGACAATGATCTTTCCCTTATCATTTAGATTTTGGTATCTTAAATTATATTGCTGAGGGATAAAATCCTTAATATATCCGTGTTCTAAATATAAATTTTGCTCAATCAGATTTTTAATGCCATCCAATCCCCCTATTCCAATCTCACGCATTATTCTATTGTAAGATTGTATGTCGTATGTACTTATGTTTTTCAATTGGAGAAAAATTTTATACTAATTTACTAAAAGCATCATCAATAATGCCATCCTCAAAATCTTTCAGGTACGAATTAGTAACAGAAACAGAAGAGTGTCCCATTACTTGACTAATTACATCCGCAGAAACATTATTAAATTTTAAGTGAGTGGCAAAAGTATGTCTCCCTACATAACTGGTTATATCTTCATCAATTTCCGTTTGTTCTGCTATGAATTTCAAATCAGAGTTAAAGATTTTTAAACATCTTCTATACCTTCCGTACAATTGCTTATCTGAAAGTTTGTTTTTTAAGATAACAGGAAAGATATATTTTACTTCTTCTGGTTTTAAGTAATTTCTGTAGTATTCCAATATTTCCAATGCTTCTGACCTCAAAGGAACATTGAAATCCCGACCTGTTTTACTTCTGGTATAGTACAGACGGTTACCTTTTATATCATCCCATTCTAAGAATGCCATGTCTTTAAAGTTCATACCGCCAACATAGTAAGAAAATAAAAACATTTTGTAAGTATTAGTGTATTTGGGAAAACTTCCACAATCAAATAATTTAAACATTGAAAACTGCCCTTCGCTCAATGCTATTTTGCGGGATTGCATTTTCAATCTTTTCTGAATACTGTAACTTCCGAACGGATAATCTTCTTTTCTTGCATAACCCGACCTTATAGCAAGATTAAATAATGTTCTTAAATCAGTCATTCTGATTCTGATAGTTGTATTGCTACACGATTTTGCTAAAAAATTTTCATATTTCACTAAAAATTCAAAATCAATATCCTTAAATCTTAAGTCTATATTTTTTTCAAATTTGAATAACGATTGCATGGATTCTTTAATTGTTTTGGCATATCCGAATTTACTAAGCTCATTTAATGCATCAATTCTCTGTTGAAAAAAATCTTTCACAGAAATAGATTTTATTTTGTTACCTGCGGATTGTGCTCTAAACCTTGCATCAATGTCGTCTAAATTATAATCAAGCTCTTCGGATTCCAGTTCTATGATAGCTTCATTAAGACGGGTGTCTAGTTTTTTCAAAGATTCATTAATTTCACGAGCTTTACCATGATTAGATTTCACTTTCTTGTTTTTGGTATCCCATTGGTTCTCCTGTACAGAAAACGGAGTAGTGATAATTTTAGATTTGTTGCCTAAGTATACTTTAAAAACAATTGGAAGACTTCCATCTGCTTTAGGTTTATTTCGGAGCATTAGTTGTGTTGTTGCCATAGGTCAAGTTAAAGGTCAAGGTTGAAGGTCAAAAATAGTAAAAATAAGTCAAAATTTAAAATGAAATATTATTGTAAATAATTGTAAAACAGTATTATTGTAAATGAAAGTATACAGGAGTAAATACCCTGACTCCTTACTCATAATCAGGTGGTCCCTGGTTCGAGCCCAGGTGGGACCACATAAAAGCAACCACTTACAGTAATGTGAGTGGTTTTTTTTATGATTATAGTAACATTTTTATTATTCAGGATGTAAGTCAAGAGTTTTTCTATATTTGCCACTTATTGCGGGAATCTTAATTTTCTGTTCAATATTTAACTAATAACTTATGTATTTATGAAAAAAGTTTTATTTCTTATCAGCTTTTTTGTCCTGTTGCTATGGAGTGGAGAATCGCAGGCACAGGCAAACGTAGATCTCGATACATCTTTTGTTACCGAAGCAGGATTTAACAACGCAGTGATGACTACTGCTGTACAACCGGATGGAAAAATTCTTGTAGGAGGTTGGTTTACTACTTACCGGGGGATATCCAGAAGCAATATTGCCCGCTTAAATGCGGATGGAAGCCTTGATACTTCTTTTAATGTAGGAGCAGGGTTTGATGCGGTTGTTTATAGTATTGTTTTACAGGCTGATGGTAAAATCCTTGTGGGAGGCGATTTTACCACGTACAACGGAATTACTCAAAACAGTATTACCCGTTTAAACGCAGATGGCAGTATAGATACGTCTTTTAATATGGGAAATGGGCTTACAACATCCGGAGGGATGGCATTTGTCAATACAATGGCTATACAGAATGACGGAAAAATTCTTGTAGGTGGCAGATTTACAGACTATAATGGAACTCCGCGACAACGTATTGCCCGCATCAATACAGACGGAACTATAGATACTTCATTTGTCGTTGGTTCAGGCTTTAATGCAGATGTTAAGACTATTGCCTTGCAATCTGACGGTAAAATTGTTGCGGGTGGCAGTTTTAAATCTTATTCGTTCGCCAATGTAAATTATATTGTCCGTCTGAATATGAATGGTACTATTGACAGTTCGTTTAATATTGGGACAGGATTTGGTGGCAGTCCCGGTGGAGCAGTTGTTCAGACAATCGTAGTTCAACCTGATGATAAGATCCTTGTCGGAGGATATTTTACCACTTATAAAGGAACGACCCAAAACCGGATTGTACGACTCAACACAAATGGAAACGTAGATACATCATTTGTGGCAGTCGCAGGTGTAGATAATTATTTTGTGAATGACATTGAATTACAGCCGGATGGAAAAATCCTTTTAGGAGGTGGCTTTTTAAGCTATAATGGAATTGCCAGGAGATGCCTGGCGAGAATTAATGCGAATGGAAGTCTTGATACCTCATTTGACATCGGAACCGGATTTTTTGGAACACTCAGCAATGTAGAGACCGTTTCATTACAACCTGACGGGAAAATTGTGGTTGGAGGATATTTTACCAGTTATAAAGGGGTAGATCAGAATAGAATTGCACGTCTGAGTGTTGCAGGAACTTTGTCTGCTTCCAGTTTCAATACAAAAGAAATGATAACGGTGTATCCGAACCCTGTAAGTGAAAATCTTCATTTTTCGGAAGAGATCTCCACAATCAAAATACTTGATATTTCGGGAAAAGTGATCATTCAGACTTTCACTGCCGGAAAATCTTTCAATTTGGGGAAACTTGTTAAAGGAGTATATTTTGTCACAGCAACTACAAAATCAGGGAAAATCATCACGCATAAGGTCATAAAGGAATAAGCTTTTGGGGAAATAAAAAAATCAAACCACTTACAGTAATGTAAGTGGTTTTTTTTAGCTATAAGTTGTGATCAACTGTCAAGTTCCAGCTGATTTTTTACAAGGGTATAATATTCTTTTTTATTATCCACCAGTTGCTGATGGTTTCCGGCTTCCACCACTTTTCCTTGTTTCAGCACTAATATCTGATCGGCATTTTTTACTGTTGAGAGTCTGTGAGCAATAATGATCACTGTTTTTCCTTTGAAAAAATTTTGCAGATTGTGGTGTATTATTTTTTCATTTACAGAGTCTAATGCACTTGTTGCCTCATCTAAAATGAGAATTTCCGGGTTTTTGTACATAGCCCTTGCGATAAGAATACGTTGTTGTTGCCCTTTGCTTAAACCTAATCCGTTTTCACCGATTTTTGTTTCAGCATTTTGAGGGAGTATATCTATGATTTCATTTAAATTGGCCTGAGAAATGATGTGATTAAACTTGTTTTCATCGTATTCCTGTCCCATTACAATATTTCCTTTAACGGAGTCTGAAAAAATATACCCATCCTGAAATACGACACTTATTTTTTCTCTCCACTTATTAAAATTGAAATTTTCGATCGAATTATTGTTGAGTGTGATCTCTCCCGTGAAGGGCTCATAAAATTTCATTAGGAGTTTTATTAAAGTCGTTTTGCCGCTACCACTTGTACCCACGATGGCTGTTGTACAATTGGATTTTAAAGTTAAATTTAAATTTTCAAAAATTTTGTATTCATTGGGATTCTGATAGCCGAAGCTCACATCCTTAAAAATAATATCACCATGGGCTGAAACTTCATTAATAGAACCGCCTGAAATATCCTCTTCATCCTTTTTTTCATAGACATCTATCAACCTTTCCAGGCTTATCTTGGCATCTTGTAAGGAATAGATAAAGAGTACGAAATGTTCCAGAGGGGGCATTAAGCTGGCCAATAATAAATGAAATGGCCAGCATGGTTCCTAATGTTATGGAGTCTTCAATAACCATAAAGGCAGCCAGACCGAGAATGATAGTGTTTTTGATCTGAGTCAGATAATTAATTCCAAATTCCTGAGTATTGGATAGTCTTAGATTCTTTTTGTTGACTTCAACTAATTCTTGTTGTGTGTCTCTCCATTCTTTTACTTTTTTAACCTCAAAATTGTTGATTTTTATGTCAGAAATACCATTGACAACTTCATAGAGAATATTTCTGTTTAAAGATTCAAGTTCAAATTTTTTATAATTTAAAAATTTTCTGACTTTATGGAACCAAAGAACCCATAAAACCGAGATTATTGATCCTGTGAAAAAGACCAAAAAAATCATATTTGAATATTGGATGAGGACGATGGAGAAAATAAAAAAAGAAAGAACAGAAATAATGAACTGCATTGTATGCTGAGAAAAGAAGTTCTCAATTTTGTCATGGTCAGCTATTCTTAAAAGAATGTCAGAAGATAGCTTGTTCTCAAAAAATGAGATGGGCATTTTCATCAGTTTAATGAGAAAATCATTAACCAGTTTTAACCCAAACCTAACCTTTACAGTAAGAAATATCCATCCCTGAATAAATTCCATAATCATGGATGAAGTATAGGTGATCAACTGTGCTGCAAGGAAATAGATGATAAAATATACGCTTTTATCCTTCACTCCTTTATCAATCAGTTGCTGATTAATATAGGGATAAAGAAAATTAAATGATGCGATGAGCAAAATTAATGTGAATATAATCGCCAGTTTTCCATACACGGGTTTGAGGTACTGCAGGAAATACGAAAATTCAATTTTTTTTACTTCACTATCCATATGGGGATTAAAATTGGTATGAGCTTCAAAAAGGAGCGTAATTCCTTTTTTCTCATGATCCACATTCCATAGGGACTCAGTTTCTTTTTGCTGTAATTTTAGTTTTCCATAGGCCGGATCGGCAATATGAATAAACTGTTTGTTGTTTTTCTTTTCAGATTTATAGGCAACCACATAATGGGAGTTTTTCCAATGCAGTATTGCAGGGAGTGGAACATCATTACATAATTGGTCGAAAGTTATTTGTGTAGGAAGAGTTTCAAAGCCAATGGTGTCTGCAGCATTAATCAGGGAAGACAACGTTACTCCGTTTTTATTGGTATAGGCAATCTCCCTCAGATATCGGATATCTATCTTTCGATTGTAGAACTGTGCTATCATTTTAAGGCAGGTAGCTCCGCAATCAGCACTCTCGAGCTGTTTAAAAAAAATGAACTTTCCCATGGCCTTTTTTAATTTATTATTTCATATAAGCCCTCTGCTGTTTTTCTAAGGTCGTTGGACACAAGCCGGCTGTATCTTAATTCATCATCCTTCAGACCAAGTATCATATCATGTGATACATGCCAAAGCTCTTTAATTTTCGTTTCTTTTAGAATTTGAATAATACTGTTTTTGTTAATATTACCGAATATCAGTTCGTTTTTCAAACAATTTTTTATATTTCCCAAATAGTCAATACATACTTTTTTATTGTAATATGGATTGTACTGCAGGGATTCTCTGTAGTATTCAAAATCAATAATTAAATCTGTTTCCTCAAAGTTTTTGCTCCTGATATATTCCATGTTTTTTTTCGTGAACAGGATATTTTGCGAGACATAATTTGCCTTTGTTTTATCTGATTCATAAAATACAATAGCTTCAAGTTTTTTAAACTTTTTTAGTGTATGATAAATTTGTAAGGATGCCTTATGACTGACGTAGGGAAGGTATATTTTAAGGGATCGTAAAACCAGATCATTACAGTACTTCAGAATTTCTTCTATGGATGCCATATTTTTCTTTCCGCAAGCCAGAAACCGGATTTCCAGGAACTGACAATTTAAGTCATCAAGCTGTTCAATGGCCTTAGTAATAGTATAGTTTTCAAATCCGTATTCTATGATAGCATTGTTTATCACCTGTGGTGATTCCCAGATATCTGATATGGGGATAAATTCGTCCCGCAGATCGGAGAAAAATGCAAACTTTTCTGCAAGCAATAGAGTGATATAGCTATTGAAAATCTCCTTTTGATCTGAGAAAGCATTTTCAACTTCAAGGTAAGGTAATGTAGAAAGCATTTTGATGACTTCCACCATCGATGAGGGGATATATTTTATATTTTTCTTTTGAAAATCGCAAATAATAGCATTTTCTTTTCCCTCAATCACTTTGCAAAAAGAAAAAATATTCAAATACTTATTCATCTTTCTTTATAATAAAATTTGATATGGGTTTTGTAGAAATGTACATTTTATACCCTGTTGAAAAATGTTTTTTACTGTTGGTAAAAATGGATCGTGTGTAGAGTTCTCCTACGCTGTCGGTATCCATTTGTGTCATCAATCTATAGGTTAACGGCAGTTCCTTCAGCGTTTTTTTGCTGAATATGGTGGTTTTCTCTTTCTTTTTCATCATTTTCAACGAGCCAGTGGGCAATTTTTTTTTCAATTTTATAATTACATTTGTTACCAGGGGCTGTATACTGGCCGGCCGGGTTTATGTCCAATAAGATGTATTCATTGTCATGAGTAAGCATCACATCAAAGGAGCAGGTATTTAAATGTAAACTCTGGAAAAAATCAATAAGTTGTACTCTGTAATCCTTTGGGAGTTCGTAAGGTATCCAGTTGATGCTGTCTGTGCCGAAGCTTAATTTTACATCTGTTTCCTTGTTCTCTTCGGTAAGGATAATTGCTGTCGCATAAAAACTGCCGTCAATATAGAAGACCCTTATTTCCATTTTAGAGTCTACTTTTTGCTGGAAAAGGGTAGGTGTAAAATGTTCCGGTAAGGTTTCAATAAAATTCTTTTTTACGGTATTGGTATATATAGAAAATGTTTTTTCTCCTTTTGTAAAATATCCGCTGTGTCTGATGGGCTTCATGATAATCCCATGTGTATGCTTTTCATAAAATGATAACAGGTCTGCTTTGCAATTGCAAAGTATTGTTTCAGGCATTTTTACGCCTCTTTTTTTAGCGTGAAAAATGTGATCAAGCTTATTTGCATTTATTCCCAGATAATGAGGCATCCATGTCTTTTCCTTAAATCGCTGGAAAAGATATTGCATCAGCTCTCTGATTTCCAGTTGTAATTCGTAGTCGGCTTGTTTTAGTAAAGGATCGTCAGTTTTTTTTGAAAAATCAAAAGGGATATCATGCTCAAACCTCCTGAACCAGATGACATTTATCTTATGGCTTATTTCAATTCCATTGACCCATATTTCTCCGGTATTGATGTCAAGTCTGGTATCGGTGGTTCTGTTAACCAAATCATTAATTGTAATTTTGGCGAAGTCTGCCTTCTGATAGATAAGCCAGTCTATTACAGGGTCGGTTCCCTGCTCATACCAGTCATAAGATAGTATAAGTATCATTTTTTTTGATGTTAAAGGATGGATGATCTTAAAAGAATACTTTCTGACTTTCTGTAGGGCAACTTTGAGTATGTAGAGAATTCTTACGCGATGATTTGTATTGGTAAGACTGCCTTATACAGAAACGTATTTGTTACATATTGTCGCTCCAATGCGATTCTATATCGCGGGCCTGGCTGTCTCTTCCGGTACTTTCAATGTCTTTTGAAAGGCTTCCTCCAAAGGTAATAGTCATTGCTTTTTTATTTAATAGCTTGACTGTTTTTAGAGTTGTTAATTTGATTTTAGTTTTGTTTGGTGTCATTTTTTTTTGTTTTTGAAGGTTATGGCATAATAAGTAATATTTGTGATATTCTATTGTAGAAAACCGTATACCGTCAGTAAAAGCCTGACAGTATACGGATATTCCTTATATTAGTCTCTCTTCAAAGAGTCATTTGAAGTAGATTCTACATCTCTTTTCTTAGAGCCTTCTGCGATTTCAAGGCTGTCTTCGATCTGATATCCTCCAGATACAAGTTTAATAGTTTTAAGATCTAATGGTTTAACTGTGTTTAAATTTGCTAATTTCATTTTAATTAATTTTAGTTGGATTAATAATTTTATTTTTTGTCATACTATCCCTGACAAGGGTTTTTGCTAGCTAGCGATTTATTATGGTCTTTTTGTACTGTACACTTACAAAAAGAATCATTCAAAGTTTATTTTCCTGTTCTGTTTTTTTCTTCCTGGTTTCCAAAATTATGTTTTGAAACTTTAAGTTTTTGATTTCCAAACTTATAAGATAGGGATAAGGTAAAAAACTGCGTGTCATAATAGTTTCGATACATCGTTTTTATACCGTTGGAATATGACGTATAAACAGGTTTTTGTGTTTTTAAAATATCATTTGCTATAATGGAGAGCTGTAAATTTTTATCTAACATTAAAAATTTAAGTCCTGCATATAAAGATTGGTTGGTACCCACTTTATCTACTCCGTTTACTCCGGGAAGGCTTATCCAGTATCCTACATTAAATGATAATGTTTTTTTTGAATTTAAAGAAAATTCATTATCTGTAGAAAGGTAAGTATTCCATCCATTCAGAGAACCAACCGTTATCGGGGTGTCTGATGTAGATTTTGTATAATTAATATCAAATGAATTGGTTGTTGTCCAGAACTTTACAGGATTAAACGATATGTTTTCTGTAAGGCCAATATTGTAGGTTTTAAGGAAGTTTAATACAAAATAACGGGTTATTTTTGTATCATTATCCAATATACCCAGCTGTTCAAAACCATTTTTTTCATATGAATAGTATATCTTAGACTCCAGATTATCAAATGTATAGATGAACTCAAAGTTACTGGTATAAGAAGGTTTCAGAAAAGGGTTTCCTTCTACATACGAGTAAGGATTATCATATATCCTGAAAGGGTTCAGTTGATTATAATTGGGTCTGTTTATTCTTCTGCTGTATGTCATATTAAATGAGTGGTTGTCATTTGGAGTATACGCAAGATAGGCGGTAGGAAAAAGCTGAAAATATGTATTTTTATTTTCCTGATCAAGATTCCTTGAATATCCTTTCGTCTGTGTATTCTCGGCTCTCAGTCCTACATTTGCTTCCCATTTTTCACCCAGTTTTTTGTTGGCTGAAAAATATAATGCCTGTGTATTTTCTGTAAAATCAAATTCATTGGTTTGTTTTTCATCTATAATCGGGGTACCTGAACTATTGTCATAAAAAACGACATTGTTATGAGTCCTGGACTGTGAAATCTTACCTCCAAATGAGAGTTTTGCCCATTCTAACGGAAGTTCAGCATCTATTTTTCCTGAATAGTTTGTAATATCTTGGTTATTATTATTTATTGCTGCAAAGTACGATTGCGGAATATCATTCTTATCCCAGGAATTACCATCGTAATTTCGGGTGTTTTTATCTTTTAAAGAAAAATAATCCACATCAAATGATATTTTTTTTCCTAACGAATCCAATTTATAGATTGTATGAAAATTAAACTGATTCAAATTGGGCTTCTCATTACTTTTTGCCTTCGAAATAATATATGATTTTAAATAATCCCGGCTGTCATAAATATATGATGCTGTATTATTTTCATTAATATTCATCTCAGAAAAACTGCCTAAATACTGAAATCCCATTGAAAGTTTATTGGTCAGATCATAATCCAGCCCAAGCCTTGTTGAAAGGAATTTATTCTCAATCTTTCGCGGACTTTTATTTTCCCATCTCTCTTCAGGATAATAAATACTGCTGTTATCAATGTTTTTTCTGGTTCCATCTCCCGTATTAATAGAAGAGAACAGCGTGATTTTATCTTTTTGAAAACTAAAATCTGCTCCAAGATTCCCTGTCGCATAAGTGGCTTGCTTATAAGATGACCTTATGGTAGCATTCCAGCTATTCTTTTTAGTTTTTTTCAATACTATATTAATAAGACCTCCGTTTCCCTGTGCATCATATTTTGCCGGTGGAGTAGTGATAACTTCTATAGATTTAATCTGGTCAGAAGGTATAGTCTTTAAAAAGTTGGCTAAATCATCTCCGGCAAGGTGCATAATTTTGTCATCTATCAGAACTGAAACTCCACTTTTACCAATGATGGATATTTTATCATTAATTACTTTTACTCCGGGCGTAACTCTTAATGCGTCCATTGCATCTCCGCCTGTTGCAGATGTAGAGTTCTGTACATTAAATACTAGCCGATCAATTTTTCTTTCTACAAGCTTTTTTCTTGCCTTTATTTCAACTTCCTGTATTTCTTTTTCTATTAATTTTCCCACAGAATCATTCTTTTTCTCTTGCGAAAAAGCGAAGATTGTAAAAGTGATACTTAATGCGGAAAATACTTTTTTCATTTCTAAAGGTTATTACAAATTTTGATAAACTCAAAAATAAGTGTTTGATGTTTTATCTGGAGCAAAGATGCACGAGCTTTTGCGATAAAACAAGAAAAGCCTATCAGGATTTATAAATTTAAGGTGAATATGGTAAGTAATTTATAAATTCAGTATTTGATTTTATAAAAATTAAGAAAAGTAAATAGTTGAAAGTGAGGTATTTATAGTGTTGCGGAAAATGAAATTATTGAATAATTGATTTCTCAATTTCTTTGATATAAATAGAGGGAGTAATTCCTGTCTTTTTCTTAAAGGCAATAGAAAATGCCTGCACATTATTGTAACCTATTTCTTCCGCAATAGCCGGTAATTTGTAAGATCTAAACTTTTTATCCTTTACAAGCACATCTAATACGTAGTCAATACGTAGATCATTAAGGTAAGCAGTGAAGTTTTTACCTTTATGATTATTAATAATTTCAGATAGATAGGTCGTATTTGTTTTTATACTTTTTGCTAAACTGGCCAGGGTAATGCCATTCTTTAAAAACTGCAGTTTGCTTTCAAAAAGGTCTAAAGCCTTTAAAATAGATTGAGCAACATCGTCAGGAACAGTTTTGATCATTTTAGTTTCAGTAATTTCAGCTTTTGCGGATACTTCCGGTAGGTTTACCTCATTTTCACTTGGGACATATACTGTTTCTGATTTCTTTTTTTCAACCCATTGAATCAGCTCTTGAGCAATTTTTCGATGTTTTTTTTCGGCTTTTTTTGTTTTATAGTAAAATGCTGCGAGCAATAAAAGCAAGAGTATTAAAATACTGATAGAGACATGTAAAAGTGTTTTTCTATGTTTTAAATCGGTAATAATATCTTCCTTTTCCTGCAGCAGGTTCGGAGTATCGTATTTTTTAGGGAGTTCGGTGGATAAATACTGGAATTGTTCATCAAGCTTTTTATCAACTTTTAGAAAACGATCAATATAATATAGTTGTTTCTCCTTATCGTTTTTTTCTTTATAATAATCTATAAGATAAGTGTAGGTCTCCCGAAGCTCAGGAAAGGTAATATTACTACTCTGTATATTAGAATCTAACTGGGTAAAATATTGTACTGCTTTTTCCTTGTTTGCTAATCCGTTATATGCCCTGCCTATATGGTATAGTGCATAATTTTCATTATTATCTTTGATTCCTGAAAAATAATTATAGGCTTTTAATAGCTCATCGGTTGCAGTTTTATATTCCTTCTGCTTTAGATGATAAAGCCCTGATAAGTATTGATACTGACTAATGCTATATTTGTTTTTGTTTTCAATCGAATATTGTAATCCCTGTTGAATCAATATATTGGCAGAATCCAGTTTGTTAATTTCAATATAGCAGTTGATCAGGTTTACCCTGTTTTGATTATGTTCTGTCTTAAGGAAATCTTTTTTATTGTAATAATATCTGAAAATTTTAGCCGCTTCAGCGTTTCTGCCTATATAGCTGTTGATATAGGCAATGTTTAGGTTGGTATAGGCAATGAGTTTTTCATCTTTTTCTTCTTTTGCATATTTTAAACTTAAGATATAATTGTCCAGTGCTGCTTTTAATTGATCATACTTGTAGTACTGATTCCCTTTTAGTCTGTATACTGTGGAAATCCAGTAACTTCCTTTAATATCTTTTGTAACTGTGGATATACTGTCAATATATTGTAAGGCTGTTGAGAAATTTTCATTAAAATGCATAAGAGTATATCCTTCCGCTATCTGAACAATATTTTTTTCTCTTTTTGCTTTCTGTAAATAGTATTTAGCAATTTTTTTAGATTCAGAAACATTATCATTATTATAATAATCGTCAAATTTATTCTTCAGTTGTGAATAATTAAACTCACCTAAAGAATCAATTGTTTTTGTTTGAGCATTTCCAAAGCTACTCAACAGCAATAAAATTATAAATATTAACTTCATCATTTTTTCAATACAGTACAAATTTACATTTTTCTTACTCAAAAAACTACTAAGTTGAAAATCAATATAAAAATATTTAATTGTCTTATTTTCAATACTTTATATTGTTTGTTGTATGTTATTGATTTATAAATTCGTAAGCCCTTTTCATTGTTGATTTGAAAAATATCCTTTTATTTGTGTTAAAATTTAAAATAAATTTAGATGAAAAAATCAGTTAAACAAGAAAAAAAATTATCGTTGAAGAAAGTACAAATTATGAAAATTAACGATATGAAAGTAATTAAAGGTGGATATAATGCAGGTAATAATGGTAGTATGGCTATTGATAGTGATGGCGATGACGATCAGACACCAACTCCATTAAGAAATACTCATGTAAAATAACTAACTTATTTATGAGGCCCTTATTTTTCATTACTTGCTTTTCTTCTTTCCTCTTTCATGCTCAACAATCAAATTTACCTCCATCAGTGCGTGCTACAGATGAATATTTTGGAGTTAAAATTTCTGACGATTATAGAAATCTGGAAAACCTTGATGATACAAATACTATGAACTGGATGAAGTCCCAGACTTCCTATACAAAATCAGTATTAGACCTTATTCCCAGCAAAAATTATTATTTGAACAAAAGGCTTGAATTTGATAAAAGACAGGGCTATTCTTTGACTAATCTCAAAGTGACAAGTAATGAAAAATATTTTTATTTAAAAAAGAATGATACGGAGAAAGTAGCAAAGTTGTATTCCAGAGAAGGGTTATCAGGAAAAGAAGAATTACTATATGATCCCAGCAGTTATAGAAGTAATGAAAAAACAAATCACGAATTTGTAATCAATTACATAAATCCAAGCTGGGATGGAAGTAAGGTTGCCATCTCAATGGCGGAAAAAGGACAGGAATTGGCAGAAGTTATTGTTCTTGATGTCAAGAAAAAATATATTTATCCTGAAGTTATTGGACAGATTGAGCCCGTAAGTGGCGGAGGCATAAAATGGTTAGATGATAATAGCGGTTTCTTCTATCTTTATTACCCTACTACGGATTCTAAATCCTTAGATTTTTATAAAAATACCCGAACTGTTTTATATAAAATCGGAACAGATCCGAAAAAGATAAATGATGTATTTTCTGCTAAAAATAATCCTGATTTAAATATTATCGACGAACATTTTCCGATGATTGTCGATATTGACAGAGAGGATCCATACTATGTAGGGATGTTAGTAGATTATGAAAGCTATAGAAAAACATTCTTTATCAGTAAAAAAGACTTATTAAATGGTAAGAAAAACTGGAAACCATTATATGATGCTAGTGATAAAGTAAGAAATCTTGATATATGTGGAGATCAGGTATTTTTTTTATCGTCATTTAATACGTCATTTAATCAACTATGCCAAACTAGTATTAACAACCCCAACTTTAAACATCCGGAAATTCTTGTTCCCGAGAAAAAAGACGAGTTTATTAAAAGCTATAAGATTACAAAAGACGGAATCTATTATACTACAACTAAAAATGGGGTAGAAGCAAAATTATACCTGTACAAGGATGGAAAAGATACTCCTATTCAACTTCCATATGCATCTGGAAGTATTAATTTGCAATCTCAGGGAGAAAATTCTTCTGATATCTGGATAATTTGTGCTGGTTGGGCTAATGAAGGCCAACGTTTCAAATATGATGTGAAAAACAATACATTCATTCCTGAAAACTTGTCTCCTGTTGCAAAATATCCCGAATTTGAAGATATTATTGTCAAAGAAATTACTGTAAAAGCAAAAGATGGAGAAGAAATCCCAGTTTCTTTGATTTACAATAAGAATCTTAAGAAAAACGGAAATAATATGGTTTTGATTGATAGTTATGGATCATACGGCCTTTCAATAAACCCATCCTTTTCTACTACTTATTTACTGTGGGTGAATCAAGGAGGAATGGTTGCAGTGGCTCATGTACGAGGTGGTGGTGAAAAAGGAGAAAAGTGGCGCCTAGGTGGTTTAAAAGAAACAAAACCCAATACATGGAGAGATCTGATTGACTGTACTGAATATTTAATCAAAGAAAAATATACTGCAAAAGATAAAGTGGCAATTTGGGGTGCCAGCGCAGGAGGCATTACAGTAGGAAGAGCTATGACCGAAAGGCCTGATTTGTTTAAAGCTGTTATTGCTGAAGTAGGCGTTATGAATCCAATTAGAGATGAAACAACTCCTAATGCCCAGCCAAAAGAATTCGGAACGATAAAAGATCCTAAGGAGTTTAAAGCATTACTCGAGATGGACTCCTACCACCACATTAAAAAGGGAACAAAATATCCTGCTACCTATATTACAGGAGGAATAAATGATCAGAGAGTTGCTGTATGGGAGCCTGTAAAATATGCCGCTAAATTAATGGCTAGTACCACATCTAATAATCCGGTATTACTAAAAATAGATTTTGAAGGCGGACATGCAGGGAATGTACCTGTTGCACAGCGTTATTCGAATATTGGAGAAATGTTTGCGTTTGCATTATGGCAACTTGGCCATCCGGATTATCAACCCAAACAAAAAAATACAGAGAAGTAGAATGCCTCGTTTTCCTTATCAGTTTTTTAATGAGTATATGATGCGTACTCCTTTGTTTTCATATAAAAAATTTTATGAAAAAGTAGGTGGTGAAGAAGTGTCAGATGAAGAGTTGAGAGAAATTTTTAATGATAAGGTATTTCAGGAAGCCATTTATTTAGCCTCACCGAACTTGTATGAAGAACTATCTAAATATTTTAGCTCGGAACGGGAAATATCTGCAAAAGAATATCAAAAACTAAAAAATACCATTTTAAAGTATTATAGCCGAATGTGTACTCGTTGTACCCCATTCGGCTTATTTTCTAATGTCAGTATAGGGAATTTTGATGATGTGGTTAGAGAAATATCTGATCATACTGATGATTTAGTTAGAGATACAAGGCTGGATATGCATTTTCTTGTTACTTTGGGACAACATTTTGTAAAGACACAGGAAATAAGACAAAAGCTTTTGTTCTTTCCAAACAGCAGTCTTTATAAACTTGGAAATAAAATCCGGTATATAGAATACCAATATGCAAATGGCAAAAGAGAGTATATCATCTCCTCAGCTCCTCTTTCAGAAGAATTACAGCAAATATTAGAATTTTCAAAAGCAGGAAAAACGATTCAGCAACTTTCAGAAATTCTTGTAAACGAAGAAATAACTTGGGAAGATGCTTTGGATTTTTTGGAAGAACTAGTAGATAATCAGGTTCTTGTAAGCGAACTTGAACCTAATGTTTCAGGAATAGACTTTTTGGAAGCCCTACTCTTAGTTTTACATAGAATTAAAGCAGATAAAGAAATATCTCTTTTACTTTCTGTAAAACAAAAAATAGACGAAATAGACCAGGAAATAGGAAATCATATTTCAAAATATCATGAAATTGAGAAACTTATACAGCCCTTTGAAATACAATATGACCGAAAGTATTTATTCCAGACAGATTTATATTCCAATATTAAATTCACTCTACCAAGGATTTGGAAAAATGAATTGAAGAAGGCGGTTATTTTTTTAAATAAAATACATCAGCCTCAGCAGGGTACTACATTAGAAAAGTTTAAAAAAGCCTTTGCAAAGAGATATGAAACACGGGAAGTTTCTCTAAGCCTTGCTCTTGATACTGAAGCCGGTATCGGATATAAGCAGAATAGTGCCATAAAAGGGATTCATCCGTATTTGGAAGATGTAAAGATTTCTAATTCAAAGAAAGGTCAAAATAGTACTATTATTCTTAATCCTATACAGAAAATTCTCAATGAGAAACTACAAAGTGCTTTGTTAGAAAGCCAATATACAATAGAATTGTCTGATGAAGACTTTAAAGATTTTGAAGAAAACTGGAATAATTTGCCCGATACGATCTCTTTTCTGGCAGAAATTGTTTCAGACAATAGTCAGGAGAAACTATTTATAAATAGTCATACAGGAAGTAGTGCTGCTAATTTTTCTGGAAGATTTTGTTCAGAAAAATCAAAAATAGAAGCTTTAACAAAAGTAATTACAAAAAAGAAGAAGAACTGAATCCTGAATATATTTTAGCTGAAATAATTCATTTACCGGAAGCAAGAATAGGAAATGTAATTCGAAGACCTACTTTAAGACAATATGAAATTCCATATCTTGCCCAATCGGTTTTAAATAAAGAAAATCAGATATCGGTAGATGATTTGTATATTTCTTTGAAGAATGACGATATTATTTTACGATCTAAAAAGCTTAATAAAGAAGTACGGCCTTATTTAACAAACGCTCATAATTATTTTACTAATTCCTTACCCGTTTATCATTTTCTTTCTGATTTATATTCACAAAATGCAGACCCGAAACTATATTTAGATTGGGGAAGTTTAGATCAGATCTATAAATTTCTGCCAAGGGTAGAATATAATAATATCATTCTTTCAAAAGCTCGGTGGAAAATTACAGAAAAGGATATTGCTCATCTTGATGCCATGATTCCGGATAAAAAACTTTTTTTAGCTGAATTGAAAAACTGGAGAACAAAAAGAAAAATTAAACCCTGGATTCAGTGGGCAAAGTTTGATAATACATTAACAATGAATCTGGAAAATTATGATATGGCAAAACTTTTTATTCAAACTATAAAAAGTGAAAAGTCGATCAATATTGAAGAGTTTCTGTACAATGAAAATTGTGACTTTAGATATGAATTTGTCTTTCCTATGTATAAAAATTAAAAATTATAATGGTGTCCCAGAGACAATTTTTTCCCGGAAGTGAATGGCTGTATATTAAAATTTATACAGGAGTAAAAACTGCTGATATTATTTTGGAAGAAGCTATTGCTTTTTTTATAGAAGATCTTCAAAAAAATAATCATATCTCAAAATGGTTTTTCATTCGTTATACTGATCCGGAGCCACACCTAAGAATAAGGCTGAAGGTCAGTAATATAAATAATTACAATACAATTTTTGAAAAAATCAATGATGCCTTAAAGGAATATACAGAAAGTGGAGAAATCTCCAATATTATTGTAGATACTTACAATAGGGAAATAGAGAGATATGGAGAAAATACAATGGATGATGCCGAAACCTTATTCCAAAACAATAGCGAATTTACTCTGCAGTGCTTGCATTATGATGATGAGGAAAAAATTATTGTTTCTATGTATTATATTGATCAGACTCTCGACGAAATCAATCTTACTATTCCGGAGAAACTAGGATGGATCAGGAATTTCAATAATGTTTTTAAACAAGAGTTTAATGCAGATAAAAAACTCAATTCACAATTAGATAAAAAGTATAGAGAATTCAAATTAAAATTTGTTGATTTTCTTACTTCTGAAGAATTTTCTAAAGAACGGGAATATATTATTAATATTCTGGCAGGCAATCTTGCATTTCAAAATATTATCAACCATAATGAAAACCAATCTTTAGGAATGTCCTTACAGGTTTTTTTTCAAAGTATATTTCATATGAATATCAACAGACTTTTCATATCTGATCAAAGATTATTTGAAATGGTAATCTATGACTATCTACTCAGACATTATAAAACTACAATTAATTATCCTTTGTAAACTGTAGTTAAACATCCGTTTAAAAAACCATAAAAAATAATTAAAACTCAGTTAACAGCCTTCTTCTTCAGATACCGTTGCTTTGCAAAAAAGTAATGATGGAAAACAACAACCAATTCAGCAGAAGGAGATTTCTGAAAAATTCATTATTAGCAGCCGGTGGATTTTTTATCGCACCTCTTATTGAAAGCTGTAGTGATGATTTCACCGGTGATGCAGACGCAGCTCCGGACGGGTTAAAAAATTCAGGATTTGAATCCGGGGTAGCCAGTTTTGATCCCGGAGCAACAGGAGTAATTATCTGGACAAGATATTCAGCGGGCTCCAATGCTGAAATTACCTGGGAAATCAGTAAAAATAATACTTTCTCAGAAGTCATAAGACGTGGAAAAGCCAATGCAACGACTGTTAATGATTTTACCATTGCCATTGATGTACAGAATATTCCTTCCCATACAAAATACTATTACAGGTTTTATAACAGAACTACGAAAGAAACCAGTGTTATTGGAGAAACATTGACATTACCATCCAAATCTGATTCCGTGAATGATGTGAAAATGGCCGTCGTTTCCTGTTCTAATTTTCCGGCCGGACTTTTTAACGTCTATGGAGCCATTGCTCAGTCCGAAGCAGATGTTGTGGTGCACCTTGGTGATTACATTTATGAATATGCACCGGGACAATACGGAACCAATCCTTACACCAACCCACTGGGAAGAGCTCATAAGCCCGCTAAAGAAATTCTTACCCTTGATGATTACAGAGAACGATACAGGCAGTACAGAGGAGATAAAAACCTTCAGCTTCTTCACCAGAAAAAACCATTTATCTGTGTTTGGGATGACCACGAATTTGCCAACGATACTTATAAAACCGGAGCAGAAAATCATCAGCCGGACGAAGGCGATTTTCAGGCAAGAAAAATGGCGGCATTCCAGGCATACAGCGAGTACATTCCCTTAAAAACCGGAAAAGATCTTAGAATTTACAGAAGTTTTAATTTCGGAAATATACTTTCCCTTTACATGATGGATACAAGAGTGATTGCAAGGGACAAACAAATGGAATATTCAGATTATCTGGATAGTTCAGGAAACTTTAAACAGGCAGAGTTTCAGACAGACTTTCTAAGTACAGGCAGAAAACTGATCGGAAGTGAGCAAATGGCCTGGCTGGGATCTCAGATTAATACAGATACAGCGAAATGGAAAGTGCTGGGGCAACAGATCCTCATGACCAAAATGTTGGTTCCTGCCGAATTATTGATGCTGCTCAATCAGATTCTGGGTGAAATAAAAAAGTATGGAAGTGCACAGCCTGCAACAATGCAGGCCCTTCAGACCACATTGGCCCAATTGATTGTTATCAAAAAAAGATATCAGCAGCAAGATCCGGCTTTAACACCACAGGAAATCGCCAGAATAAAAACCACTCTCCCTTACAATCTGGACGCATGGGATGGCTACTTTATGGAAAGAGAACAACTTTATTCTATTTTGGCGGGGAAGAATGTAGTCGTTCTGGCAGGAGATACACACAATGCATGGTTGGGTAAACTCAACAACGCACAGGGAAATTTCATTGGAACAGAATTGGCATGCAGCTCAGTCTCTTCACCCGGATTAGAAGGCTATCTGGGAATTAGCTCCGATCCTGCTAAAGCTCAGGAACTGGCTCAGGCATTTTCGTTACTGATCGATGACCTTGAGTATGCTAACCTTCATAAAAGAGGTTATCTGCATATAAAGTTTACTCCAGGAAGCGCTCAGGCAGAATGGAGGTTCGTAGACAATGTCTTTTCCGAAACTTATAATACCACTACTGAAAAAACACATAGTATATCATAGTTTTAAGAACATCTTTATTTTAATTTTGTACAAAAAGAGCTGCAGCACTATTGCAGCTCTTTTTTGTTTTTATAGTCTTTTTTTCATATCTTGAGATTATGCAAGAATATGTAGAGAAAGAATTTTTACCACTGGAATCAAAACCCTGGTGGATCATAACGTGGCTGATCAGGATTTTTTGCCCGATTTTTTTATTGGTGGCTATTGTAATGTTTCTGGTATTCCCGTTTCTGTTGGCCAAGAACGTAACAGCTTTTATCATACTTGCCTTGGTATATTATCCGGCGTTGATTTACATCGGTTATCGTTTATTCCGTCAGGGTAAAAAAGCTTCCGCAGAAAGGGTGACTAAAATTCTGGTAGATAATGAAGGACTTCACTATTATAAAATAAACGGAAGTAAAGAAGAAATTCTTTACAGTCAGATTCAGGGGTGGAGCCTTGCCGATGTGTATGATGTCGGGGTAGCGCAAAAAGTTAAAACCTGGTTTCTGAAATTAAGGTATGATGATGACGTTGTTGAGGTTGATTTTGGTAAAATAGATCCCGGATTTAGCTATTACACCGGCAATAAAAGGGCACTCAGAAGAAAATTTATTCAGGGAATTGTCTATTTCAGACCAGATCTAAGAGTAGATCCTTTCGTATTCGATGCCTTTTACATCAATCCTGAAAACTTCCGGTTTAATGCCCTACAGTACTGGAAAAGTATACTCGGCACAGTTGCATTGATGTTGGGACTTATTATGGTATTTACTCTTTTGGTGATATGGCTGGTAAAATAAGACCTAGCAGAAAAATAAAATGTCGTTCTCTCAGTATAGTTGACTTAGATATTTTTATAAAGATCTGTGTAATCCGCCTGACCTGAGACAAAAATAAATTAAATTTTATCTTACAATATTTCAATTTAATTACTACCAGGTAAAAACCAAATTGTTAAAAAAATAACATTTTCCGAATCTATTGCTTATATTTATTTTTCTATTGAGATTAAAACCAAATAAAATATATCATTAGGTTTAAAAATTAATTGAAAAGACAATGGTGGAAAATTTTATTTATTACTTAGGACTCGTCCTCGTAATCATTGGCTCTATTATGCTGGCCAATCGTTTGAAAGTTGCATATCCTATTATTCTGGTCATTGCAGGATTACTTATAAGTTTTATTCCCGGTTTGCCTGTTATCAAAATTGATCCTGAACTGATCTTCATTATTTTTCTGCCACCCCTTTTATATGAGGCCGCTTTTGCCGTTTCATGGAAAGAAATATGGAAGCTAAGACGTGTCATTACAAGCTTTGCATTTATCGTGGTTTTTCTTACTGCAATTTCAGTTGCCTTTGTAGCCAATTACTATATTCCGGGGTTTTCTTTGGCTTTAGGTTTTGTATTGGGAGGCATAGTATCTCCTCCGGATGCGGTAAGTGCCGGGGCGATTTTGAAATTTGTAAAAGTTCCTAAAAATGTTTCTACAGTTTTAGAAGGAGAAAGCCTTTTCAATGATGCCTCTTCTTTGATTATATTCAGGTTTGCCATGGTGGCTGTCGCTACAGGCCAGTTTTTATGGCAGGACGCTCTTGCAAGCTTTGGATGGATGATCTTCGGAGGATTGGGAATAGGTGTGTTGCTTGCCTATATCTTTTTGAAGATCGAAAAAATATTCCCTACAGATGTCAATATGGATGCGATATTAAGTCTTGTAGCACCTTATGTGATGTATATTGCTGCAGAAGAAGTTCATGCTTCCGGAGTATTGGCCGTAGTAAGCGGCGGATTGTTTCTTTCGGTCAGGAGACATGAGATCTTCAGAACCCCGGAATCAAGATTGAAAGGATCCAACGTATGGGAAAGCTTTGTATTTTTAATCAATGGAATTGTATTTTTATTAATAGGATTAGATCTCCCTGAAATTATGGTGGGGCTACGTAAAGAAGGAGTAAGCTTTTCAGATGCCGTCAATTATAGTCTCGTGATTACGGCAGTATTGATTGTAGTCCGGTTTCTGGCTTCTTTTGGGGCGGTATTTACAACAATGATAATGCGGAATTATATCAACGTTGCAGACAGAAGCCCGGGGATGAAACTTCCCGTTCTGATGGGCTGGACGGGAATGCGCGGAGTGGTTTCCCTGGCAGCCGCATTATCCATCCCGGTACTGATGGATAACGGACAACCCTTTCCACATCGTGATCTGATTCTCTTTATTACCTTTGTAGTGATTCTGGTCACATTAATCCTTCAGGGACTTACATTGCCGGCGCTGATCAGGAAGCTCAACTTATCAGATTCCGGAGGAAGGTATTGGTCGAAAGAAGAATCCGAACATTTTCTGCGGAGAGAAATGCGTCGTGTAGCCCTGCATTATCTTAACGAAAACTATAGGGAAAGAAGAGCCGAGAATGAATATTTTAATCGTATGCTTGATCGTTGGGAGAAAGAAGATAAGGAAGACTCCATTCATAAAATGTCTGATGAAGGTAAAAAAATATATTTTGAGGCACTGGAACAGCAACGCATATGGCTTCGCGAAGAAAACAGACGCAATATGAATATAGATGAAGAATACATCAGACATTATTTAACCAGATTGGATATGGAAGAAGAAAGAGTGAGAATGTAAATACCAGAAGAATGAATTTAGTAAAACAACTGGGGCAATTCCCCGATGAAAAAAGAAAAGAATATTTCAGTACACTTCCCAATTATATTAACGGGAAATTCCAGAATATACTTGTCACACCAGCCTTATTAGAAGGTGAAAGCATGACCAAAGCTCTTGTGAGCAGCTTATGCAAAATAGAAAATACATCACCCCGAACAGCTCTTCCTTTTGTAACAACTGATCTCAAAAACCTTACCCGTGAAGAAAATATTCTCGTATGGTTTGGACATAGCTCTTATCTGATACAGATTGATGGTAAAAGATTTTTAATAGATCCGGTTTTCAGTGGAAATGCTTCTCCAATGCCAGGGTCTATCAAAGCTTTCCAGGGTGCAGATTATTATAAACCGGAGCATATGCCTGATATTGATTTCCTCCTTATTTCCCATGATCACTGGGATCATCTGGATTTTAAAACCGTACAGGCCTTAAAAAATCATGTAGGGACTGTCATTTGTGGATTAGGTACCGGTCAGCATTTTGAATACTGGGGCTGGAAACCGGAAAAAATTATTGAAAAAAACTGGTGGGAAAGTATCAGTATTGCAGAAGGTTTCACCATTACGCTGACACCGGCAAGACATTTTTCCGGCAGATTGCTGAACAGGAATATCTCATTATGGACTTCATTCGTATTGAAAACCCCATCCAAAAACCTGTTTCTGGGAGGAGACAGCGGCTATGGAAATCATTTTACCGAAATAGGAGAAAAATACGGACCCTTTGATCTGGCTGTAATGGAGTGCGGACAGTATAACGAGAAATGGCCGTACATCCATTCCTTGCCTGACCAGATTATTACCGAAGTAAAAGAATTGAAGGCGAAAAATTTCATCCCTGTACACCATTCAAAATTTAAATTGTCTCAGCATACCTGGTACGAACCTCTGGAACTGATCTCAAAATATGCAGAAGAAAACCATCAACCCATTACCTTGCCGCTCATCGGTGAAAAAGTAAATCTCGATCACCTGGAGCACACGGTCTGGGAAAAATGGTGGAAAGAATACATATAATTAAACCCCTGTTCGGCTTGAGCAGGGGTTTCTTGTGATCAAAAAAATAATACTATAAAGGTTCCTTATGGTTTACCTTAGTATGGATGATATCATAAAATACAGCCGGATTTGATGCATCAGGCGTTATTCTGTATGTGAATGTCGTTTCGTTGAGAGTCAGAATATCCACGACTCTGGTAAATGTAGGGGTAGTCAGTGTTCTCTTTTTCCCATCCGGAGAAATAGACCATGTCCCTTCAGAGCGTAAAACATCATTTAGCCCGAAGATTTTAAAGGTTCCGTTAGCTTTAAAGTAAGAATATCCTACGTAACCGGCCACTTTATTGTCATTTAATGCCACGCTGTTTCCATCCTTATCTTTGGCACCTGTTGTTTCCCAGGGGGTAGAAGCTAATGTAAGCTGTCCATTGGCAGGTTCAGCATGAGATGTTCTTGTATGGATAATGTCATAATAAACTGAAGGATCTGCAGAATTAGGACGTATTCTGTAAGTAAATTCATTTTTGTTTAAAACAAGAATTTCAACATCACGGGTAAAAATAGTGGTTCCGTCCGGGTTCAGGGAAGAAATAGTTCTTGTTTTTACCTGCGCATCTACAGACCATGTTCCCATCGACCTTAAGACATCAGTCAAATTATAGATCGCAAAGCTTCCATTAGTTTTGAAATAGGCAAAACCTACATATCCCGCAACGCTGGAATCAGTTAATGCCACGCTGTTTCCGTTTTTATCTTTAGCTCCGGTTGTTTCCCATGGTGTGGAAGATAAAACCTGGGAAGGAGTCTGCTGTTCAATAATCATTTCATTGTCATCATTTGAACACGATATAAAAGATGCTGATAAAAGCATTGCTGCAGACAGATAACATAATTTTTTCAGTGTATTCATAAGAGTATTTTTAAGTCTTTTGCAAACATATTCCTTATTGCTGTTTCAAACTTTGTATAAAATATCTCTTTTGTTGTAGAAAACATAGCTTTTCGTTTTTAAGATTTTCAAATCAATAAATCATCTTTTGAGAAATATTAGTAAAAAATTGTCGTAGATACACTCCGTTGCGTTTTCTAATATTTGTAAGGCTATAATTTTCAAACCACATAGGCACATAGAATGACAAAAACTTTTTAATCTTGCATTCGTGGCAAACAATAGACAGATCACAAATTTTACCGAAGATAAAATCCCTGTACCTTAAAAAATGAAGCTTGTTAAAAACCTTGGCGATCCTTTGGCGACAATACAATATTTTGCTTTCAACTTAATTAAGATGTAGGTTTTCCTATTTCTTCCTAAAAAAGTATTTTTGAAATATGAATAACAGAAACCGTGGAAAGAATACCGGTGATGATCCCTTGTTAGACTCAGAAAATCAGTTGGGTAAACTCAGAATGGCTGTGCAGGATATGCACTATTTGCTGACAAGAGGTTATCCAGAAAAAGCAACATCCGAACTGGTAGGAAACCGATACAGGTTAAAAACAAGACAGGTTCAGGCGTTGAGGGGAGCTTCAGCATCTGAGCATCAGCTGACCACCAGGAAAACAAAAGAATTGAATGCTTCAGATTTACAGGACAAAATAGTTTATCTCGATGGGTTCAATGTCCTGATATTGTTAGAAAGTTGGCTTTCGGGAGCTTATATTTTTAAAGGGCTGGACGGATGTTTACGTGATCTTTCAGGTGTTCACGGTACATATAAAAGGGTTCATCAGACCCTGCAGGCGATTGAACTGGTGGCAGCTTTTCATGTGGAGAATAAAATCCGGAAAATAGTCTGGATTTTTGATCAGCCGGTTTCCAACAGTGGCAGAATTAAACAAATGATTCTAGACTTTTCCAAAGAAAACAATCTCAACTGGGAGGCTGAGCTTCAATACAATCCAGATAAATTTTTATCCGAAAGTTCAGAAATTATTATTTCCTCAGATGCTTGGATTCTGGATCATTGCAAAGAATGGTTTAACCTTGTCGGGTATCTGATTGAGAAAGAAAATTTATCGGTGAATCTGGTGAAAACATACTGAAATGAATCTGATAAAAAAATATATTCCCTTTATTTCAAAGGAGTGGAAAGAAAAATATCTGGCTGTACTGGCAGAAGAGCATCTAAATAGTTTGAAAAGCAATATTGAAAAATATCAAGCTGGTATTTTGGAATATGACCTGCCTTACTTTAATGAAGAAATAAAAATCAACAGGCAGGAAATCTTCGAAAACTTTATAGGTATTCTTGGAAATGATCAGTCCGATGAGGTAAAAGCACAAATTTTAGAGACAATTCCGTTTGAAGACTGGCTTATTCTCTTAGGTCAGAGACTGACATCAGCAAGTATTCGCGATGAAAATGCAGCTCCTCCCGTTAAACCAGTTTTGATAAAAGCCTGTCTGGAACCTTTTAACAATGAAATTACCATTGCCCAGAGAGCCTGGGAAAAACATATCGGAAGAATGGATGATGACTTCTGGGGTGAAATCAAAGGAAATAATCAGCAAAAGCAGGAAAAAGTGATGGCTAAAATCTATGATATTCTTGAACACCAAACCTGGTGGAATGTATTCTTCCACTATAAACACGGCCTTGTTTTTGAAGTCAGAGAAAAAGAAGGACACGGCCTGCGCTGGAGTCATGGCGGAACAAAGCTCATCGGTTTTCTCGAAAAATTTATCAATGAATAACTGAATACCGTAAAAAGGTTGCGTACTAACCTGGTAGCTTTGCTGCAAAATATAATAAATCAGTAAAAAATGAACACTTACATCGATATTGGCATTAATCTGACCAATAAACAGTTCTGTAATGAACATGATGAAATTATCAACAGGGCCTTGGATCAAGGGGTAGATCATATGATTCTCACGGGAACAAGCGTACGAGGCAGCAAAGAGTCTGCTCAAATCGCAGAAGAATACCGGGATATTTTATTTTCAACAGCCGGAATACATCCTCATGACGCTAAATCATTGACTGACCAAAGCATCAGGGAGCTTAAAAACCTTTTGGAACAAGATCACGTTATTTCTGTAGGAGAGTGCGGGCTTGATTTTGACCGCGATTTTTCTCCGAGGCCCATACAGGAAAAATGTTATAAAGCACAACTTGAGCTGGCCATAGAAGTCAATAAACCTCTTTTTCTACACGAAAGAGCAGCCTTTAAAAGGTTGAATGAAATAACAGACGAATATATTTCACAATTACCGGAAGCTGCAGTTCATTGTTTCACCGGAACTTTGGATGAAGCAAAAATATACCTGGATAAAGGATTTTACCTTGGGTTTACCGGGGCTATCAGCGACGAAAGAAGATTTAAGCATCTGGAAGAGGTGATCAGGTATGTTCCGCTCGATAGAATGATGATTGAAACCGATGCTCCGTTCATGCTTCCGAAAAATATGCCCAGAATACAGAACAGGAGAAATGAGCCCTCATTTTTGCCCTATGTGGCACAAACAATTGCCCGTTTAAAAAGAATAGAAATTTCCGAAGTTGCAGACGAAACCACAGAAACTGCCAGACAGTTTTTCAGAATATAAAAAGAGCTCTACACTAAAGTAAAGCTCTTTTTTTATAGCAGTTTGCGCATTCTCCTGGCCGGCGTCCCGGACTTCTTATAAACTCTTGATTGCCGATTCCAAAGCCAGTTCCATCATTGGATTCAAAGCTTTTTCTCTTTGGTCAGCTGAGATTTTTTCGTGAGTAGGAATGATATCCGTTACCGTAAGAATCGTTGCGGCATTTTTTCCTAAGTGCTGTGCATTGGCAAACAATCCGAAAGCTTCCATCTCTACTGCAGGGCAGTTGTATTTTGTAGCAATTTCAGGAGTAGCAGGATCTTTTCTGTAGAAAATATCACTACTGTGGATGTTGATTGCTTTGGCATTCAATGATAATTCTTTAGCCGTTTCATTGATCGTACTAAAGATATTTCCCTGGTGAGGAAGAATCTCATCTTCAATTCCCCAAGCGTATTTAGCATAAGTACTTTCGCTGGCAGCATTTTCAATATTTAAAAGATCAAAAAGCTTAAGATCCGTATTATAAGCACCACAAGTTCCGATTCTGATGATGGTTTCTACTTCATATTCTGTATACAGCTCAAAAGAATAGATCCCGATGCTCGGAAAACCCATTCCACTGGCTCCTACAGTGATTTCTTTACCTTTGTAAAGACCGGTATAATACAATATTCCTCTGGTTTTGCTTACCAGTTCAGCATTTTCTAAATAATTTTCAGCAATGTACTGTGCACGAAGCGGATCCCCCGGCTGTAATACTACTTTAGCAATTTCTCCTTTGTTGGCACTGATGTGAATACTCATAATTTTATTTTGACTGCCGCAAAGATAATAACTTTTAGATTGCTGACAGTATTGTCATGACTGAAACAAGATAGGCAAATCATGGCAATAAAATCTACAGGATATTCGGAATAAATATTGTAAATCCTAAAATACAGCAAGACCTTTATAAATTTCATATTCTTTCTGACAAAATGTAAACCCGGTACATACAGAACAAAAACAGAACAATACGGAGCGTGTATCAGGAAGCTCCATCCGTTATTTTTGCTCTATTCAATCAGCTAAAATTTAAAAAATGAAAATTGAACACATCGCTATCTGGGTCAGAGATCTTGAAAAATCAAGAGCTTTCTATCAGAAATATTTCGGAGCTGTTTCCAATGAAAAATATGATAATCCTCTTAAGAAATTTCAGTCTTATTTCCTGAGTTTTGAGAATGGATGCCGTATTGAAATCATGACAAGGCCTGATATTCAGGAAGGGGGAAACTCCTACGATTCCCAACAGTTTGGAATCATACATCTGGCATTTTCAGCAGGAAGCAAAGAAAAAGTCGATGACCTTACCAATCTCCTGAGACAAGATGGGTATACGATTGCCGGAGAACCCCGTACGACAGGAGATGGCTATTATGAAAGTGTAATTCTCGATCCGGAAAATAATATCATTGAAATTGTCGCTTAACTCCTGCCGTGCGTTGTCAAGGTTTAAAATACTGACAACGCACGGTTTCTTGATTAATCAGTTTTTCACATTAAAAAATTCCGTTACGGTATTTAACACCAATACTTTGATTAAAAATTTTATTCTAAACGAAATAATTTTATTTTTGTTAGATGATGGATACCAGATCACCATTCCTAGACACAATCTTTTTGCTCAGACAAAACGAATGCATCACACTTTTTTCCAGCTTGCAGGAGATTTCCATGAAAGAGGAAGAAGGTGCAGAAGTATATTTTGAAACAGAATTTGAAAAAGAAAGATTGGAGTTTTTATCTGATCAGGTTGCGTATGATAAAAAAACAGCGGTTTGGGCAGCAAAAGTACTGTACCATAGTGCTCAGTTGTATATGATCAGAGAGAATACTGATAAAGATCTTAGCAGGCTTATTCCAGGATTTAAAGGAAGCAGAGATGTTTCTGCTATACTTTCGGCTGATTTATCACTGCGATTTTTACCGGAGATAATAACCGCATTATATTCTGCAGATCCGGAAGATATACTGATCAAAATGCTGGAAGATATTCTAAGCGTTTTCCATTATTCCGGAATTGGTTATGATTGCGACCTTAAAAATATAAATTGGGAAAAAGAATTGGAAAACAAAACCTACCGAAAATTATATCTGGAAAGAATTGTAGAAAAGAAAGATTATAAACTGGCAGAAATTCCGTTGATCAATAAATTGCTGATGGCAGAATTCGGGATGCATAAAGAGGCATTCTGGAGAGAACTAAAAATAATAACCCAAGAAAATTAATGATACAGAATATCAATAAACTCAATACGGCTCTCAACTATGTAAAAGATACATTTGTTGGTAAAAATGATGTGGTAGACCTGTTGGGGATCTGTCTGCTGGCCAGAGAAAATGCTTTTTTGTACGGTCCCCCAGGTACGGCAAAATCTGCTATTGTAAGAACATTGTCAAAAACCGTTCAGGACGGTAAAAATTTTGAATATCTGTTAACACGTTTCACGGAACCTAATGAAATTTTCGGTCCTTTTGATATCCGGAGATTAAAAGAGGGTGAGCTTCTCACCAACACTGAAGGAATGATGCCGGAAGCTTCAATGGTTTTTCTGGATGAGATTTTCAATGCCAATTCAGCTATCCTGAACTCTCTTCTGACGGCTTTGAACGAAAAGATTTTCAAAAGAGGAAAAGAATCCAAACACCTGCCCGCTCTGATGTTTGTGGGAGCCAGTAACGTACTACCCGAAGATGAAGCTTTGAATGCCTTGTTTGACCGTTTTCTGATACGTATCAATGTTGATTATGTAAATCCGGAATTATTACAGCAAGTACTTTTAGCAGGAAGAAAACTCGAAAATGAAGAAGAAACAGAAGTTCCGGGAATTCATGCCGATGAAATCAGAGAACTCCAGAAACTCTGCAGAACAGTGGATCTTAAACCCATTTATGAAGTGTATCTCAATACCATTATGAGCCTTAGAAATACGGGAATAAGTATTTCAGACCGTAGAGCAGTGAAACTCCAGAATCTTATTGCAGCAAGTGCTTTAATCTGTGGAAGAAATGAAGCCGTCCTGTCTGACCTTTGGGTATTGAAGCATATTTGGGATACAGAAGAACAAATCGAAATTCTTGAAGGCATCATCAACAGGACCATTGAAAAAGATGATCATCCCCGTTCACATCCTCAGGCCATGCAGAATAAAACCCCCAATCCTGAAGACGTGATGAAAGACGTGAAAATTCTTGTTGATAAATGGAATGAAGGAACCTTGAGTTTCGAAGAACAGAATGTGATCAAAGATAAATTAAGATATCTGCAGACCCGTTGTGACTGGATCAGAAATCCCGAACAGAAACAATATATCCAGCAGGAAATTGAAAGCTTATGGCAGAAAATTCTTCAGACCATATAAAAGAATTCTGGGCGGAATTACCCCGTGCAGGAGAAGATTTTCTGGGCTCTGTCAGAGACTGGAAGAATATCCATATTGCAACAGATGATCAAACCATATGGCTTAAAGGATTCACCGATGAACAGGCTTTATCTGCGGAAATTCATCAGCTGCCGGATTTTTTGCTGTATGAACTTCGCGAAGGACTTCTGTTTAAAAAAGAGGCATTGGTCCCCAGTAAAAAAATGAGAACCGGACTTCTCTGGACCCCTATTGATAAAGCTTTACGGCTAAGATTTCCCGCTTCCAATCAAAATTATTTCGGAATTGATGAAAAGATAACAATTAATATAAAAGAATTAAGTGAAGAACAGCCAGCCGTCGCATTATTAACAAAAATATCAGATATTAAAGAAATTATAGCAGGAGTTCCAAAATTTAAACTTGAAAAAATAAAATGGACTTTGATAGGAGAATATGCGCTTTTCATAGGAAACCCTATTGTAAGCCTTCCCGGAAAAGCCTTTTGGGAAAAAGACGGACATTTACTACCAGCAGGTTTTGATTTTGAGTTTAAAAATATGAGCATATTTCTGCAACAAAAATATAATAAAGATTCAGACGGATGGCTTTTGTGGGATGAAAACGGAAATTTCCTTTCCATCGGGAACTCTGATTTCCAACCACTGTCAGTAAGTTCTTTCCGTCTTACCATAAAATCAAAAGAATGGAATTAAAGGCCTATTTCCAGTCCTACGAAAATTATTTCTGGGAATGGAAAACCGATGAAGATGTTCCCGGTGATTCCGGATATCACAACAACAACCTTCTCTCAGTACCGGGAGTAGGGGCCATTGCGTACAGGCCTTACGTAATGGAAATTTTAAAAGAACTTCAGCCACAAGGTTGGCCGCCATTCGGGGCATTGCTAATGGTTTTGTATGCCATGCAGGACGGATACATCGATTTTGAGAAACCTTTGAGAAAGACCGTAAACTTTTACAGCGTAGGTGATGTTGATTTCAAAGCAGAAAAGCAGATTGAATTTCTTAAAAAGGTACAATCTCTTCCCAAAATTTACAAACAAAAGCAAAATAAAATTGTTCTTCTCCAAACCTTATTCAAAAATGGGCATAATAGAACATCATCAGTAGTTGCAGCCTTCAATCTACAAATTTATAGTAAGAGACCTCATGAAATTGAGACCTGCGCTGAAAAAAAAACATGCAAGGCCTTCTGATTTAAATAGAGATTTAAGCGCTTTAGACCTGAATACGAAATTTCCTGACGTTCAATCGATCATTGATGCCATGAAAGATCTCATTGGAGAGCCGGAACTGGATGATGAGGTGATACAGGAAGAAGCCACAGCCAATACAGATAAAGACTTTATCAGAGAGCTTACCGAAGATCCTAAAACCTTTCAGGTCGGAAGCCTGATCAAAAGAATATGGAGCGGATTAAAAATTCCGATGCGCCATCTTTCCCCGGGAGAACAACCTGTCGGAGGAATATCCGATATGACCAACAAAGGAGATTTTCACAGGATGCTCCTTTCAGAATTTGCGAACGATGAGGAAGTATTTATGAATCGTGTAGCCAATAACGAAGTCTTGTACATCCAAAGGGAAATACCGCCGGAAGAAAATATTTTTGAAAGAATTATTTTAATCGATACCTCTCTAAGAAACTGGGGCACCCCAAAAGTACTGGCGTTCGCCTCCGCTCTCGCTGTCATTAAACACCCTAAAGCCCACTCAGAATGTAAAGTTTTTGCTCTCGGACAATCAGGAATTCCGATTTCTTTGGATAAAGTGGAGGATGTGATTGAAAACCTTAATCAGGTAAGCTCTGTTCTGCAAGTGTCGGAAGCACTGGGGAAATTCTTTACCGAACAGCATACCGAAAAAGATATTGAGGTGTTTTTCATTACCCATCAGGAAAATATGGCTGATGAAAAAGTTCAGAAAATTATCCATGAAAACAGAGACAGACTTAAATTTCTGGTAACAACTACCGCTGATGGAGAAATTAATTTTTATAAACATCATCTGGGAACAAGGAAGCATATTCAGAAAATAAAACTTCCTCTTCAGGAGCTATGGGCCAATCCGCCACAACAAAAACAAAAGAACGATCACAGAAATGGAAAGAAAACCGATCTGCCACAAAATTATCCTATTTTGTTTCCCGCACCCGTTAATACAATAGCCCGGTTCTTATATGAAGGAGAGTTTTATATCCTCAGTTCTAAAAAACAGTTACTGAAAACATACCTTTCAGATAACTATTACGATAGACATTCCTATGATTACTATAAAACCTTCCATGGTTGTGAAGTTTTATTTGAAAATATATCTGTAAAACCAAGGGGACAGTTTGCTATGGCAAAAAATAAGCAACAGCATTTTATTTTATGCCAGTACCAATATGATAAAAAGTTAGTTTCCAAGCTGAATCTGAATACAAGGGAATATTCGGAACAGAATCTTACGGGATTACATATTCCTGAATCTTATCATTTAATTTATTTCGGTAAAAGCTTTTACCTGCATGAACCTTCAAATGATACTGTTTACAGAATAAATATAGACGGAAAAATCTCAGTAGAAGTCATTTCCACTAAAGATAGAGAAATAGAAAAAAACAATATCAAGGCACAGGCAGAAGTGGCCAAACTGAACAGAAGCGGACTGAAAATCATTAGTAATTTTAATGGAATCGGGATCACTAATTCCGGAGATCTTGTTGTTTCCGGAAATAAACTGTACAGTGCCTCTGAAAATACATTGGATTTTTCCAAAAACAGAGGTGAAATTACAATTTTTGCAGAACAGAATAAAAATAAATTTACCTTCCCTGACGGAAGTGAAATCATTACAGATTCCCGTGGAATGCTGACTTTCAGAAGCAGCAATAAAGGAATTGAAGAATTTTTTATTCCTTCCACCCTTAATGGGTATCTGGCACTTGCGACGTATACCGAATTTGGAGGCTCCGAATATTATCTTCCGGAACAAGCCCTGTTGAAGGTAAAAACAATGGATGAAATGTGTCAACGGTTTTTGAAAGCATTTATAGAGCAGATTTTGGATTATGGAGCTTAGAATACACCCTTTTCCGAAAAATAATTATCCTAAAAAAGGCCTTTTAATTAAAGGGGCTTCACCGCTGATATGGCTTCAGGAAATGGAAATCCTCGGTATTGACCTTAGCGGTGTACAGGCATATGCTATTCCGGATAACGAACCCCATATTCTCTATGGATGTTTTCTCGTTTTTAAAGATCATGCTCCTCAGGAAATTGGCAGGAATGCCTATTTTCAATGGGTGGATGACAGGCTTTTTATTCCGGAAAATAGTACATTTTATCCTAAAATTACTCCTGAAGACTGGCAACAGCTGGATGCCCCTTTTATTATCATGCATCCCGGATTTGGACTGGTAAAACTGTCCGAACCTATAGATTGGATAGCATTAATTCAGGATCCGGGAAAAATCAGTGAGCCCGTCAGAAGGCCGCTGAACGGAGTAAAAATCCCTCAGAAAATAGAAAGTTATACGGTTGAAATGGATGATGAAAAAGTCCTTGAAACATTAGAACCGCGACAAACTGAGGAAGAATGGATGAATAACCTGCCATTTGATCTTAAAAAAGTAATGGCCGGAAACAAAAAAGAAATAGAAAAGTATTTAAAATATATTGAAAAATATCCGGAAAGGGCTATAGAATTGGGAGTTCCTCTGGATGTCATGGGAACGTCTCGTGGAAATGGCTTTGCAAAATTTACCTGGCTGGAAGGTTTATTCGGAACTAACCAGGAAGGTAAACCGGAGACTGCCGGGACCAAAAAATTTCGTAAAATTTTCTGGGCAGTCATTGCCATAGCTATTGTTTTAAGAATTGTATTGCCATCAGATAACAATACATCAGAAGGAGAGACAACGGGAAAATCGTCGGGAACTGTTTTCACAGATGCTGTAAAGGCCCCGTCAGATATGATTGCCTTCCAGTCCGGAACCTCTGAAATCGATCAGAAAATAGATTCTATGTACTTCCTCAAAAGAAGAGGTCTTTCCAATGAACTTCTTACAGCTGGTATGATGGAAGCCAAAAATGAGAAGGAGAAAAAAGAATATAAAAAATCAGGAGGCAGGGAAGTAAGTGAAATAGGACACGATATTGAAAAACTGGGAAACAGAGAACAAAAAAGCAGGGATTCACTTAAAATTATTTACACCAAAAGAATTAAAAAGCATATTGAAGAAAAAACAGAAAATTTAAAACGTAAAATATCAGATTCCCTGAAACAATATACCAAAGGAAAACCTGTAAATGGGGATGTCGTCAAATACCTTTTGAAGAAAAGACAGGCACTCATCGAAGACTCTCTGGGAAGGTTATACGGAACTGTTGACCTGGCTGATCCTTCACGGTATTACGGGAAAAACTCAAAAATCACAGGAATTGATACAGGAGGAAGTATAAAGAAGGAAGACACTCCGGTGTCGGATGTTTTATATCTGGTGATAGCGATGATTGGTGCAGTGGGGTTATATTCTTTCATTGTCAAAGGCAAATTTTTTAATCTCGGTGGAGATCATGTACCGGGATGGATCAAATTTTTCCTGATTGCGGTCCTGGTGGCAATGCTGGTGTATCTTTTTTATCCGTTGGTGAAAATGTTCGGTTATAATTGGTTTGTTTGGCTGCTTGTAATCTGCGTGATGCTGCTTCTGTACCGTCTTTTCAGGGAGGATAAAACAATTTTAAACTCAGAAGATGATGAATAGACAGAAGTTTATCGACAAATTTATGGCTGCTTTTGTCCTGCTGGCCATGTTTAAAATCATCGGAATTGTCGCTCAGCTGTTTCATGAGAGCTTCTGGAGTGTTGTAGGAACATTATTCCTTTTTCTTATCGTAGCCTTTATTATTTTTATGGTGATTGCTGCTTTGAAAGATAAAGAACAGAATGAACGAAATTCCCGGAAAAGAAGTGGTGGCGGTGGTAACTTTTATCTCGAAAACTCATTGTTTGATAAGATCAGAAGTAAATATGAAGAACTGGCACAAAAATACATTGCCGAGAAGGATTACAAAAAGGCGGCAAAAGTTTATATGAACCTGCTTCAGGATAATTATCGGGGCGCAAAAACATTGGAAGATGGTGGCTTTTATAATGAAGCTGCAGCGGTCTATCTTAAAAAATTAAAAAATAAATCTGATGCCGCAGCATGTTATGAAAAGGCCAAACAATATAAAAAAGCCATTGACCTTTATAAAGAAATGGAGCAAAAGGAGAAAGTGGGAGACCTCTATAAAGAAATGAGTGATCTGAAAAATGCCCATGCCTATTATCAAATGGTGGCAGATGAGTATATCACCAATCATCAAATGGTAAAAGCTTCTTTGATATACCGGAAAAAAATGGAAAATACCGAAGAGGCACAAAAAGTCTTATTGAAAGGTTGGGAAGAGAATAAAGACTCCTTCAATTGTTTGAATAATTATTTTGCCAATATATCTGATACCCGAAAACTTGAAACAGAAATCCGTAACCTTTACGATAAAACTCCTTTTTACAAAAAAATCATTTATCTGGATGCCATGAAGCATGAGTTTAAAAAAGATCCCAAGCTGCAAGCCGTCACCCGAAATATAGCCTACGAAATTATTGCAGAAAAAGTAGAAAGCCGCTCTGAAATTGTCAATGAGTTAAAACACTTCAATCCCGATGATGAGGTGATTTTAAAAGATATCTCCAGATATAAAACCGGAAGAAATAAGATGTTTAGAAATTGATAAAAGATAAAAGATACAAGATACAAGATACAAGATATTGTCTTTTAAATTTCAATATTATTCCACTACATCAATAGGATTGGGCTTTTAACCGAACTATTCAAAAATAACCACATCTATTGACTTTAGCTAAAACTAACCATTTCAAAAAATCAATCTTCAGCATTTTCGGAAAAAGTCAGCATTAGAAGTCCATAGGAGATAAACTTCAGAAAGTGCCATTCTAAAGCCATTTTTCATGCCTCCTTGCTGTAAACATCATAAAATAATAGCAAAAAACAGTATCTTTGCCACAGAAAATTATGACAATACAAAGAGCACATATCAATGCAGAACTATGCAAAAGTCCTTTAAATAAAGGATTATTCGCGTATGATGAGATGATATGGAATGAGGTGAAATGTGCTGACTTTGGAAATTATTTACTGTAAATTCGTAAAAAATTAATCAAAATATTGCAGAAACGCCTCGATTTTTCGAGGCGTTTTTTGTTTTTTAGGTCAGAAATTATTTAGAATGAAAAAAAATAACCATAAACATGAAAATTTTTTAATTAACAATGAAACTTTAATACGATAAAATAGAGTGATAAGCAACCCGATGAGAGACAGTCATTTAGGTAATTAAGAGATCTGCAAAATATTGCGGACACATATTTCTTATGCTTTATTTTTTATGTAAATAACTGTTTTTCAATTACTTAAGTTAAAAATTTATTTGGTGGTTTCAAAAATTCATATTTACTTTGCAACCGAAAATTGAAAGCAACAGGTTTTCAGGATTCAACAAAAAATAATTTAAAAACAAACAAAAAATAAAATGAAACAATTACACAACATATTCAATCAATATTCAAGACTATTCGGACAGGAGCCGGTAATGAGTCTGTGTATTCTTGATCTTGAAATTGTGGATAAAAGGTGCTTATATACGTGGGTCAGCTAATGATCTTTTACGTAAAAATATATAAAGCGCCTCCCGAAAGAGGCGCTTTTTTATGGTTTCTTTAGCTTATCTGGTAAAGCGCCGGTCTGTGGAACCGGAGAACAGGGTTCGATCCCCGGAGAAACCCAAAATATAAAATCCCATGGCTCAATTGGTTAGGGCATCGACCTGATACGTCGAAGGTTGAAGGTTCGAATCCTTCTGGGATTACAAAAAATCTCATAGCTCAAATGGTTAGAGCACCGGTCTTTTAAACCGGGGGTTGAAAGTTCAAATCTTTCTGGGATTACCAAACGGTTCCGTAGCTCAACCGGATAGAGCATGGGTTTTCTAAACCCAGGGTTAGAGGTTTGAATCCTTTCGGAATCACAAAAATTGGTCTATTGAGGTAATGGCTAACCTGCCCGACTGTCTCTTGGGCACTGCGAGTTCGATTCTCGCATAGACCGCAAAGATTCATACACCATAAAGTTCCGGCTGTCTCCCGGAAAAGAAAGGTAAACGTGAATCTGTAAAACTGGAAAGATAACGGTGGTTGTTTACCCGTCTTGGACGCGGGAGGTCGCAAGTTCAAATCTTGCTTTCCAGACAATTGGTTCCATTAGCATAGGGGTAAGTGCATTCGGCTTTCTACCGGAAGACAAAGTTCCGATCCCCTTATGGAATACAAAAGGTTTCGTAGCTCAAGTGGCTAGAGTATCGGTTTCATAAGCCGGAGGTTGAAGGTTCGAGCCCTTCCGAAACTACAAATGATTTTGTAGCTCAATGGTAGAGCACCGGTCTGTTAAACCGGAAGTTGAAAGTTCGAATCTTTCCAGAATCGCAGATAACTCAATGTTAATTGTTTCAGGAGAAAAATGAAAGTTTGTCGGGAGCAGAAGATCTTTACGCCAAATACAAAAAATATAGACAAGCTTTTGTTTCTCCGATGATTATCAAATTAAAATGTAAAAACAGAGAGTAATAAAATGATAATCTCTTTTACAGAATATCCTTATTGAAAAAGAAAAGCCTGTCAAGCGCAGAAGGTCTTTAATCAAAATACAGACGGGCCTTTCTTTTTAAAAAACTAAAAACAAATAGTGAAAGACGCGCATTACCCGTCAATCATTATGGGTTAAATGATGGTTCGCCGAAGTGGAAGAGTCGGGGCGGTCTGCAAAACCGTTGTGTAAACTGAGTGGGTTTGAATCCCATAGCCATCTCAAATTCCTAAAATGAGATCAGTTCAGGAGAAAAAATAAAGCTTGTCGGGCATAGAAGTTCTTATATCAAACAAAAAAATTAAGACAAGCTTTATTGACTCCAATGAGAAAGAATAGCAAAAACGATGTACTGTTCATTGTTGATTACTCATGTAAAAAGGAAGTACGCCGAAGTTGGAGAGTCGGGGCAGACTGTAAATCTGTTGCTTCATAGCTGAGTAGGTTCGAATCCTACTACTTCTACTATACCACCGATAATGTAATGGCAGCATGCAGGAAATGTACTCTTGTTGTTTGGGTTCGATTCCCGGTCGGTTGGTTTTTGCTCTATTCGTCAACGGTAAGGACGCCTGCCTTTCGAGCAGAAAACAAGGGTTCGATTCCCTTATAGAGTACTGGATGTGAATGAACCGGTCAATCTTGAATTGATAATAATACCATGAAAGTTCAGATGTTGAAAAAAAATTGGCCGGTTACCATTCAAAAAATAAAGAAAAGAGAAAAGGGCTGCCCGGGAGCAGAAGATCTTTAATCAATAAAAATAAGGACAGCCTTTCTTTTTTATTATAAAAACTGCGGGAATGGTGGAATGGTAGACACTCTTGATTTAGGATCAGGCCGTTGGGGGTTCGAGTCCCTCTTCCCGTACCAGAATATACAGGATAAGTAGTGAGTAATCACTCATATAAAAAGGAAGAGTGGTGTAGAAGGTCTGCACGTTAGTCTGAAAAACTAAAGGTACAGGTTCAATTCCTGTCTGTTCCACAATAAGTAATAGACCATGAAAACATTATCAAAATGGATTTTAATCGTATTCATTGCTCATCAAATTGATTCATAGTGTAATAGGCAGCACACAAGATTTTGATTCTTGGAGTTTAGGTTCGAGCCCTGATGAATCAACACAGTTTACTCCGATAGTGTAACGGCAGTATCTCAGTCTCCAAAACTGACAGTACTGGTTCGAATCCGGTTCGGAGTTCAAAAAGTAAATTGTCAATAGTGAATTTTGCTTTGCAAATGGCTGTAAAAATTGACGATTTACAAATTCACAAATTAATTTAAAACAAAATTTAAAACATGTAGAAAAAATGGAAACGCAACAACAAACATGGCAGAATATGAATGGAAAAATTTTCCGGAATTCTATCACGCAGCTGGTAGAAGAAGCCATCATTCGCGAACAGGCAAACGGACATCGTCTGAAAGTATGTGTGGGATCAGACTCTCATGTATACGGAGACGCTTATCAGCTATGCTACGGCAGTAGTATTTATTCGTGAAGGAAAAGGAGCGTTTACCTTTATCAGAAAAGAAAGAGAAATACAGACGATCAGTATCAAGGAGCGAATGCTGAACGAGGTCAACAAATCTGTTGAAATCGCCTACGCAATCTGTTCTGTATTGGACACTTATGGAGTGGAAATGGAGGTACACGCAGACATTAATACCGATCCGGATTTTAAATCCAATGTGGCTTTGAAAGATGCTATGGGATATATTCTGGGAATGGGATACGTGTTTAGAGCAAAACCTTTTGCCTTTGCAAGTTCCAATTGTGCTGATATGATGGTATAAATTACCGGAAGGGGAAGAAGGAAGTTTCTAACAACCTTATCCATCTTCCGGACTTACAAAACCGTAAAAAATGACAAAAAGATTATTATTTCTGGATGATATAAGATATCCTGTTGAGGCGTATAAGTATACCAGACAGGATATTTTCCTCAGAAAAGACTGGCATATTGTTCGCAATTACGGGCAGTTCGTCCACTGGATTTTGGAAAAAGGAATTCCGGAAATGATTTCTTTTGACCACGACCTTGCTGATCTGCAACACGATTCTCAAGAATCCGTTGAAAAAACAGGCTACGATTGTGCCAAATGGTTGATAGAATATTGCTTGGATCATTCTTTGAATATCCCCAAATTCTATTGCCATTCCATGAACCCTGTAGGAAAGGAAAATATTGAAAGCCTTTTAAAAAACTTTAAAAAAAACTAAAAAATGATTTTTAAAACATATAACTCTATAGAAAATGCTTACCAAACCCGCGTCATTGAGCAAATCAGACTGCAGGGTTTTGGGGATGAGGTTTTCATCGTGCAGGAGAAAGTTCACGGGGCTAATTTCTCTTTCTTTACCGACGGAAAGGAGATTAAAATCGCGAAGAGAACTGCATTCATCGGTAATGATGAAAAATTTTTCAATGCCCATCAGATATTGGAACGTTACAGAAAAAATGTATTGGAAGTATTCCATGCTGTGAAAAAGCTTTATCGGGATGTTCAAACAATAGTCATTTATGGAGAATTGTTTGGTGGCGGCTACAAACATAAAGATGTAGAGGCGGTAAAAGATGCGGTAAGAGTGCAAAAAGGTATTGAATATGCACCTTATAACGAATTTTATGCCTTCGATATTAAGTTAAACGGGGTTACTTACCTGGATACAGATATTATCAATATTATTTTTGAAAAAACAGGATTTTTCTATGCTAAAACCTTGTTTCAGGGTACATTGGAAGAAGCGTTGAAGTTCCCGAATGTTTTTAACTCTAAAATCCCGGCATGGCTAGGGCTCCCGGAATTGAACAATATGTGTGAAGGAACCATTGTAAAAACTTTGAAAACCAGATATTTTGGCAACGGTGCAAGAGTCATTCTGAAAAATAAGAATGAAAAATGGATCGAGAAATCTAAAATGGTGAAAAAACAAGCAAAAATTGCTCAGAAACCAATTCATTTCAGCGAACAGGCTCAGAATATCTGGGAAGAAATCCAGCAATATGTGACAGCCAACAGATTGAATAATGTGCTCAGCAAGACCGGTGAATTTGAGCCTAAAATGATAGGAAAAGTAATCGGTCTTTTTGCTCAGGATGTTCTGGAAGATTTTGAAAAAGATTTTCCGGCAGCTTTTGCAACCATTGAAAAGGAAGAGCAGAAAAGAATCAACAAAAAGTTGAATTCTATAGTTATTGATTGTGTAAAAGAAGAGCTGATGACTCTCAAAATATAGTTTCGGTATTGGTTACCGAAACTTTTTATGTAACAGGACCAGGATATTAAACTAATAAGTAACAAATTAAATGGAAAAATAATGAAGCATTTGACTCTTGAAAGTTATTTCATTCTATATTTTGATTTCCATTGAAACAAAAATTTTAAACAAAGTGAAAACAACAGAAAATATATTAATTGTAGACCTTGAGGCCACATGTTGGGAAAACCGACCACCAAGAGGTCAGGAAAGTGAGATCATTGAAATCGGAGTATGTATGATGAATGCCAGAACCGGTAAGATCTCCAAAAATGAAGGAATTCTGATCAGACCTCAGCATTCAAAGGTAAGTCCGTTTTGTACTGAGCTTACCACATTGACCCAGAATATGCTGGATAGCGAAGGAATGATGCTGGATGATGCATTTGACATCCTCAGGGCAGAATACGATTCAGAAGAACTGACATGGGCCAGCTACGGAAACTACGACCTGAATATGCTCCAGAACCAGGCCAGAAGGTTCTATACGGATTATCCGATGAGTGATGACCACATCAATGTGAAAACACTATTCGGGGAAATTCATCCTACCATAAGGAAAAGTGTCGGTATGAACAGGGCTTTGGGCGAGCTCGGAATGACATTGGAAGGCACTCACCACAGAGGAGTGGATGATGCGAAAAACATCGCCAAAATTCTTCATTGGTGCCTGAAAAATTACTAAAAAGATGGAGCATCTTTAATATTCCTCAATACACTGACTCTCTTGAAAAAGGGAGTCTTTTTTATAGTAATCTTGAGATTTTCTTTTTTATCAATTAACTTTGATGAAAATTTGTATCCATTGGAAGCACTTGTTGAATTGCTTGAACATACCGCCAGAAGTGTTTTTTTAACAGGGAAAGCAGGAACAGGAAAAACTACTTTTCTTAATGATTTTGTAAAAAAAACCCGCAAAAAACACATTATCGTTGCGCCGACAGGAATAGCAGCTATCAATGCGGGTGGGGTAACCATTCATTCATTATTCGGACTTCCGTTACGAACTTTTGTACCCACTACAGAACCAGTGGATCCTAATTTGGCTATGAATATTAACGAGCTTTTTCCTCATTTTAAATACCGGAAAGATAAACTCGATCTGTTCCGCGAAATTGAATTGATCATTATTGATGAAGTTTCGATGCTTAGAGCCGACCTGCTGGATATGATGGATCATTCACTAAGACGGGTCAGAAGAAATCAACTGCCATTTGGAGGTGCTCAATTGCTGTTAATAGGTGATTTGTACCAGTTGCCTCCTGTGGTAAGAGAGGATTCAGAAAGGATCTTATCAAAATTTTATCCAACACCCTTTTTCTTTTCTGCCAAAGCACTGCAGAGACTTCCGTTGATAAGCGTAGAGTTGATGAAAGTATATCGCCAGCAGGATAAAGAATTTCTTGAAATTCTCAATGCCGTAAGACATGCAGATTTTCGTAATCTTGATTTTGAAGAGCTAAATTCGCGATATCAGCCAGACTTTGAGCCTGAAAATGAAATCTATATTCATCTTTGCTCCCATAACCGTATGGCAGACCATATCAATCAGAAAAAACTGAGAGAATTATCCGGAACTTCTCATTTTTATCAGGCTGCAGTAACAGGAGAATTCAAAGAAACCCAATATCCGAATGACGAAATCCTGGAACTCAAAGAAGGAAGTCAAATTATGTTTATCCGAAATGATTCATCACCCGAAAAGAAATTTTATAACGGACGGCTTGCCACCATTTCGCATGTGGAAGAAGACCTGATCAAGGCTGTTTTTGAAGAAACCGCAACAGAAATAACCGTAACCAAAGAAGTCTGGGAACAAAAAAGATATAGCCTCGACGCAGAAAAGAATATAAAAACCGAAGTCATCGGAAGTTTTGAACAGTACCCGATACGACTGGCATGGGCGGTGACCATTCATAAAAGCCAGGGATTAACTTTTGACCGCGTCATTATTGATGCAGGAAGATCGTTTGCGAGTGGACAGGTCTATGTCGCACTCAGCCGTTGCCGTACTTTGAAGGGAATTGTTCTGAAATCTAAAATCACCCCCGAAGCCGTATTTTGTGATCAAAGGATTGAACATTTTCAAGAGTCTACGAATGCCAATGATATTTTGGAACAGCTGGTCAAACAGGATAAATATGATTATAGCCTGCATAAAATTCAGATGACGGCAGATGCGGGCTGGCTCAAGGAAGCTGTCATACATTGGAAAGGTTTTGCTGTGTCTTCAGAAATACCGGATCAGAAAAAATTAAAAGAACTTCTTCAGAACTTTGAAAAAGAAGCCGGAAAGCTGGAGGACATTTTCCGAAAGTTTAAGAAAATTATTCAGCAGATGTCAGAGAGTTTCGCGGTGGGAGAAAGGAAGTGGTCTGAAATTGAGGATAAATGCAAAGGTGCTGTCGATTTTTTTTACAACAATACCATGGAAAATTTCTTCCTCCCTTTAAAGGACTTTTATTCTGAAACTTCAGGTGCCAGAGAATTAAAAGCTTTTAATGCAGAAACCAGAACATTATTGTATGATCTTGCAGACTATATTGACAGATTAAAAGATTGCGATCTGCTGGGAGTTCCTCTTTTTGATAAAGAAAACGAAGTAGATACCTCTGTAGTGATTGTAAAAAAGCCCACTCATCTGATCACATTTCAATTATTTGATGAAGGAATGCCTCCTTATGAAATTGCAGAAAAGAGAAAGATTACCGTGGCAACTGTTTACAGGCATCTTGCGAAAATGGGGCTTACTGAAGTGGAAAAGACTTTTAAGATGTAACTCATTTTCTCAAAAGTCTTTTTCATAACCTTATTCACTGATCAGGTTGCTAATGCGCTCAACAATTAATGCGTAAAGTCCAGAGGGAATAGAATGCCCCATTCCTTCAATAAGAAGCCATTCAGAGTTCGGAATAGAATCTGCGATATCCTTTCCGCAATCCGGATGAAAGATCTTATCATCTGTTCCATGGATGATTAAAGCAGGAATTGTTATTTCCTTAAGAATGTCACGATTATATGGATACGATCCCATGGCCAGAAGCTGTCTGATGATTCCGTTTTTGGTTTGAGAACGCAAAAGTTCTGCTTCGATCATATTTCTTTCGTGATTTGCATCAAGAGGATATAAGCTGCCTGAAATTTTTTCAGCAAAATTTATTCTTTCCTTGATATAGGTTTCTTTCTGCGTGTTGGGATCAGTACCCGGTTTCATCATCATTCCCATAATTTCGGGATCAGGTTCAGGCAGTAAAGGATTCAAAGAAGTTGACATGATGCAGGTGAGTGACAGCATTCTTTCAGGATAATAAACTCCTAATAACTGAGCAATAATTCCTCCCATTGAACGTCCCGCAATATGGACTTTTTTAATATGTAAATGGTCAAGTAGTTCAATCACATCCTTTGCCATATCCATCAATGGATAAGGTATATCGTCTTCGCCCGGTGTCGAAAACATTTTCTCAATATTTTTGTCTGTGGCGATGGGAGATTGAGCTGTGAAAACTGATTGTCCCGAATCCCTGTTATCAAAACGGATCACTCTGAAACCGTTGCTTACCAACATTTCGCAAAAGGGATTTTCCCAACGGATCATCTGACTTCCCAATCCGGAGATCAGCACAATAGTATTCTGTTCTTCTTCTCCAAAGATTTCATAGCAGAGATCAACATCTTTTATTCTGATGACTGCGGTCATGGTCTGTATAATTCAGTTGTTGCTTCAGAAATAAATACTTTTTCAGCTTTTGAGATCTCCTGACGGTAATTGACGTATGGATTGGCCTGTTCAGGAATAACAATAACAAACTCAAAGGTAAATGCCTCACTTCCCAGTTCCTTCCAGTCTTTTTGCAATGAAGTATCAGCAAATAGTCCTCCGTCCAGAAGGAATTTCATTTTATTAACCAAGGCTTCAAGATGTACCGAACCCTGAATATATTGCTTACCGTTTTTTGCATTAGTAACGGAAAGCACACCCATCGTAGTTTTGTGGTTTTTTGCTTTTTCTCTTAGCTCTCTTTTTATCGTATTCTTCATAATAATAGGTTATTGGATATTCGCTCCCAGGTCAGATAACAGCTCTGCAAAAGCTTTTAAAGATTTATTTTTTTTAGGACTGAGAATATCTTTCGTTATCGTTTCTGCTGTAGTTTTTGCTTCTTCAAATATAGCTTTGCCTGTAGGTGTTATAATGACATAACTTACCCGTGCATCTCTTTCATTTATTTCCCTGGAGACAAGGCCGATTTTTTCAAGTGGATTGAGTAAACGGGTAATTCCTGAAGCAGTCAAACCTATTTTTTCCGCCAGATCAATTCTCCGTATTTTACTTTTGGCAGAAGTACTTAATATATAAAGAATTACAAAATCATTAAAACCTAATCCATGTACACTGAGAGAATCAAATTTTCTTGAAATGACAGATTGTAATTTATTAATGTTGATTAAAAGTAATAATTCGTTGCTTATCATTGAAAAGTATTTGAGTTGTCAAGTATTTGTATGTTGCAAATATATGCATTTTAATGAATTAAGATTTATTTTTTTAATCTTTTTTAAAGACGGTTGGTATTTTTGTCCTTTTTAAGTGAGAAGTTCATTAACACACTGGAAAGTGTGCTATTTTAACAAATGAAATACTGTTTTGTGGTAGGTCCTTTTTGAAAATGCTCTTCAGACTAGTGTTAAAAGCATAAATTTTTGTTAAAAAATTCACTTTTTAGGGATAACTTATGTCCTGTAGATCAAATTTTGCTATTTTAGCTAAGAAGAACAAATTGATGCTTATCGGAGAATATTTAATCTTCCATGCCTTAGTGAATTAGTGAAGTGATCCCTTTGTAAGAGGAATTGATATCTAAAAGTTCTGATAGGGGAACAGAAACGATAATTCAGTCTACCGGTTTGTTTAATAAAGAGAAGCATTCTCTGGTATACCTTTTGAAGTGCCGGTAAATAGGGAGGTTTCATAGATTTTGAAGTACATGCCGTGGAGAAACTGTCAGTGAAACGGCCGGTTTTGAATAGATCATCTGATTTGATCAATCCCAATGCCTGTTTCGGTATTCTACTTTCAGCTGTTAAGAATCTGTGTTTAATCTCAAAAAGCTGTTAGAATTGTATAATGAACTAATAATCCTTAATCAGTCTGAAGCAGATGAAAAATTACTGACCAGCTGATGAACGGAAGAGAAAATAACCTGAAAAAAACTATTTATCAAATTAAAACAAATGAAAGAAAGACTTTATGAAATCCTTAATGAGGAAAAAATACATGAGATAGTCCCTTTTCTTCAAGAACTAACAGAGGACGAAAGAAAAACACTGATCCCCACGATAAAAAAAATGGATCGTGAGATCAGCAAGATCGTAATGACCAAGAATTCTTATCATACTGCAGGATCTGCCAACCAGCATTCAATTATCGATATTGCATCATTTTTATGTATGGATCAGAAAAACTTTGGTAAAAATTATTGGAGTGTTTTCCGGAATATACAACAGACGGAAGAAATACTGAAATGGGGATGTCCCAGCTGGTTCTCCGATTTTATCAATGAATCCATCGATGCTGAATTTACAGCATTTAATTACCAACATATTTTAAGATGGTCAGAGAAAGGCTATATACAGCCAAATCCTGAATTGCTGGGTCATCATCTGAGCAATTATCCTACTGATCTTGATCAGCATCCCGAGACTCTTACAACGCATTTCTGGTATCTGTGTGAATTTCCTTCAAAATCATTACCTTTCCGTAAAGAATGGTTTCCCATCGTTCAAAAGCTTATAGCAGAACAAAAAATTGACCGAAAAAGATTTTTAAGAGAATGCCTGTTGGCTGCCAACAGAAATTTTAATAAAAATGTGACCGGTTGGTTTATGGATGCATTTACTGCCCTGAAACCTACAGATCAGGAATTGGTTGATCTGCAGGATGAGCTTCTGGCAGGGCTGGCATCCGTACAATCAAAAGCCAGCAATACCATACTGACTCATTTGAAAAAAATAGTGGCCGCTCCTGCCTTTAAAAGTGATGAATTTTCACATTACCTTCCCAACCTTTTAAGTTCAGAAGTGAAAACAGTAGTGGTTTCAAGTTTAACGTTAACGGAAAAGATTTTCCAGCATAAGAGGCTGGACCCCGAAATGCTGGGCATTGCTCTGAGCACTGCATTTGTAAGCAAAGATGACGGTATACAGTCAAAAGCAGCAAAAATCATAGTGAAATATATTCCGGTATCGGAAAATATAAAAGAGGCACTCTCACATTATGCAGATAATATTCTCACCAATGTACGCCCTGTTTTAGCAAAATATATAGAAGAAAAACAACTGGAACTGGAAGCTATATCTTCGGAAAAACTATTTTTGATTAACGAAGAAAATAAGCTCAGAGAACTTTCAAGCTTCGAGGATTTGATGTTTTTCCTTCCACTGGCCATCGACGATCCCTACAGCTATCATTGTGATGTGGCATTGGCAGGATTTATCCGTTTTTCAGGTGAGGTTGATACAGAATCTGTGAAGTTGATCGAGCCGGTATTCCTGAAAGCCTGTAAGACGATTTCCAAATGGGAAGTCCCTTATCTGAATGTTTTATTGTGCAACCTGATTATTAATTACGGACTAGGTTTATTGGAAAAGTATCCCGTGCAGCTTAAAAATCTTGAAAAAATATATCAGAAAACGAAGGAAGATGAGGCTGCAAGAGAAAGCTATTCGAATTATAATAAAAAATTGGGACCTGTAGAAAAAGTGGGTGTAGAGGGTTATGCTGCAAAAGCTTTTAAAGAATTTGCAATATGCATCCATCAGAAGATAAAATTGCAGGATACGATGCCGTTGTTGTTTACCATTACACACGCTCCCTGCTGGATTTCTCCCGTTGCGTTAGTAGAAAGGATTATAATTTATCAGGATAATAACAGGGAACCCGATCATCTTGACTTCCAGCTGGCATTACAACGTTGCGCATTGGATGATACAGCGGAGGCCTTAAAGATGGTTGAGGAAAAACTGCAAGGTGAATATAAAGAACTCTTGCTTTTCTTCTTTGGCAAAAATGATAAGCCAAAAGGAAAATTTGAGCATCCTTCCTGGTGGATGACTGCCGGATTTACACGATCGCCACAAACTGTTTTTGAAGAATTCAGTCATTTCGGATATAGTAATATTCCTTCAGAATTCTTTACTGGAGCTTACCAGTGGAAAACAATTGATAACAAAAAAAATACATATTACCCTGTCGAATTAAGTATTACCATTCCAAAATATCATCTTGAAAAAAGGAAAAATCCTTTGTTTATGGAATATTTTGTTGCAGATCAGAAAGAACTTTCCGAAATCCCTGCTTTGATGTGGTGCTTTCCTAATACTCCGGGAAATGCTTTGGCTAAAGTCATCAAACATTGTCTTTTCTATTCCGGAATTGCCGAAGTCTATGAAAGAAACCTGGTTTTAAATACAACCCAAGCCCTCTATCAAATCAAAAAACCTTTGGATGAAATGGGATACCTGTTTCTGGGAACAATCTTTCTTGACGGTGATAAAACAATCCGCGGAACAGCAGCCGAAATCTGGCTGGAACATGTTTCTCATCAGATGATAGATAATACACGCTTAGGTAAAGTAATCGGATTGCATGAAAAGCTGGAATGGGCACCTGTAAAAAGATTGACGGATCTTATGCAGAATCATATGCTGAATGTAAGTAAAAATCATAATATTGCGCTGGAAAAATTAATCACCTATATTGTGCTTCAAATGGAAAAGCCAGTGACCAATTTGAAAAAACTTCTGGAGGTGTATCATGAAGTATTAGCTTTGAACCAGTCGGAAGCTGATCTTGCAATTAAAGAAAAACTAAACAACTGGAAAGAAAACTCTAGTCTGAAAAAAATCTGCAATCTTCTTCTCAAAAAATAAATTATGGAAGATACGCTTATTTACAATTATTCCGGTTCATCATCAGTCGTAAAGAAAAATGCTCTGGAAGAACTGTTTCTTGCTCAATATAGTGAGGTACGGAAAAATACTGATGTTCCCTGTTTTTTCTGGGGAAATGTACATCAACCCTTTATCCTGGCAAGGTGTCTGATTAGCCTTTCCAATATTGTGAAGTCCAGTTTCAATCTTTCGTCATTTCAGATGGCTTTGCTGAAAGATCCTATTGTAACTGTAGGAAATGAGAAACTCCGTTTTGAAGGATTTTCCCATTGTGCAGGAGTATATGCAAGAGTGGATGTTTTGCCTGATGGGTTAGACGGGGAGTTTCTGGAAAACGGAACTACAAACGTAGATTTTAATCAAGTAATGATAACGGCTTTGGGAAGTATTCGCCCCAATGAAAAAATAATGCTGTCAGTTGGTGCTAAAGAAGTTGGACTCTATAAAGAAGAAAAAAAGGTAGTAGAAAGAAAAGTACCCTTGCCTGTAAAATGGATCAAAGGATTAGGAACTGTTCAGATATATTTATCAGAATCTGAAGAACGGTACACTTTTAATAAAATTCAGACACAACAGCTCTTCAGGGGGATGCCAAAAGGAATAGTAAAATCTGATTATTATCTTATCTTAAGAGGAAACAAACCGATGTTCTCGCCTGTGAAATCCGCAGATGCCATATGCATCGGAGGGCTTCATCGTCTCCGCCTGCTGGAACCTTTGCTTCCATATATTGATACCATACAGGTTTTTGCACATCCTAATATGCGCTCTACTACCTGGCAGCTACGTATGGGAAATATAAGGTTTATTTTTTCTTTATCAAGAGAATGCTGGCGTGGCTTTTCGGGTGAAGGGGCGCTTCTGGATAATCTGATAGAAGAGGTTTCAGATGAATGGATCGATGCTGTTGATAAATATGCCTATGCAAATCAATCTTTCAGTACGGCAATGTTGTTATTAGAGGAAAACATCAGTTTGACAAAGGTTGATAACCTTACCGGAAGACTTGCTGCAATGGGATTATTAGGGTATGACCTTGATGATCGTGAGTTTTTCTATCGCAGATTACCTTTTAAACTAAACCGTATTATAGAATTAAATCCTCGTATGAAAAATGCGGAAAAGCTGATCAATGAAGGGAAAGTAGATATTCTGAATAATACAGAAGAACGAACGGAAGCCAGGGTAGAAGGAACGGGGGTACACCACACTGTAATTATTGAAGAAGAAAAAGAACGCTGCACCTGTGAATGGTTTAGCAAGTATCAGGGAGAAAGAGGTCCCTGCAAACACGTTCTGGCTGTGAAAAAAGTAATAAATGTAGTACATTAGAAAGATTCCGGCAAGCCCAGAGGGCTTGCCGGAATCTTAGTATTATTGTCAGGACTTATCCCGAAAATTTATTGAAGATTCATCCAGTCTTTATAAGGTAATACCCCAAGTTCCGGTTTACCTTCTCCTTCCAATATTGAGATAAACTCGAGCTGGTTACCATCCGGATCATTAAAATAAATAGCCAGTGCAGGCATCCATGCAAACACCATGGGCTGTACAGATCCGTCTTTCAGAAAATTATAAGGTTGTAAAGATTTGTTTGTAAGAAAATCTACCGAATAATTCAGAATATCTTCCTTAGTACTTGTAAATGCGAAATGTCTGGTCTGAAGATTTTCCTTTTGTTCCCACAATCCGAGCATAAACTCTTTTTTTCACCAATCCATAAAAAAGCAATGGGTCTCGTTTCATCCCTATGAGCCAATGTTAATCCCAATACGTCCGTGTAAAACTGAATTGCGTTTTCCAAATTACTTACCTGAACATGTGTTTCATATAGTCCTTTAATCATAGCTTTAATTTATGGATACAAAACTAGAAAACATGAATCCAAAAGCCTGATAATACCGATTTCTTTCATGAAAATCAATCATAGAAGAATTTTATGAATTGATATCTGTTCGTACTATGCTAAGCCTTCTCCATATTCGAGAATAACAATACAGCTAAAAAAAAATCACATAAAAATTAATTACGCAAAAAGATTGCGCAATAACGTTTTTACTTTGCATCAGAAATCAGAGAGGAAGTGATCTTCCTAATGTTTAACAAAAAACAGTAACTCATGAAATTTAATTTTTTAAGAAAAGAGAATAAAGTAGTATTGAACTATGAAGGAGCCAAAGCATACACAATCACACCTGCAGAAGAATTGTATACTGCTGTTGTTACAACAGGACTGTCAGATACAGCCTATGAAAAAGGAAATGACAGATTGGAAAGAATCCGTTCTCTGATCAAAAAAAATGATCCTGAATTCGTAGCGAAGCTGGCCGTATATGCCAGAAAAGATATGTACCTGCGTTCCATTCCATTGGTTTTGACGACTGAATTGGCGAAACAGGTTTCAGGTACTGATCTGGTAAGCCGTACGGTAGACGGCGTTGTTCAAAGAGCAGACGAAATTACAGAATTACTGGCTTATTATCAGCTTGCCAACAAAAGAACAGAAACCAAAAAACTGAATAAATTATCCAAACAGATTCAGAAAGGTTTGATGAAGTCATTCAACAAATTTGATGAATACCAGTTTGCAAAATACAACAGGAAAGCTGAGGTAACCTTGAGAGATGCCCTGTTTTTGGTTCACCCGAAGGCTAAAGATGAAAGCCAGCAGATCATTTTCAACAAAATCGTGAATGATATGTTGGAAACACCTTATACGTGGGAAGTAGAGCTTTCAACACTGGGTCAGAAGAAATTTGTCACCGATACCGAAAGAAAATCTGCATTTAAAAATAAGTGGGAAGAATTAATTTTCAGTAATAAACTGGGCTATATGGCCACGTTGCGAAACCTGAGAAATATCCTTGAAGCAGGTGTTTCATCTGATGCCATGAACAAAGTATGCAGATATCTGTCTGATGAAAAGGCAGTATCCCATTCAAAACAGCTTCCTTTCCGTTTCCTGGCGGCATACAGAGAATTAAAAACGGTCGATTCTCCTTACGTATCCTCCATATTGGAAGCCTTGGAAGAGGCCGTTATCGTCAGTGCCGGAAACATCAGGGGCTTTGGTTTTGAAACCTCTGTTGTGATTGCAGCAGACGTATCTGGTTCTATGCAAAAACCGGTGTCCAAAAAAAGCAAAGTATTGCTGTACGATATCGGCTTGCTGATGTCGATGATGTTGCAATCACAATGTAAAAATGTGGTGACAGGTATATTCGGTGACCGTTGGCTACGTGTTCCGATGCCTAAAAGTGGGATCCTGAGAAATGTAGACGCTTTTTACAAACGTGAAGGTGAAGTGGGCTACTCTACAAACGGCTACCTGGTCCTTGAAGACCTGATCAAAAGAGAGGAAAAAGCAGATAAAATCATGTTGTTTACAGACACCCAGCTATGGGATAGTTCGGGAAACAGAAATTCTTTTGAAAATTTGTGGAACCGATACAAAGCCATTGCTCCTCATGCAAAATTATATATTTTTGACCTGGCAGGTTATGGAAGACAGCCGCTCGATATCACAAAAAATGATGTGTACCTTATTGCAGGTTGGTCAGATAAAATTTTCGAGGTGTTGAATGCCTTGGAAGACCGTAAATCTGCAGTGCAGATGATACAAAAAGTAGTGCTGTAAAAGGCACTGCTTTTATAAAACTGATAGCCATTATTTTTTTCAGGAGCTTATTCCCGCTTTCCACTCTATCTTTTTCGCCAAGGCTTTTTTACAAAGCCATTTCAGAAAAAGGATGCCGTTGCAATCGGGGCTAGAATAAAAACTTGTAAATTATAAAACTATATTGAGGTTTATTAATACCCTTGAAATCAAAACGAACAAAATAATAGGCATAATAACGGCCAATGTCGTAGCTAAGAGTTTCATCGTCAACTTTTAATTTGAACAGAATCAAAAAACTCTTATCCATTGTTACTTGGTTTTCTAATAAAAATAAATAATGTCAAACATATTTTACAAAATCGAACAGGATTTGAAAGAAGGGAGAAAGAAAAAAGCATGTGATCGGTTAAGGAATCTGATTAATCAGTCACCGGATGATATTTCCCTTAGAAAGAGTCTGGGAAATATTTACTATGAGGCAGGCTTTCTGGATGAAGCTGGGAAATTTTGGATCCTCTGCGAGCCTGAGAATGATACAATGAAAATGGCAGTAGAAGTATATAGAAAATCCTTGAGTAGTTCAGGGAACGCCATTTTAAAAGATATTGTTTTCAGAGGGGATAAAAACCTGCTTGATGATTACGCAAAAAATGTAATCTCCGGACTTGAAGAGAATAGTTTTAAACTAACAAAACAGATACCTGAATTCAAACGTAAAGCAATCGTAAAGGAAATCCCGACATCTGAAATTAACTTTTTTACAAAAGCAGGCATTTTTTTACTAATTGGACTCGTTATTTTACTGCCTGTTTTAGGGATTGTAAAAATATTTGAAATACTAAATTCATTTTTTTCGCATTAAAAAAACAGCTGCGTAAAAAGAATGCGTACTTCACTTCTAATTTTGCAGTGTCAATATATCGGTGCCGTAAGAAAGACCTTCTTCGAATCCAAACTGACAGAGTCTTTCATCAGATTGTCCGGTAGTATAACCAATGCCGTAACTAAGAGTTTCATCGTCAACTTTTAATTGAATTATCATTTACTCTTAGAATAAATTGCTTGGTTTTTTATAAAAAATAAGTAGATAAAACTAATAGCTATGAGTCATCATAAACCTAATGTAAAGGGAGCATTGTATTGAGGTTAATACTCAATATTTATGAAAAAAGCTAAAAGGCTAAAGCAAAAATTCGGATTCAATACCTATGGGTTAATTGATTTTCCGAAGAAAATATCCGGGGTGCAGATCTCCAGAATTTTATATGGAACTGAATTGGGATGTTCATACTGTTTTCCACACGGTATCGAAGTGGTAAACGCAACATATACCAAATACCGGAGAAACTGGAAGAAATACAGAAAAACCCAATGGAAAAATTAAAAGAGTAAGTGTCGTAAAACAGAGATCCTTCGTGGGAACGGTAATACAGGTTCGAATCCTGTTCTGCAATGGCAGATAGTAGAATGGTAACACGCCGTTAGTAAGCCTCTGTTTGACGTATTACCTTGCTTCAACATACTCAGGTGTCGTTTTTTGGAATCATACTTCGATTCACACCATCCGGTCACAGGTTCGATTCCTGTCATTCCTGCTGTAAACGGAATGTAGCTCAGCAGGTGGAGCAGATGGAAAAAGAAAGATTCCGCCACTATTACCCTGATTGTATAAAAGAGTGCCGTAGAAAAGGCTTACTTCGGTAAATCTTATGATATTGGTTCGACTCCAGAAAGATCATGAAAGAGATCTGTAAAAGTCTTTTCACAGCTTGCCTCTTTATTATTTAAATATATTGATTAGCATAGAAAAACATAATCAGGTGTCGTCTCAGAATCATACTTCGGATTGAGTAAACATTGGGTCGCAGGTTCGAATCCTGCCTTTTCCCTCGAAAAGGAGAAGTAGCTCAGCAGGTAGAGCAAATGCACGAACGATTCTGGCCTTATTACCTTGGTTAAAAAAATAAACAAGTGCCGTAGAATAGTGTTACTTCGATCATCACGACGGGGACACGGGTTCGAGTCCCGTCTCTTCCACCGAAAAGACACAAGTGTCACAGGAAGAGTAGCTCAGTGGGGTAGAGCACGACATTACATATTCAGTGATTGCCTTGGTTTAAGATATATGGAAGCCGGAAGCGGGAAAATGGAAATCATCTTTGTAACATAATTTTCTAGCGGTAGGGAAGGGTAATTCCTGAAGACCATTACAACGTCCATTCTTTCCGCCTCCGGCCTCTTTTTAAAAAATAAAGTGTCGTTAGGAAGAAATCCATCGTACTCAATTGGGGAGGAATAGCGTAGCTGATCTTTACGGCAAGGCTATCCGGTTCGACTCCGGCTAACGTGAGCCCCGTTTTTTTCTTATTATTACCTTTACAAAAAAATGCCGGTATTTATTGACCGGCATTTTTTGTTGTATTCTCTAGCTCTTCTTCAAACATTGCTCTCCATTTTGCTAGGGTCGTTCTGCTTATTTTGTATTTTTTAGACATATAGCTTGTAGAATGACCATGCTTTTTTTGATATTGAAGCAACTTAAGCATTGTCTTTTTATCATATGTTTTAAGCTTTTGATTTTCTTTGGAAGGCTTAAAAAGTTTATCATTAAACTTTAAAACATCTTCTGTAGTAGAAAGTTTTTCTAAAAGTTCTTTTATTTTTGGATCTTTTAATTTATCAGGATACTCCATTTTCAGCATATCCTGATAAATCTTTTTATAATTGGGCCGCATGCATATGGTGTTTATCCGTTGTTGGTATTATCTGTCTTTTGAAGCCACCTGTGAAGGGTGCTTTTAGGAATTGAGTATTCCTTGATGACATCACTTTGAGTCATTTCTCCGGACAGAATTCTCTTCATAATAAAATCCTTAATTTCCTGAGTGTAAATGTTCTTTCTGAAATAAGGAATTTTTTCAGATTTCTGTTGATTTTTATGAACGGCTGCCGGAGGAGCATATAAAATTAAATGTGAACTATAGAGCCTGAAAAAATCATATTCCAATAATTTGCTCCACCTTAGAAGAAGATCAGCATCCAGTGACGCGCTGTTGTACATCTTTTCAACAGATTCTTCATCTTTACCCAGGAATTTACATATCCTCTCCATTGGTACTTCATTTTCATCAACCCTCTCCTTAATAAACTTTCCTATATGGATCTCTTTATATAACATTTATTGAATATTATCTTTTATTAAACTAATGCAACGAAACTAAAAAGGTAGTATATCATTATGTATTGTAGGACATAATTCAATTTTTTTTTGAAATTGCGAAAAGTGAAAATTATTCAGGAATCATAGAATACTTTAATAAAAAATGAAATTTCCGGGAAATTTCCGGGATAACTTAACTTCTTAAAAAAGATGTATTCATTGTTGCTTTAATACATGGAAATATATTCCTTATTATTGTAATGGGTTCATAACTTTCTTCTCCTTCAAACTTCTTTTTTCTTACCATTTGTGTAAATAATATATTACCTATTAAAGTTCTGTCATGCAATTCTATTTTTTAAACGGTGATTTATTGCCGGGCTGTATGTGTTGACAACCAGTAGATTATGCTTTGTTTTTTTAATTCGCAATAAATAATCTGCTTAATGAGTTTCAAATTTAAACAAAAATTAAAAGCGGAATATGAATATTTACAAAAAAGTGGGTTTATAATCAAATTTTAATTAAAATTAACATATTATGTAAGCGGATGTGTGAATTATTTTGATAAGTTGAAATTATTTTTAAAAAAAGTGAAAATAAAAAAATTGTATAGAATTGCGTAAGTGTATACCTTTGTAGCTCAATGAAAAATACGATTACCTTATCCGATTTCCCCAAAAAAATAAACTACAAAAATGAATTGCTGGCAGGTTTTACCGTAGCCATGACGATGATTCCGGAATCTCTTTCATTTGCTATTCTGGCAGGGCTATCACCACTTACAGGACTTTATGCCGCATTTATGATGGGGCTGGTCACAGCTGTTTTTGGGGGACGACCGGGAATGGTTTCAGGAGGAGCAGGAGCTACCATCGTTGTGCTCATTGCGCTGATACAATCTCATGGAATAGAATATCTTTTTGCCACAGTAGCTCTGGCAGGGATTCTCCAGATGCTTGTAGGAATTTTTAAACTGGGTAAATTCGTGAGACTAATACCGCAACCGGTAATGTATGGTTTTCTGAACGGTTTGGCCATTATTATTTTTATGGCACAGATTGAGCAATTTAAAATTACCGATAGTACCGGGGCTACAAGTTGGCTGCAAGGAACCTCTCTATACATTATGGGTGCATTAACAGCGCTTACGATTGCCATTGTCTACTTTTTTCCGAAGCTCACAAAAGCAGTTCCGGCTTCACTGATTGCTATTATGGTGGTCTTTGCGATCGTTTTAGGTTTCCATATCAATACAAAAACAGTAGCGGATATTGCTCATATCAGCGGGAGTCTTCCCGTTTTCCATATCCCTCAGGTACCTTTTTCATTGGAAACTTTACAGATTATTTTTCCTTATGCGATGATTATGGCCGGAGTTGGTCTTATAGAATCTCTTCTGACCTTGTCCATGGTAGATGAAATTACCAATTCAAAAGGAAACACCAATAAAGAATCTATAGCACAGGGGCTTGCCAATGTGACCAATGGTTTTTTTGGCGGAATGGGAGGTTGTGCGATGGTAGCACAAACCCTGGTCAATCTTAACGCAGGATCCAGAGCCAGACTTTCTGGTATTATTGCTTCGCTGATGATTTTAATGATCATCCTGTTTGGTGCTCCCGTTATAGAAAAGATTCCCATGGCTGCTTTGGTAGGAGTGATGATGATGGTGGCAATCAGTACATTTCAATGGGTGTCCATCAGAATTGTTAATAAGATGCCGAAATCTGATATATTTATCGGAATTACCGTGGCGTTGATTACGGTTATCCTGCACAATCTTGCATTGGCCGTTTTGATCGGGGTTATTATTTCCGCATTGGTTTTTGCGTGGGATAACGCCAAAAGAATCCGGGCTAAAAAACATACCGATGAACATGGAATTAAACATTATGAAATATCCGGGCCTTTATTCTTTGGTTCAGTTACAGCATTTGCCGATAAGTTTGATCCGATGAATGATCCCGAGGAAATTGTTGTTGATTTTAAAGAAAGCCGGATTGTGGATATGAGTGCTATTGATGCTTTGGATAAATTATCAAAGCGTTACAAACAAATGAATAAAACCGTCTATCTGCGCCACCTGAGTGAAGATTGCCGGAAAATGCTGAAGAATGCAGAAGCCGTAGTAGAAGTCAATATTCAGGAAGACCCGACGTATAAGGTCATGCCGGAAAGATAAGGAAAGATCAAAGTGAATCCTTTAAGTAATAATTCACGTATAAATATTGCATAAGAATGGGATCGTATCATTTTACGGTCCTTATTTTTTGTCTTTGTATTCTCTTTTTAAATCATAAAATATCTTAAAACAGAAAACTAAAGTAATGCATTTATGATAAAAATTTTATCTTTGGGAAGAATAGAAAATTAAACACTTTTTGATGGAAAAATATGAGTAAATCTTTTTCAACAAAAGCTACATAAAACTATTAACTGAAACATATTGAAAACAGATATCGACATTCACAACCACTGTCATTTTTCCTTTGACTTGTGGCTCACTCTAATCAAATCTCATCCCGAATTTAAAGCAAAAAGAGTTGAGCTGTTCTCCTCATTTTTTGAGGTTAACAAACCTATGGATGAAGTTGCAAAAACCGTAAAATATTATGATGATCTTTGCAATACGATCAATGAGATCACAGGAGGAAATATAGATACTTTTGAAATATATCTGATGATTCTGGGAGCTCTGGAAGTGGATGTAAAACTTTTAAACAAAGAAAAGCTTAACGAATTTTATTTGAAAAGTGAAGATTTGTTTTTACAATATAAGCCTGTTGTTATTTTTGAAAATATACATGATGTTTTTGACAATATTAAAAGTCATGGGAAGACGATTAATATTCTGAGCAACACAGGATTTATCAAAGGTACGACGATGAGAAAATTTCTGATTCACGAAAATCTCGATCAGTATATTGATTTCCATATCTATTCTGATGAAATCAACTGTTCCAAACCGAATCCCCTTATTTTTCAGGAAGTGAAAAATCAACTGAAAGATCAGGATCTGCCTCTTGAAAAAATTTTGCACATCGGAGATAATCCCATTGCAGATTATAAAGGAGCTCAGGACTTCGGTTTCAGTGCACATTTACTTAAACACTAATATAACATGAACAAAAGATACAGCTTACACCACATTCATTCGGCGGATGAGTTTAGTTTTTCACCGGCTGAATACAGCTATTTCAAATATGGCGATAAGTCGTATGCTGAAAAATTTGCAAAAGAATTATTTGACGGATTTATTTCCGGACATGAGAACCTTTTAGAAACAGATAAAGAAATTGTAGTGTTGCCAAGTCCATACATGGCCATTCCTACGGCTTCCAACTTTTTATGTTTTTTCTTCAAAAAACATCTTGATTTTTACCTTTTTCAAAAAGGGAAAAAATCAAGCATTTTATCAAAAATCAACAGAAATCATACCTACATCACAGATTACGGGAATCTTAGCTTTGAAGACCGTAAAAATCTGATTGCCAATGATACTTATTATATCGATAAGGATTTTTTGAGAGGAAAACTTTGTATTTTTATAGACGATATCAAAATCACCGGTAGCCATGAATATACAGTCAACAGAATCCTGGATCAATATGACGTGGAAGCAGACTTTATGTTTATGTATTATGCAGAATTAATGAACTTTGATCTTGACCCGAAGATTGAAAATTTTTTCAATTATTACGCAGTACAGGATGTAAAAGATGTTGCAGAAGTAATGCAGAAGCCTAATTTTGAGTTCAATACAAGGATTGTAAAATATATTTTAGGCCTGGATTCAAGTAATTTTGACTATCTTACGTCTAAAGTAAAAAAAGAGCAGATGGATCTTCTGTTGGAGTTGGCCATCAGCAACAATTATCATTTAATAAAAGAATATAAAAATAACATCAATACTTTAACACAAACGGAATTATATTATGGCTATTAACTTACAAAAAGGACAAAGAGAAAACATCAACGCACCTAAATTCACTGTAGGTTTAGGATGGGATATCAATAATACTTCTACAGGAACTGCTTTCGATCTTGATGCATCTTTATTTTTGTTGGGAGATGATAAAAAGTTAGTGTCAGATAATCACTTTATTTTTTATAACAACCTTGAATCTCCGGATAAAGCAGTTGTTCACACAGGGGATAACCTTACCGGTGAAGGCGCAGGAGATGACGAGCAGATCAAAATTGATCTTACAAAGATTGATGCTGCCGTAAAAGAAATCACTGTGGTGGTAACGATTCACGATGCAGATGCAAGAAGACAGAATTTTGGACAGGTAAGAAATTCTTTTATCAGAATTTTCAATACAGATACGAATGAGGAAATCTTAAAGTATGAACTTGACGAAGATTTCTCAATCGAAACAGCAGTAGAATTCGGAAGAATCTACAACAGAAACGGAGAATGGAAATTTGAGGCTGTAGGAGCAGGACAGAGAGACGGCCTTGAGAAATTTGTATCAATTTATCAGAAGTAATCATGGACAATCAGGAAAATCAACCTATAGATCCGCTAGGATCCATCGAACCTCTCAGAACATTTGAACCTACACCCATGGTTCCGCCAACACCGGCTCAGCCTGCTCAAAATGCAACGCCGGCAGTTCTTGTAGACAGAGAGGGAAATGTAAACTTAACTCAGCTACAGACTGAAGAACGCCAGAAATATGAAGTTCTCGCCAACTCCATCGATGAGGCGAATCCGGGTTCTATTGTGAATTTCGGTGCAGAACTTCAGAAAACCTTAACCAATCAGAGTGACAGCTTTTTAGGAAATGTTAGAAGATCAAACTCCGGTGAAGTGGGAGGGCTTATCAATGACCTTTTGGTAGAGCTTAACTATGTGGACGTAGAAGAGCTTAACGGAAATAAAGTAAAAAGTTTCTTAAGCAAATTACCCTTCATGAAGAAGGTAATGACGCAGGTGGAAAATTTATTTGCAAAATATGATAAGATCATCAACAATATCGAGCAGATCTCTTACAAAGTGAATGCAGGGATCATTACTTCAACAAAAGATAATGCCGTTTTGCAGACTATTTTTGAAAGCAATGTGAACTCTATTAAGCAGATTGAAGATCTTGTCATCGCCGGAAATATCAGAATGGAAAGAGCTGCTGTTGAGCTTGCGCAGATGGAAGCTAATCCTCAGAATTTCCAGGATTATCAGATTGCAGACAAAAGAGATTTTATCGCAAGATTAGACAGGAGAATGGCTGACCTGAAAGTTGTGCGCGTCATCATGATGCAGTCACTTCCACAGATCAGACTTGTTCAGAATAATAATGTTTCAATTGCAGAAAAAGCACAGACAATTCTTACGACGACACTTCCTGTATGGAAAAATCAGCTGTCACTGGCTGTAGCAATGTACAGACAGCAGCAGAATATTGAAATCCAGCAGAAAGTTTCTCATACAACAGAGGAGATCTTAAGAAAGAATGCTGAACGCCTTGGTCAGAACTCTATCAATGTTGCCAGAGCTAATGAACAGACTATCGTTTCTGTAGAAACATTAAGGGAGACCACTTCAATGCTGATCAATACCTTGAATGAAGTAAAACAGATTCAGAAACAGGGTGCAGACAACAGAAGAAAGCTGGATCAGGATCTTCAGACATTGGAACATGAATTAAAAGCAAATGTCAGAGGTTAATTTATAGGATGCAAAGGTGGGGGATGATGCAGCAACCATATGGTCACAGAGCAAAAGAAGATTAACACGGCTTAAGCTTCTCGCCAATTTTTTTGAACATATTGACATGATATCGATTTATATTAAAACCGATATTATCCACAATTTGTTCCAGGAAAATACGACCCTGGATTACAATAAACTGGAGCTTTTCCACCTGCAGTATACCGACAGTCTCATCGAACTTCTGACCAAAATTAAAAGGCAGAAGGAAAACGAAATGCTGGCTGTCATTAATGAAATTGACATCAACAATAAATATATTTCAGGTTTCGAAGAAAGAAGAGTCGATAGTTTTGAAACGGACCGTAAAATGTATAGCGGTATATTTTCACAACATCTGAAAACCGTGTATAAAGATCTCACAGAAGATATTTTCACGGCCAACTGGGATAATGTCCTGTATTTTCATAAGAAATATGCACAGGAATTTTACAGGACAGATGTAGATGAATCCCTGTTGAAAACCGGAAATTTTCCGGCTTATCAGTATAAAGATTATTCTATTGAGAGAAAGCTGTTGGGAAGACTCAATATACAAAGCTTTAAAGTACGTTTTGTATGTGGTTATCTTATCGGAACCCATGATTATGAGCTTTTCAAAATCTTTCAGTCGGATGATTATTTTGTTTTCAGTGTAGACGAAAGGAAATTATATCTTTTCGATAAAGATCTTGATCAACTGGATATTTCTGAAAATCAGTCGAACCAAACAACCATTATCGATCAGCTGAAAAGAAAGAATGAACAACTCGAAAGCAGTATGAACGAAAGAAAACGAATTGTACCGCCAGAAGTAGAAGGCGTTTTGAAAGACTATCTCAGAAACCTTGAAAATATTGATATTATGAGTAAAATATTTGACTTTAATGAAGAAACAAATATTCTGCGTGCAATGCTTAATTTAAATTTAAATAATAACTAAAAGGTAGATTGTAAAATAGTATTTTGCTTTTTCACTTTTTTGAACCAATAAACAACAACAAAACATAAAAAAATGGCTATCAACTTACAGAAAGGTCAGAGAATTAACCTTAAAAAAGAAAACGGAGCTGAGCTTTCCCAGGCTTGTGTAGGAATCAACTGGGGAGCAATTGAAAAAAAAGGATTTTTCGGAACTAAAAAAGAAGCAGTAGACTTAGATGGAAGCTGTATTTTATATGATTCAAACAAAAATGTAACGGAAGTAATTTATTTCGGTAACCTAAAATCAAGAAACGGTTCTGTAAGACACAGTGGAGATGACCTTACCGGAGATGTTGACGGAGATGACGGACTGGATAACGAGGTGATCACTGTAGATTTCAGCAAACTGGAGCCTAATGTAGAACACGTTGCCATGGTTCTAAACAGTTACAGAGGTCAGGATTTCGGAACGATTCCTTTCGCTTCTATCCGTATTTACGAAGGAACTCCTACCAATGTAAAAGAAGTTTTTGCAAAATATGATATTGCGAACGATGCTTCTTTCAGCGGACATGTTGCCATGGTTATGGGAGTATTCTACAAAAGAAACGGAGAATGGAAATTCAATGCCATCGGAGATCCTACTGCTGACAGGAAGCTGGAGCAGACAGTGCAGACGGTGCAGATGAATTATTTGTAATCAATTATCAATCAACAGATAAAATAAACAGCAATATTTGTACCTTGTACACTTATTGCTTTTATCATATATAATAACACATTAATCAAGTGGAAAAACATCAGAGTATTTTAGAACTGCACCCGGGGCTGGTGTGGGGATTTGCGGTAACGGTCGTTATCATGCTGCTCCTGGATTTAGGAGTATTCAACAAAAAAAGTCATGAAGTTTCATCCAAAGAAGCTACCATCTGGACCATTGTATGGATTTCGTTGTCTATGGTTTTTTCAGGGGTAGTATATTGGGTTTTCAATACAGACGGAACCCCGGAGAGCCATGCGCTGGCTGTAGAGAAATTTACACAATACCAGGCGGCCTATTGGATTGAAAAAGCACTTTCAGTGGATAACTTGTTCGTATTTATCCTGGTCTTCGGATTTTTTAAAGTGCCCAAATTTCTTCATCACAAAGTCCTTTTCTGGGGAATCATCGGTGCATTGATTTTCAGAGCGATATTTATTTTTGCAGGAGTAGGGCTTATCAACCTGACTTATCTTCCTGAAATGCATATTTTCGGAGAAGCAGTAAAAATCAACATTGTAATGACCCTGTTCGGATTGTTCCTTGTGTATGCAGGGATCAAATCATGGGGAGACGGTGATGATGACGATGACGAAGACTACAGCAATACTGCAGGAGCAAAATTGATCAAGAGCTTTTGGAAAGTTTCAGATAACTACGATGGGGACAAGTTCTTTACCATTCAGAACGGAATCAAGATGGCAACACCACTTTTAGTAGTAGTGGGAGTTATTGAGTTCACAGACGTTCTTTTTGCCGTAGATTCCATCCCTGCGATCTTTGCTATTTCGGATGACCCGTTTATCCTGTATACGTCGAATATCTTTGCGATCTTAGGTCTTAGATCACTGTATTTCCTATTGGCCAATTTTATTCACATGTTCAGCAAACTTCCGTATGGACTGGCAATTATCCTTTCATTTATCGGAGTTAAAATGTTGATCGCCCCTTGGTATCACATCTCATCCCCGGTTTCACTAGGAATTGTAGGTGGAGTATTGGTTATTTCCGTTATTCTGTCTATTATGTTTCCTGATAAAGAGGAAGAAAAAGAGAAGCTGGAAGAATAGTATATACTGTTTAATATATAAAAAGCCCCTGAGAATCAATCTTAGGGGCTTTTTGTGGAATATGGGATAGAAACAGGAGACTGGAAGAGGGAAGAGGCAATTATCTTTTCTATTTAGACAGACAGGTTTGTCTATTATGTATTTTTGTCTTACATTTGCTCTACAATAAGATAATATGGCGTCACCAAAGGAGAGAATAGTAGCAACAACTTTTGACCTGTTTAGCCAGCAGGGATATAATTCTACAGGTATTAATCAGATTATTGCAGAAGCAGAAGTCGCGAAAGCGAGTTTTTATCAGCATTTTAAATCTAAAGAAGATTTGTGTGTAGCATTTCTCAACGTGAGACACGAATACTGGTTCAATGAGCTGATTAATTTTTCATCCCGGGCGACAAGCCTTCAGGATCAAATAATAAAAGTTTTTGATTTCCTGATCTATATGAATGAAAAGGAGCATTTCAGGGGATGCAGTTTCCTGAATATTCTATCTGAAATTCCTGCAGACAATGTTAAAATCCTGGAGGTCATACAATCTCATAAGGCAGATCTCCGGAATTACTTTTTAAAATTGTTGAAAGATGACGTAGTATCCGATCATATCTACATGCTTTTTGAAAGCAGTATTATTGAGAGCCAGCTTTTTAAATCCAATGAACTGATTGAAAAATCAAAGAAAATAGTCATTCATTTAATACCTTAATAGTATGGAACAGAAACATCCGCTTCCGCCGTTCACCTTAGAAACGGCTAAAGAGAAAATTCAACTGGCAGAAGATGCCTGGAACAGTCAGGATCCTGAAAGAGTTTCCAAAGCATATACCGTCAACAGTGAGTGGAGAAACCGGGATACTTTTGTGACAGGACGGGAAGAGATCATCGCATTTCTTCAAAAGAAATGGGAAAAAGAGCTGCATTATAAGCTTAAGAAAGAATATTGGGCTCATACCGGTAACCGTATTGCCGTACGTTTCGAATATGAATACCAAACCAAAGAGGGGAACTGGTTCAGGGCTTACGGAAATGAAAACTGGGAATTCGATGAAAACGGGTTGATGGCCAAAAGGTACGCAAGTATCAATGATCTGGCAATCCGGGAAGAAGACAGAAAGTTCCGGTAAATAGCTTTTTGCCACGAATGCACAGGCGGATTATAAAGTATATTTATGGCTTAGATTTCGTAGACTGAACAGCACCAGGTTTACAACTCCGTACCCTTTCCATGCAGGAGTTTATTGATTTTTCTCCTTGTCTGTACAGATACTTTATACGCTTCATCACGTAATTTCTGGATTTTGCCCACAGGTTGAAAAATAGCTTTGCTCTCAAATGGATTAAATGACAGCAGCTCATTACTGCAGATACGCGGATCCAATAATGAATCTTTGTTTATTTTCACTTCACCAATTTTAAGATAAGGAGAATTTTTCCATTCTACATTCAGTTTGTTGATGGGCTGGTCTTTGAGGTCATAACAAAATTGAATAAAAATATCTGCCGTAAAATCTGTCGTTTGAAAATAATTCCGCAATGTCTTTTTTATATTTTGTTTCTTCCCGATATTCTTGTCCACAGATTGAGGTTCCAGCTTAATTTTAATCATATAATCTCCGAGACGATAAGCCCCGACAGAATAATAATCAAAAGACAACAGAAAATCATTCCGTTTTTGAAAAAGCTTCAGGATGTTTTTGAAAAAGCTACCCGTTACAACTGAGGGTATTATTTTGATCATCTGTGCTGCAATAGAGAACAGACTGCTTCCTTTTTTGATGTAAGAGCGGTTAATGGCCGTAAAAAGTTTCAGAAAAGTAGAAACCGAGTTAATAGGAAATAATGGAAAATTAACCAGAGGAAAATTGGCCAGTAATCCTCCTTTTTCATCCTTGATCTGTATTGCAAAACCATAAGCCGGGATATCTTTCCTGGAATTCTTAATTTTCAGTTGGGCATTTGAAAACCTGATCATAATATCAAACTTCTCATTATCAAAAAACGGCTGTACCCATTCAGGGATATTTTTATCTACCCAAAATGTACCTTTCGCCACCGCATAGGTTTTTGCATGGGCATTTCTGGTAGCATAATTGACGTCACTGATAGAGGAAGATTGTTCAACGAAATCTGCTATAGATTGTTTGTTAATCTCTAGGAGTTCTTTTTCTTCTTCATTCAGTTCGTCGAACTTCTTATTATATTTTAGTGGATCTGGCATTTAGTTTTTAAATTCAATTATAACGCCAAGTTTCGGATTCTGTGTTAAGAGAGTATTACAATTATTTGAATTTTATAGATAAGAAAATATGAAATACTCAAGATATCATTTTAAAGCTTGTATATTTGGAATTAATAATTGTTTAAAAATTTGATTTTCAGAATGTTTTGTGATGTTGAACTTTAGTTTTCATTTTCGGCGGGGTATCAATAATTCCAGGCAATACGAATACAGTAAAACATAAAATAATTGATTTTTATATCAATTTTAGGTATCAATAAGGTCTTTAAAAGCAAAATCAGTGGTTGGTTGGGTATTTAACCTTAATGCTAAAAAGCACTATCTTTGTAAAAAAATAAAATTATGGGAGTAGCAGACATGTTATTTAAACGTAAAAAAGAATTGGCAGAAAAGAACCTGAAAGATGGTAAAGAATATATGGAAGAATATGGTAAGAGAGAAACGGTAGTTGAATTACCAAGCGGCTTACAATATGAAATCATCACAGAAGGAGACGGTGCAAAACCGGGACCTAAATCTACAGTAAAATGCCATTACCACGGAACTACAATTTCCGGAAAGGTATTCGACAGCTCTGTAAAAGAGGAACTCCTGCATCTTTTCCATTGAACAGAGTAATTGCAGGGTGGACGGAAGCTCTTCAGCTAATGCCTGTAGGAAGCAAATGGAGATTAATCATCCCTCCGCATCTGGCATATGGAGATCAGCAGATCAGCAAAGAAATCGGCCCCAACTCTACATTGGTCTTTGAAGTAGAATTGCTGGATATTAAATAGTACAGCTTAAAAATAGATTAAAAATTTACCTGACATCAGGTAAATTTTTTTATTTGTATTATCTTAGTGTTGATCAATTGCAATAGAAAATCAATTGTTCCTGAATATCAATCTGTTTGCAATGGGCAGCTGTATGGCACAAAAAATATGACTGAATGAAAAAACTTTTTTATCTTTTTATTGTTTTTGGTCTGTTGGTTTCTTGTGTTTCCAAGAAAAATCAGGCTATTAAACAAAATATTCTCACCCTTAAGGACAGTTACTGTAAAGCTCCTTTCAAGTACAATTACAGCAATAAACTTCCATCCTACAATTCAGATTCAATTTTAGAAAAGAATAAAGATCTGAAGACTATGTTTTCTGATCAAAGCATTTTAATTCTGAACGCTTTGAACAATCTTGATGAGGTTCATAAAATTGTTGAACTTAAAAAGATTCATCTTTGGCGTCCCAGGTTAAAATCCTGCAGCTTAAAACGAAAATCAACAGCAGAATTACCATTGCTTTAACCGAGCTTGATGCCGTAGCGGCAGAGTTCGACTGTGAAGGGGAAAGGGTAGCACAGATCGGAAATTATGTGGATAACCTCAACTCCTCAAGAAATAATAAACTTATTTTATATTCAATCATTGCAGGTGCAGCTTCCTCTATTGCTGGAGGAATTGTAAAAAGCGACGGATGGGATAATGCGATTGGCATCGGAGGAGGTATCCTGGGAGCCGGGTTTGGATTGGCAACACTCAATCCCAAAGGCAAAAAAGTAGAGTTTATCCATCAGAGAAATCTTTTAAGAGACATATGGCGGGAAAAACTGGAGTCTCCGAACTTCCCACCATTTATCTGGTACATGTATACAGAGAAAAAGTTTTCTAACAGGGAAGAGCATTCCATCATCAGTAACATGAAAACAAGATGGCTACATTACCAGTTTGATGATAATAAAACGGCTGCCGATCAGTCAGTAATTTTCAGTGACGGGGGATTTTACCGGGCAGATGACCTGCATAACCGCGCAGCTATGCTTAACCAGATGCAATCTGCAACGCGAACGATCAATCAAAACATCAATTATTTACTGTTAGATTTAGACAAATTAATACTTTAAGAAAAAATTAACTGTAATAAAATTTGTTACATTTGAAAAAAGTTATATCTTTGCCATGTAATTGAAATGAATAATACAAGATTTGCTACGGCAGTACATATTATGACCTTATTGGCAAAAAGTCCTCAGGAGTGGCTTACTTCTGAATGGATGGCGGGTAGCATTAATGTCAACCCGGTCATTGTACGCAAAGAAATCAGTGTATTGAGGGAAGCAGGTTTGATTGTAAGCAGACAGGGAAAAGAAGGTGGCAGCCAGCTTGCAAAAAATGCGGAAAGCATTACTATTTCACAGATCTACAGAGCAGTGAAAAATACCGAAGTATTAGGAAAGAAAAATCAAAATCCTAATCCGGCATGTAGTGTGGGAAAAGAAATTAATATTCATTTAAATACTTTATTTGAAGAAACAGATCAATTGGTAACACAATTTTTAGGCGATAAGTCATTACAGGAATTTACCGACCAGTTCGACTAAAATTTTTTACCTATAAATGTAACAAGATTTATTACAATTTAATTTTTAAAAATAAAACATTATGAAAAAAGTAGCAGTAATCGGAGCAACCGGATTTGTAGGAACACAAATAGTAAATGAACTTGCTCACAGAGGCTATACAGTTGAAGCGTTGGTAAGAGATGCATCGAAGGTAAAAACACAGGAAAATGTAACCGCAAAGAGCGTTGATGTAAACAATGTAAACGAACTGGCAGGCGCTTTAAAAGGTAGCGATGCTGTAATCAGTGCTTTCAACGCAGGTTGGACGAATCCTAATCTTTACAATGATTTCTTACATGGGTCTGAAAATATTGAAAAAGCCGTAGAAGAAGCAGGAGTAAAAAGATTAATCGTTGTTGGTGGTGCAGGCAGCCTTTATACACCTGATAATGTTCAAATTGTAGACACACCGGACTTTCCGGATGCTTACAAACCGGGAGCAACCGCAGCAAGGGACTATTTAAATAAAATCAAAGAAAACAACACTCTAGACTGGACTTTCTTTAGCCCTGCTGTAGAAATGAATCAGGCCAACGTAGGAGAAAGAACAGGAAAATACAGAACTTCACTGGAAACTCCCGTATTTGATGACAATGGAAGAAGCCGTCTTTCTGTAGAAGATGTAGCCGTAGTTTTAGTTGATGAATTGGAACAAAACAACCACATCCGTGAACGTTTTACAGCAGCTTACTAATTTTTAATCTAAAAGAACAAAATGTTAAAAAAGAAATTATTATCGTTGATCACAGTACTGAGCTTCGTCAGCTTGGTGTGGGCAGGGAATCTGAAAGTGAAGGTGTATAATCCGGGAACAAAAGCGATTTTTCCCATTACCTCTACTATTATTTATGGAGATAAAGATGCGATACTTGTTGATGCACAGTTTCAGAAGCAATATGCAGAACAGCTGGTAAAAGAAATAAAGGCTACGGGTAAAAACCTTACCACCGTTTTTATCTCTCACAGTGATCCGGATTTTTACTTTGGACTGGATGTGATTAAAAAAGCTTTCCCGAATGTGAAAATTATTTCAACAGCACAAACAGCCTATCTGATCTCAGCTTCAAAAGATGATAAATTGGCGGTATGGAAGCCACAGTTGAAGTCGGATGCTCCTTCTGAGATAATTGTTCCGGAAGCAGCAGTTTCAATTCCTGATCTTGAAGGAAATAAAATTGAAATCAAACAAAATCCTGAAGATCCTGCTCACAGTTTTCTCTGGATCCCATCAATCAAAACAATTGCCGGAGGAATTTCTGTTTCTGTAGATTCGCACCTTTGGATGGCAGATACACAGAATGTAAAGGCTATTGATCAGTGGATCGGTCAAATTGATGCTATGAAAGCACTGCATCCTCAGCAGGTTATACCTTCACACTTCGCAAAACAATCCTTAGCTCCTCAATCGCTTGATTTTGTGAAAAGTTATCTTGAGAATTACAGGAAAGCCGTAACAGAAAATAAGACGACACCTGCGATTGTAGATTTTATGGTTAAAAAATATCCGAATCTTCCGGGAAAAGATGAGCTTGAAATGGGAGTGAAAGTCTTCCGCGGAGAAATGGATTGGGATTTAAAATCTCCTTATCCCGCTATCGGCAGAAAGGTTGAAGTAGATTTCGGAACAGTGAAATTTGTTCTTGATTTTAAAGACAACAAAACCATGACATTTATAGGAACGGAAGGAAGTTCAAAGAACAGTACTGATACGGTAGAATATACAGCCGTTGAAGTAGCCAGAAATGTTTTTATGGTGTATTGGCATGAGCCTCATCTCGGTTTTAATGTAACCCATATTCAGGATTATAATAAAAATATTGTTTATTCTAATATTGCCGGTCCTGACGGGACATTTACACATCCTAAAGGAACTATTAAAATTTTAAAATAAAATCTCGGCTGCCTCTGGCAGCCGAGATTTTTGAATAAATTACTCCTCAAGATTAACCTTAAATCTTCATCCAATCAGCCGGCTGATTGTCTCCTTAGCTCACTTAAAATTATAGGAAGGTTTATAAAAACTCTGCGTCGAACCTATCTCCCACGGATTCCTCAGATATATAAGAATCTGCAAAATCAACCCAATCAGCGACAGAATAATTAAATAGCATAAAAAAGCTGCCTCATCAGAGACAGCTTTCTTTTATAGATTCATAAACAATTTCGGATTCACCGGAGTATTGTTTTTGTGTACTTCATAGTGAAGGTGAGGCCCTGTAGATCGTCCTGAGTTTCCTGATTTGGCAATTACCTGACCTACTTTCACTTTATCATTTACTTTAGAAACAAGTTGTGATAAATGTCCGTAAAGGGTGGCTAGCCCGTTTCCGTGAGAAACGATGACACAGTTTCCATAACCTCCCTTTTGCCCGGAAAATATTACGGTTCCGGCTGCAGCAGCTCTTACGTCAGATCCAAAAGCAACAGCAATATCCAGTCCTTTATGGAATTGCATCTGGTCTGCCTCAGCAGGCGGATTGTTCTTCTCAGCAGGACCAGCTTTTGGGGCATTGGTAGCAACAGTTTGAGCGGTTGTTTGAGCTGTCGGCGCAGAAGCCACCGGCGCAGCTTTTGGAGTTACCATTACTTTTACCTCCCTTTTATTTCCGTAGCTGTCGGTTAGTTCAACAATTTTTTCAACAGGTTCAGCTTTGACTTCCGGTTGTGGAGCTGCTACTGCCGCTGTTGAGGTTGAATGAGATTTCACCGAAGCGTAGACTGTTTTAAACGGAATAGGATTTTTTCTCACCCCAAAGTTTGATGAAATATAGCCGTCTGTAGGCATTCCCAGCGGTACCTCCATCAATTTTTTCTGAAGGTCCATTAAGTATTGACTATATCGGTTGGCTTGCTTGAAAAGGTAAATGGAATTTGAAATACTGTCCTGGTCGAGCATCATCAGCTTTTCATTAGAAATATCTTTGGATCTGAGGAAAGAATTCAGCTGACCAACGGTCTGATCTACCAGAGTAAGATCAGTTTTCATTTTTAAATAATCTACACTGTCTTTTTCAGTGTTTATTTTCACAAGGTTTACTTCATAGTTCTTGTCATCTTTTTCAGAAAACAGTTTGGCAATAAAGATACCTTGGCCAAAAACTACTAGTAAAAGTCCTCCGAGAAGAATATTTACGTTCTTTTTGCTGTTTAGAAATTTTTTCATATTTCTTCAGTATGGGTAAAACGGTTTTTTTAAGACTGCAAATTTACATAAAAATAATCTTTGGTGATTATTCTTAAGTAAAATTCAGTTTTTTCTGTATCTAACGTCAGATTTTATATTTAATTGTGTATGCATAGCATTTTTTTAAGAATATGGTTTTTATCATATTTTCGAGCCCTGTGTTAAATCTTTGTTTAATATATTTGCAGTTCACATTCCAATTATGGCTAAAAAGAAAATAATTTCAGAATCTTCGAATCCAAAAAAGAATAAAAAGGATGTTTCTGTTGGGGTAGTAGGAAGCGGAAGTTTTGCTACTGCTATCGTAAAAATGTTGGTTGAAAACTGTAAAGTAGTACATTGGTGCGTAAGAAGTGAGTTTGTAAAAGGGGCTATTGAACTTCGTGGGCATAATCCTACCTACCTTACTGCTGCCCACTTTAACCTTAAAAGTTTAAAACTGACGACAGATATCAATGAGCTGGTCTCTGCCTGCGATGTCATTGTCTTGGCAACACCTTCGATTTATCTTTCGGATGCGTTGGATAAAATGACGTGTGATTATTCAGACAAAATTTTTGTTTCAGCTATTAAAGGGATTATTCCGAGAGTAAATGATGTGGTTGCTCATTATCTTCGTGATGAATTTAAAATAGGATTCAGAAATCAGGCTGTAATTGCCGGTCCTTGCCATGCAGAAGAAGTGGCAATGGAGAGGCTGTCATATCTTACGATTGCAACAGTAGAAGACGAGATCGCTGAAAAGCTTGAAAATGTTTTCAGTTCAGATTTTATTAAAGTACATACGAGTAAGGACATTTTAGGTAACGAATACAGTGCTATTCTTAAAAATATTTTTGCCATTGGAGCGGGTATTGCCAGTGGGTTAGGATATGGAGACAACTTTACGGCAGTCTTTGTGTCTAATGCCATCCGTGAAATGGAAACTTTTCTCGAAGCAATTTATGAAGCTCCCAGAGATGTAAACGAAAGTGCTTACCTTGGAGATCTTTTGGTAACGGCCTATTCTCTTTTCTCAAGAAACAGGAACCTGGGTAACCTTATTGGAAAAGGATACACTGTAAAATCAGCTATTCAATCCATGAATATGGTGGCAGAAGGGTATTATGCTGCTGACTCGATTTATAAAACAGCAAAGCAGAAGAATCTTAAGTTACCTATCATTGATACTGTTTATGCTATTTTATATGAAGGTAAAAATGCAGAGAAGCAATTTAAAAAACTGACGGCAAAGCTGAATTAAAAAAATAAGGTCCTGCAGTGAGAACCTTATTGTAAAATATATCTGAAACTTAAGCATTCCTCATATGCTTAAGTTTTTTTATTGACTCATTTTAGTAATAATAAGAGCCAGTGAGGATCTTATATTCAGGTTGCTGGCCGTAAATCCGTTTCCTGTATCAAATTCAAATTTTTGTCGGATCGTAGTAGGTGCTGCTAACGTTAAAAAATAACTTCCCTGGAAAAATGTGAAAGAACTTGATAACTGACACATTCTGTTCGTCTCCGTAATATTTGTACCGGTCGCCGCATTGATCATGTATGAGCGCGTACAGGTAAAATTTTGTGAAAGGTATTGGGTATTAGCCGTTCCATTATTATTACCTCCATTACTTGAATCTACAGAATAGCGAAGGATATACGTTCCGGCAGGTAATGTAATGGTCGAATTATCTGCTCCCAGTGAAGCACCGGTAATTTTATTGGCGGCTACACTAAAGTTGGCCAAAGTATTATTGGTACTTCCTGTAGGAATTAAAACACCGGAATTAATGATCAGCGACATCGCCTGAGGCTCAGAACCCGAAAGAATAGCCCGTTGCCACTGGTTCCTGATCCAAATATAGTATCCTTTCGGAAAAGTGGAGGCTCCTCCTTTGTTATAAATCATCAAACCATCTGCCGGATTGGCTATAGGAGTTGCTGTACTGTTGAGTACAGTGAGGTCATATTGAGGAAAAAGTACTCCTTTATTAGAAGAAGTGATGTCCAAAACACTGCTTGCGCTGGGGGTGCTTGTATTGATACCTACTTGAGCATTAACGGGTATGGCCAATAGTATGGTAAACAGACAAACAATATAAAAATAATTTTTCATTGTAATACTGATTATTGATTAAGAGCTGATCTTTGAATGTCAACTTTTGCATTCGTTATAATGATTTCACCATTGTTTGGAGCAGTGCCTCCGGCTCCCATCTGATAGGTGCCTCCCGCATCATGAGCGATGGAAGGAATTAATGTGATAGGAGTAGCAGAGGTAGAGACAAATGAAAAGCTCATATTGAGTGTATGCGTTTTATTACTTGCTATTGATTGAGCATTGATGCTGATGGTCTTTCCATATACATTACCCGTTACCGGATCTACCAGCCTGACCAGGTACTGATGCAAATGAACCTGGGTTCCTCCGATTCCCGCTGTTGTGCTTTCCTGGGTTGTTCTGATATTCAGACATACGTTGACTAAATAACCACTGTTTCCGGGAAGAGTGATTGCACCTGTTGCTGCATTATAAGAACCTCCGATATCATTAGACATCACAGTAAAAGCTGCATCGTTGAAGTTTTTAAATGTACCGTTCGCGAAACTCCCCAATACGGTATAATCCGTACTGCGCTGGAGCATCATATAGCTTACCAGATTATACGTATCTGCCATTTGTGTCCATTTATTGCCTTTCCATACATAAATTCCGGGGCTGATTGAATTACCTTTATTATACACCACAAGACCTTCCGCAGGATTATTAACTGGTGTAGTTTTGTTTAATATATCGATTATGTCAACTCTGGGAAGAAGAACTCCCTTATTGCTAGATTCAGATATTTCAAGCGCTGCAGAGCTGTTGATGGTTGTTTTACCTATTCCTACTTGAGCATATAGGGTCTGTGCTATGATAAATAATAGCAGGATATAACTTTTTTTCATAGGTCGGCTTTTTTAAAGTTGTGATATTTTAATATAAGACCCGTTAGCAATGACATTGACCAGGTCATAAAAGGTGCTGTTTTGCATTCTTCCTAATCTCAACCTCAATCCTCCGATGATATTACCATCAGCATTACTCGGAACACTGTAATAATAAGACCAGGTTGCCAGATGGTTTGTATTCACTTTTGAAACTATAGGAACTTCTTTTCTGGTGTTGGCACCTCCGGTGAATGTATTGGTCGTATTGTTGTACGTATCATTCGTAAAATCGATGAAATATCCCATCAGATAATAGGTGCTGCCTGACAAAGGTGCAGTTCCTCCCTGGCCGGCCGGATTCTCCTGAGGAGAATTGAGATTCAGGTTTACTTCCACCAGGTAATTTCCTTGCGGAAGAACCAGTGAATAGCCTCCCGAATTTGGGTTCTGGACAACTTTGAAACCATTGATGTTGGATACTCCGGAAATTGCAGGGGGATTTACTAAAAGCTGAGTGTTTGCACCCGCGACTGCATTGTCTAATGCAGATAGTGATCCCGTAAAATCGAGGTAAGCAACTTTAGGTGTATTTTCTGCATCAATGTTACTTTGCCATTGATTGGTTGTACTGTTGAAAGTATGCAGTGTTTTATTGTTGCTGTTACTACCTCCATTATATGCAATAAGACCATTGGCAGGAGATGCCACAGGACTGGTAGTGCTGCTTAGGTTGGCAATATTCAGATTGGGAAATAACATTCCTTTATTTCCTCCCGATATCACAACGGCAGGAGCTGTACTGTAGCCGCTTCCTCCATTGTTGATCGTTACACCCGTAATCACACCATTGGAAAGTATAGCTGTAGCACGTGCTTTGTTGCCACCGTTTACAACGGATCCTCCTCCATAGAAGTTGACCGTAGGGACAGTGGTGTATCCACTTCCTCCATTGGTAATGGTAATCCCTGTTACTGCTCCTCCTGATATGGTAGCAGTGGCAGTAGCTGGAACTCCATTGAAATTTTCGATATGCAGAATTGCACTGGGGTCCGGTTTGGACGTATTGATTCCTACACTTCCGCTTTGGGCAAATGCCACTGTTGCGAAAAACGTACACACGAAGTTAACAATTTTCATCCTTGTAATGTTTTACGAAATAATTTTAATTTAAATACACTGGAATATGGTATTTATTTATTGAAAGATACATATAAAAAACATTCTTTTTGTATTTTTTAAATAGATTTTTATCGATAAATGTGATTATTTATCAATAAAATGTGATTTTTAATCAATATTTATTAATGTTTTATCACCTTTTATTGAAAAAAAGTACTGGCGTAAAGTATTATGGTTGAAGTATTTTATATCGTGAACTTAAATAAACTTAAGTTTTTATAAAATTTTACCCTTTATGCAACCCCTTCATTAGTGAATTAAATACTTTGAAAATGTGGTATTTTTTTATTTCAAATAAGACTTCTTGTCATTGTCTTTATGAATCATTTCAATGAAACTATATTGAAACTTTCCATTGCATTTTGTTGTGTATGTAAGAAGTCGTTTTACTTCAAAAAATAACGTGTTAAAATCGTTAAACGCGTTTCTGTTTTTAAAACTTTTCCCGAAATTTGAAGTAAAATTTAAAATTATGTCACAATCGCTTACAAGCAGAACACCGAAACCTAAATATGACGTTGTACTGATAGGCGGCGGAATTATGAGCGCCACTTTAGCAACGCTGCTTCATGAGTTTGATCCCCATCTTGAAATTGCCATCTTCGAAAGACTCGGAAGATTTGCCAAGGAAAGTACAGCAGCATGGAACAACGCAGGAACTGGCCATTCGGCTTTTTGTGAGCTAAATTATACCCCTGAAAAAGAAGACGGATCCATTGATATTAAGAAAGCGGAGAGTATAGCCGAACAATTTGAAATTTCAAAACAATTCTGGGCGTATCTGGTAAGCAAAGGATACATCCAGGAACCCAAAGATTTTATCAATTCCTGTCCGCACATGAGTCTGGTATTTGGTGAAAAAGATGCAGATTACCTTAAAAGGCGCCACGATAAAATGTCTGAATCTGTACTTTTCTCCGGAATGGAATTTTCTACAGATCATGAGAAACTGAAAGAATGGATTCCTTTGGTGATGAGCAAAAGAAATAAATCTGAAGTGATGGCAGCCACCAAGATGGATATGGGAACGGATGTGAACTTTGGAACATTGACCCGAAAGATGGGAAGACATTTGCTTGAAGATTCTAATGTAGAAGTTTTCCTTTACCATGAAGTGAAAGATATTGATCCTCGCGAAGACGGAAAGTGGGAGATGAAGGTAAAAGACAGAATCCACAATCATAAGCAGGAAGTAGTAGCCGACTTTGTATTTATCGGGGCTGGAGGATATGCGCTTCCATTACTGGATAGTTCAGATATCAAAGAAAGTGAAGGATATGGCGGTTTCCCGGTTTCCGGACAATGGTTGGTAACGCACAATCAGGAATTGGTAGAAAAGCATCAGGCTAAAGTATATACACAAGCAACGGTAGATGCCCCGCCTATGTCTGTACCTCACCTTGACCTTAGAATCATCGATGGTAAAAAAGCTCTTCTGTTTGGTCCTTTTGCAGGGTTTTCAACAAAATTTTTAAAAGAAGGAAGCTACCTGGATCTGCCAGAAAGTGTAAATACTAAAAATTTAAGATCGCTTTTTGGGGCATGGTGGCATAATCTTCCTTTAACAAAATACCTTATTCAGCAGGTAGCGATGACAAAATCTCAGAGAATACAGCATTTGAGAGAGTTTATCAAAGATGCCAAAGAAGAAGACTGGGAATTGAAAGTAGCAGGACAGAGGGTTCAGATCATTAAGAAAGATGATAAATTAGGAGGAAAACTTGAATTTGGAACAGAGGTGGTAGTTAACAAAAAGGGTACTATCAGCGTCACTGTTAGGGGCTTCACCCGGGGCTTCCACTGCGGTACATGCCATGCTGACCGTTATTGAAAAGTGTTTCCCTGAGAAACTTAACGGGGAATGGAACAGCAAACTCCTTGAAATGGTACCTTCTTATGGGAAAAAGCTGGCAGAACATCCTGAGCTTACAGAGGAATTAAGAAATTATACAAAAGAAAAATTAGAATTAGAATACTAACATCAATAATGGGCAATAGGTACAAATAGTATCAATTGCCCGTTATTCATACTTATAAAAGTGGAAGAAATAGTTGTAAAACCGGTCATTGCAAAAGAGCTTCTTGAATCTCTTCAGACAAAAGTAGAAGAGGAAAAGCAGGTTATTGTTCATTGTTGTTTTCCGGCCTCACCATTTTTAGGCAATCTCATTAGAATCTGGCATTCCACTTATCTTTTTGATAACCAGTCTGAACATAGAAGTAAGCTGATTCATGCTGAAAATATTTCTATTTCCCCTTATTGGACGCCTGTTCCCTTTATGAAGGATTTCTGGTTTACCTTAATATTTTCAGGTCTTCCTAAAGATTGCAAAAGCTTTGATTTAAAAGAAGTCATTCCTGAAGAAGGCGGATTTTTTGTAGAATCAATTAAAAGGAATTCAACAGATGTGTATCGTGTGAAAATCTCAGAATCCTATTAACATGAAAATAAGAGAAGATAAGCTTGAACAAATCATTCAATGGGCAACCGACAACCGGGATGTTCGTGTCGTTCTGCTGACGAGTTCTTTAGTGAATCCTTATGCACCGGTAGATGATTTCAGCGATCTGGACGTTGAACTTGTTTTTGAAAGCAGGAAACCCTATGAAGATGATCATCAGTGGATCAGTCTATTCGGCCAGCCAATTTCAATGGTTGAGGAAGGTGACGAAGTTTTTGAGGGAAAACATGCGATGAAAATGGTTTTGTATAAAGATCATGTGAAGGTTGATTTTAAATTGTATCAGCTTTCAGACTTTATTGCTGAAATTAAAGCTGAAAAACTTCCCGACGACTGGGATTTGGGCTACAGGGTGCTGGTTGATAAAGATGGATTGACCACAGAGATGAAACCTCCAAGCTACCGGTCGATCATGATTCATCAGCCTGAAGAAAAAGAGTTCAGACAACTGCTTAATGATTTTTGGTGGGACACCACTTACGTTGCCAAATGCCTTAAGCGTGGAGATATTTTTTATGCCAAATTTATGTCCGAAAATATCCTGAGGACAGATTACCTGGTTCCCTTGATAGAATGGTATATTGCCTCTTCCCATGACTGGAATAACATTACCACCAATAAACATGGCAGACTCTTTAAAAAATATCTTTCACAGGAATTGTGGAATAAGGTTGAACTAACCTTCTCAGGCAGTAACATTGAAGAAAACTGGGCTGCTTTATTCGCTTTTGCTGACCTGGTTCATGAACTGGGAACTGCTTTGGCTTATCAACTCAATTTCACCTACCCGGTTACACTCGAAAATGATATCCGGAATTATCTGGCTGAAGTACGGGAAATATCGTTTTAAGCAAACTCATTGTGCTGAATCAGATTTTCAATACAATATTCGGCGATGGCAGTAATAGTTACAAAAGGATTTACACCGATCGTTCCGGGAATAAGTGATCCATCCAGAACATAAAGATTTTCGTGACCCTTTAATTTACCATATTGATCAGTGGCTTCCCCGAGTACACAACCACCGAGTGGATGGTAACAAATATCAGCTCCGAAACCATTATTGAACAAAAAATGACTTCGGGTGCCTCCATTGGCTTTATTCATTTTTCTGACAAAATATTTAGCATTTTCCCGCATTTTCACAGTATGATTTTGGTTCCAGTCAAGTTGTAAAGCCTGCTTTGCCTTATCAAATGTCACTTCACCTTTTTTGTCAACCCTGTTGATCAGTAAATATAAAGCGGTTGCAACATCCATACCCATTGGGAGAGGAGCTATTTCAGTGAAAAACGGATGTTCAGAATCATCCCAGTTATCAATTCCTCCAACAGGAATCGTTGATTGCTTTGAGCCGGTTCCTCCTGATAAAGGATGTACCCAATTTCTTCCGGTCATGAAATTGCCGTTATTCCCCCAGCTTTTTCCTACTTTTTCATTGATAGGAAAGGTATGAATAGCATTTGATTTCAGGAGAAGCTGTAAAGTTCCCATTGTTCCGGCAGAAAGAATTAATTTTTTACAATTGAATGTTTTACTGGCAAGTATATTTCCGGAAGTGCCAATCTGCTCCGTGCTGACGGAGTAGCTTTTATCATCATTGAGTTGAATATGTTCTACACGATGAAGATCAAGGATCTCAAGATTACCGGTTGCCAGTGCCTTTTTTAAGTATGTTTTGTCTAAACTGTTTTTGCCGTAGTTGTTTCCATAGATGACTTCTGTATTGAGAGCCGAGCGGGGAACTTCATTCCGGAATTCTTTTTCCATGTACTTAAAATCATATACATTAGGCACTCTTATCGTCCTAAAACCTGCTTTATGTGCTTCCGCTTCACCTACTCTTGTGAATTTGTAATAAGGACAATCCTTTACAAACTGCTCATCAATGACATTGACTTTAAGTTCTTCCCGTACTAACGGAAAATAATGACTGTAAAACTTTCCGGAATCAAGATCAGGGAAAATTTCTTTGAAGTAACTTTCTTTAGGAGTAACAGCCATTCCACCGTTTACCAGTGAGCCTCCGCCAACACCCCGTCCTACCCAGATGTTAATGTTTTCAAATTCCAGCCGGTCCAAGGTTCCGGTGAAAGGAGTTAAAGAAAAAATATTCATAAAAGGAGCAATTGTTTTTTTCTTTAACCAAGCCGAGCTTTTGCCCGGTTTCAGTAAATTGGAATAAGGAATTCCGGACTTTTCCCAGTGAAGACCCATCTCAAGAAGAATGACTTTTTTTCCGGCTTCGCACAAACGAAGGGCAGAAACAGCACCACCATATCCGCTCCCGATAATAATGATAGGAGCTTCTATTGTTTTTTCCTGTTTAGCGATTCTAGGTTGTACTGCTTTCAATACATCGGAATAAAGAAAATAAAAACCTGATAAGGCTAGTACACTCGTCTTAATAAATCCTTTTCTGTCCATGAATCTTGTTTTTCAAAAAGTATGCTAATGATGTTGAAGAATATTTTATTTACAACAGATTATCATTTTTTATTACAAATTTAACGCTGCTGTCCCGTGAAAAATTCATAGTTTTACTTTATAATTTTAGATTCATGAAAAAATATATATTGATTTTTTTACTCGTTCCATTATGTTTTTTTTCACAACGGATCGTTTCTCAGGAAGTCATGGATGTGAAGAAATTTCAGGATGATCTCAACGAAGAATACCTGAATCCTAAAACAACACCATTACGCGGGGATAATTTTAAAAACTTTAAAGAACATCCATTCTTTCCTTTTGATTTAAAATACAGAATCACCGCAAAATTTGTGAAAACAAAAGATCCGAAACCTTTTGACCTGCCAACTTCTTCAGGAAAAACAAAATCGTACCGGGAATATGGAAAAGCTACCTTTAAGCTGGATGGTAAATCATACACGGTTACTTTATACCAAAGCCTGGATCTGATCAGGCAAGAAAAATATAAAAATGATCTTTTCCTGCCTTTCAGGGATGCTACCAATGAAAAAGAAACATATGGTGGAGGAAAATATATGGACCTGAAGATTCCGAAAGGAAATACAATTTTGTTGGATTTTAACCAGTCCTATCAGCCGTTTTGTGCTTACAACGCTTATGACTACAACTGTCCGATCGTTCCTGATGAGAATAAACTTCCCGTAGAAATAAGGGCCGGTGTTATGTATCAGGATATTTACCATCACTAATCATGATACAGCTACGATTTTTTACTAAAGGAGATCTTTCTGAACTCAACTATGCTCTGGATGAAAACCAGTCTCGCTTTACGGCAAACGTTGAACAGGCATTGCACAATCTCGAACTAAGGGAAGATCATAAGGGATTTGCTGTGACCATCACCGAAGATGAAAAACCTGTAGGATTTTTTGTGCTTGATTTTGGTGAAGATAAATTTGAACTGACAGATAATGAAAGTTCTGTTTTGGTACGATCATTATCTGTAAACCCTGAAATGCAGGGCAAAGGAATTGGAAAAGCTGCCATGCTGAAAGTTGACGGCTTTGTAAGAGATAATTTCAGAAACTGCAACGAAATTGTACTGGCAGTCAACCAGAAAAATGAAGCGGCATACCATATCTATCTCAGTGTCGGATACGTTGATGAGGGCAAGACCAGAATAGGGCGGAGCGGACCGCAATATCTGATGTATAAAAAACTTTAATAAAATTTTAAAACCATAATTTCTTTACTGCTGATTTCTTTCCCTAACTTTGAGTAACATCAAATTCAAAATATGGAAGTATCACTTCATAACCAGGTTGCTGTAGTTACAGGAGCCTCCAGCGGAATAGGTTCCGGAATTGCAAAATCATTAGCCGCAGCAGGAGCAATAGTCATTGTCAACCATTCTTCTGAAAGATCTGTAGAAGAAGCAAAAGCTGTATTGAAAGAAATCACTGATGCCGGCGGAAGTGGAACAACCTATCAATGTGATGTTTCTAAGGAAGATCAGGTTGTTAAAATGTTTCAGGACATCGTTTTACAATTCGGGACAGTAGATATTTTGATCAACAACGCCGGAGTGCAGAAAGATGCAAAGTTCACAGAAATGACTTTAGACCAATGGAATACTGTCATTGGGATCAATCTTACAGGTCAGTTTTTATGTGCCAGAGAAGCGATCAAAGAATTTTTACGCCGGGGAATTGATCCTTCAAGGTCTGTAGCCTGCGGAAAAATTATTCATATCAGTTCTGTTCATGAGATTATACCATGGGCTGGGCATGCGAATTATGCTGCCAGCAAAGGAGCGATCAGGATGCTTATGCAGACTCTGGCTCAGGAATATGGTGCAGACAAAATCCGGGTTAATTCTATTTGTCCGGGTGCCATTCAAACCCCGATTAATAAAGATGCGTGGAGCACACCTCAGGCACTGAATTCACTTCTCAACCTTATTCCTTATAACAGGATCGGACAACCACAGGATATCGGTAACCTTGCAGCATTCTTAGCCAGTGATCTTGCGGATTATATTACAGGTACCAGCATTTTTGTGGATGGAGGAATGACCACTTTTGAAAGCTTTTCAACCGGAGGATAGTCCTGATATTCACAGTATCGTGTTTGTCGTTTAAAATTTAAATCTTACCATTTGAAAACTTTGTCAGTCCGGAGGTTTTGTTCAATACAGCACTCATTACCTATTACTCATTACTCATAATTATCGTTTATGTCAGAAAAAGAAAGAATTTCAGATGTTTCATGGAAGAAGTGGGGCCCTTACGTAAGTAACCGTGAATGGGGCCTTGTACGTGAAGATTATAGTGAAAACGGAGATGCCTGGAATTACACCAATCATGATACGGCTGAAGCCAAAACATACCGATGGGGTGAGGAAGGAATATGCGGAATCTGTGATGACCTTCAAAAGCTAGTATTTTCGGTAGGATTCTGGAATAAAAAAGATAAAATGGTGAAAGAGCGATTCTTTGGCCTTACCAACGGACAAGGAAATCATGGAGAAGATGTGAAAGAATATTTTTATTATCTGGATTCCACTCCCACGCACTCTTACATGAAGATGTTGTATAAATACCCTCAAAACTCTTTTCCTTACGAAGATCTGATAACAACCAACGGCAGAAGGAGCAAAGAGGAACCGGAATACGAACTTATTGACACAGGCATTTTTGATCACAATGAATATTTTGATATTTTTATTGAATATGCCAAAGAAAGTCAGAATGACATTTTAGTGAGGATAACGGTTGTTAATAAATCTGAAAATGAAGCTTCTCTGGTTCTGTTACCTACTATTTGGTTCAGAAATACATGGAACTGGGGCTACGATGATTATCAGCCACAGCTTTCCGGAGGAGAGGCGCGACGTATTAAAGTAAATTGTAAAGATCTCGAAATAAAAAATCTGTATGCAAAACAATCTTTAAAAACGCTGTTCTGTAACAATGAAACGAATAACCACAGATTGTATCAGTCTGCTAATGTAAATGAATATTGTAAAGACGGTATCAATCAATTTATTCTTACAGGAAACTCTGCAACCGTTAATCCGGAAAACACCGGGACCAAAGCCGCATTCTTTATTGATGAAGATTTTAATGGTAATGAGTCAAAGACATTTGAATTCAGGATTACCGATAAAGATATAAGAGATCCTTTCAGTGATTTTACTACTGTTTTTGATGAAAGAACCAGAGAGGCCGACGAATTTTATGCGGAGATTCAGAAAGGGATAAAATCAGATGATGAGAAGCTTGTACAGCGGCAGGCATTTGCCGGTATGCTGTGGAATAAAATGTTTTATCATTATAATGTTGAAAAGTGGCTGAAAGGAGATCCTTCTCAAATGCCACCCCCAAAATCCCGTGAAAAAATAAGGAATTATGACTGGAAGCACCTGAATAACGAACATATTATTTCGATGCCTGATAAGTGGGAATATCCCTGGTATGCCACATGGGATCTGGCATTTCATACCATCAGTTTCTCATTGATAGACCCGGATTTTGCCAAGCATCAGTTGAAACTGTTTCTGTTTGAATGGTATATGCATCCTAACGGCCAGCTCCCTGCTTACGAATGGGATTTAAGCGATGTTAATCCTCCGGTGCATGCCTGGGCCGTTTTCAGGGTATTCAAAATTGATGAATATTTAAGAGATAAGCCGGATCTGGAGTTTTTAGAAAGTGCTTTTCAGAAGCTGCTGATGAATTTTACCTGGTGGGTCAATAAAAAAGATGTCAACGGCAATAATATCTTCGAAGGCGGATTCCTGGGGCTTGATAATATCGGTGTCTTTGACAGAAACGCTACGCTTCCCAATGGTGAGCAACTGGAACAGTCCGACGGAACAAGCTGGATGGCCATGTTTGCGCTGAATATGATGAGGATAGCTTTGGAACTGGCTTTGTACAACAATGTATATGAAGAAATGGCGATGAAGTTCTTTGAGCATTTTCTTTCTATTGCCCATTCACTGGATAATATGGGGGATGAAAAATTCAGCCTCTGGGATGATGAAGATGAGTTCTTTTATGATGCTATTACCTCCAGTGACGGTACTCATATGTACTTAAGGATGCGAACAATCGTAGGCCTTATTCCGATGTTTGCCGTTGAGGTGATCGATGATGAGATGATCGAGAATCTCCCCAATTTTAAGAAAAGAATGAAATGGGTGCTCGAGAATAAGCCGGAACTGGCGTCCCTTGTTTCAAGATGGGAAGTGAAAGGACAGGATTCCAAACACCTTTTGTCTCTGTTGCGGGGACATCGTTTGAAAAGGTTGTTAAGCAGAATGCTGAATCCCGATGAATTTTTAAGCGATTATGGTGTCAGAGCTCTTTCTAAAGAATATGAGAAAAATCCGTATACTTTAAATCTTAATGAAACAAATTATACGGTAAAATATACTCCTGCAGAAAGTGATAGCGGTCTTTTCGGAGGCAACAGCAATTGGCGCGGTCCTATCTGGTTTCCTATTAATTTTTTAATCATTGAAAGCCTGCAACGTTTTTTCTTTTATTATAGTCCTGATTTTTTGGTGGAATATCCCACCGGAAGTGGAAACTATTCCAATTTAGATCAGATTGCCAACTCATTAAACAAAAGGCTTTCTAAAATTTTCTTACAGGATGCAGAGGGCAAGCGGCCTGTTCATGGTCAGTATGAAAGATTTCAGACAGACCCGGACTTTAAAGATTATCTATTGTTTTATGAATATTTTCACGGGGACAACGGACGTGGGGTAGGAGCGTCGCATCAGACGGGCTGGACGGGGCTTATTGCAAAAATTCTGCAGCCTAGATTTTCCCAAAAAGAAATTGCAGAATCAGAGACTGAAATGCCGGAAGATACCGGTGAAAAGAAGTGATCCATCGCTTCCAACATTCACTGTTTTATCATGTTTTAATCAAAAATCTGCTGTATAATTTCCAGTGAGGCTGGTGTTTTAAAATCAGTGATATGGTAATGGTAATACACCAGAAGGCTATCCAAAAAGTCTTTTCTTAACCGACTATGAATTTTTGTGGCATATAAGTTATCGCTGCTGAGTGCTTGTTTCCATAGCATTGAAACTTCTTCGCTGAATAACTGATGAGACGGATAAGGTGAAAAAGTTCCGGTTTCAGGATCTAAAAAATGTCCGTCAGCCAATAAAGGCGCAACTCCCTGGATTTTTAAAACAGCGACCAGAAAAAGTAAATGAGCCTGGTAATTCTTGTTTGTCAATTCGCTGATAAACCTGTCAATTCCGGAATAAATACTGAGGTTTTTATTTTCATATTTAAGAATCTGATTCAAAAATCTGAAATGAAAAAAATGACTGTATTGGTTTTTATGTCGGTATACATGTCATTATTTTTTACCAGTTCAAATTTTGATACGGACGATATACCGTTGCCTCTTGCTACGGATACAGAAAAACAGAGTTCATTCAGCGGTTGCAGCAGGGCTTTCTTTTTATTTTTTTTGGAATAAATTCCTTTTAAAAAATAGCTCTGAAAACCCTCTTCCTCAGTAAAACAATGCAGTACAGCATCATTTTCCCCATATTTAATAAATGAAAGTAAAAAACCGTTTTGCGAATTCATTAATTGACCACTCCTATTTTAGCTGTAGCTTTATCAGATCCATCTTCATTAGTCATCAGAACAAAGTAAATTCCAGAGGCCACTCTGTTTCCTTTCTGATTATTAAGATCCCATTCGTAATAGCCTCCTCTTGCTACAGCTGAATGCACTACATTTCCTGCAGCATCTACAATCCGTATATTGGTCTTTTCAGCAAGACCCTTAATAGTAACTTTTCCTTTGAAATTAGAATATACAACGGGGTTAGGATATACCATTACGTCGCCAAAATTAGACGTCACATCAGATACATCTCCCTGATAGGTCACAATTCCGCTATAGGTTGCAAAATATACTTTTCCTGTTTTTTTATCTACTTTAATGTCTGTCACACTGTTGGTTGGAAGTGGGGAGTTTTCTTTAGTGAAATGCTTAATGGTTTTCTGGCCGTCAGAAGATAGATAATAAACACCGCCTCCGTCGACAGATACCCATTTGTAATCACCACCGTCTACTTCAATCTGGAGGATATGAGAGTCTTTGAATAATTCTTCAGGAATACCATTTTGCTCGATGACCACAGCTTCCATTTTGGGTTTAGAAGATCTGATTTCTGATGCTGCATTAGACATTACCCTTAAGCCGCTGTCGGTACCGATCCATGCATCCCCGGATTTGTCAAAAGCAACAGATAGTGATCCGGCAGAACTGCTCGGGAGACCGTTGGGCTCACTAAGAATATAGTCCGAATCATCGGAAAGATTAGCTGCGTTTTTATAGTCGTATACCCAAAAGTTATTCGTCCTGGGTAGAGGAATCCATAGCATATTCTCGTAGAATATGGGTTTTTGTACACCTGTACTTGTGAAAACAATCTTTTTTAAAACGAAATCATCCGTAGCCTTGTCATATATTCCTATCGCCGGATTTCCATCGTTATCAAATCCGATAGAGGCGAAAATATTATTTTGTGGATCAGTTGCAAGACCTGTTCCGCGTCTTAAATAAGGTTGAGCTCCCAAGTCATAATATTTTACCAACTCAAAATCTTTATTGGTAGCGTTGTATTTCATTCTGTAAACCCCCTGATCCTGCATAGCATAATTGGTGAAAAACACTTCATTATTGTTGAGAGGGTTGAGTATGGCATCCAATACGTTAATGCTCCTTGTATTATTGATGAAAAACGATGAGTAGATCCATTCTGTACCATTGAAATAATAAAATCCTGGTTTTTTAGGAATAACAACAGGATAGTTATATGTTTCTGCTCTTGCTCCTGTAGAGACAAGAATCTGGTTGTTGTCATACAGGTTTATTTTGTATGCATAATTATAAAATGGTCCTGATGGTTTGTAGGTAGTATTTCCCTCATCTTTTATTCCGGAAAGTACAGTTCCTCCGAATACTTTTCCACCCGCCATCAGTGCCGTATTACATTCCTCACCGAGACTGACGGCATTTAAAGAAACGCCATTGGTGCCGTATGTGTAAATCCTGTTGTCGGTAACTACAATATTGTTGGGAGTGATGACCACATCCTTGATATCGCTAAAACTTGTTGGAAGTTGAGTAGGAGTACCATTATTATAAAGATATGCAGTAGTAGCATTTGAAAAAACAATATCAGATTCAGAATCTATATGCTTGAATGCACCCGGAATTTCTGTAGTCCATGTGGTGTATACGGGGAAGGTCGTATTCATTTCATGGCTTTTTAATCCTGAATTTGTAACTGTATACACTTTATTTCCAAATATTACTGCTTCATTGCTGGCCTGATAAACACCGGATTGAATGAAAAAAGCAGAATCTCCGAATTCTTTCTTTTTCAAATTAAATAATGAAAGACCATAACCGACAGAAATTACAGCCTGATCTCCGGTAATCGAAATATGATTGATTTTTTTACTTCCGTTGTAACCGGTAGCAATAGGAATATCAACGATATATTTGATTTCCTGTGGTGTAATAACGTCCATGGAACCATTATCATAGCCTATAAGAGCTGTTTTGGTCTGCGGATTATAATCAAAAGCAGTGATTCCGATATTGTGAAGGCCGTTCGCTTTAGATAACTTCGTAATTTCTCCTGTAGATATAGTATAATAGAATATTCCACTTTCTGTTGCGGCAATTATTTTTCCATTGTCTTCTTTCATAGCAATGACATTGTTGTAGGAAAAAAGATCTGCCCACTTTTTTGAGGAAATCACCTGCGCTTTTGTAAGTTGCAGAGCGGCTAAAATACCAAGAGAAATTATATAAAGTTTTTTCATATTATGCGATTATACTGCTGTCTATTGCCTGGTTGTTCCAGGAGATATGTTTTACATTTTTGTTTGTATCAAAATAAAAATCTATCCTGCCTAAAAGAAGGCCTGCCCATCCCACTTGATTGACAAGAACATTTTTCCCCTGTCTGTTGGTGAAAGTTTGAGGTTCCGGTAGAAAGGTATGGGTGTGACCGCCTAAGATGATATCAATATTCTCTGTATTGGCAGCCAAAATTTTATCACTGATCTTATCAGGTTCTTCCTTGTAATCATAACCGATATGTGAAAGGCAGATCACAAGATCACATTTTTCTTCGTTTTTCAGGAAGTTGGAATAGTGCTGGGCTACATCAATAGGGTTTGAATATACTGTTTCTCCATATTGCTTCTTGCCTACGAGACCATCCAGCTGAATTCCCAGTCCGAAAATTCCTACTTTGATACCGTTTTTATTAAAAATCTTGTAAGGAGAAGTTTTCCCGTCCAGAATGGTATTCTTAAAATCATAATTGGAACAGATAAAAGGAAATTTTGCATTGGGAAGAACTTTCAGAAATCCCTCCAATCCGTTATCAAAATCGTGATTTCCCATCGTAGATGCATCATACTTCATCATCGACATTAATTTGAATTCCAGTTCTCCTCCAAAAAAGTTGAAGTAAGGGGTGCCCTGGAAAATATCTCCTGAATCAAGGAGCAATACATTGCTCTCCTGATTTCTGATTTGCTGAATTAGGCTTGCCCTTCTGGCAAAACCTCCCTGGTTGGGATTTTTAATATAGCTGGCATCAAAAGGTTCTATCCTGCTATGCTGATCGTTGGTATGAAGGATCGTCAGTTTATGGGCAGATTTTAAGTCAAGAACTTTGAATTCTTCCGCCATCATCATATTCGGAGCCAGAGCTATTGCCAAAGATCCACCACCTATTGCTTTTAAAAAACTTTTTCTATCCATTACTTTTTACCAATAAAATTTAAACGAACGTCTGTAGCAGGAACAATTTCAGGATTTTTTTGAAACATTCAATATATAAATCTCTGAGTTTAACTCCCGTTGGGATTGCTTCTCCTTTTGAGAAAAACTTCATATTATCACCACCCAGAGCAAGATAGTCTGAAGTGGCAATATAGTAGTCTTTGTTGGGGTCAACTACTTTTCCGTTAATTAAAGATTGGGATAATTGTCCGTTTTTTGTTTCAATATAAAGGTGAGAAACAGGGTTGTTTACCTGTGTTTTTGCATAATATTCAAAAAGTCCCGGTAAATCTGCTCCGTTCATCTTGACAATGATCAGTTCATTTTCAAAAGGCATTACCTCAAAAACATTTTTCAGCATAATGTCACCTTTTCCAATCGTGGTACGAATACCTCCGATATTGATCAACGCTGCATCTACATTTTGCTTGAGATGAGTTTTTGCCCACTGATCGCCTCCTTCAAGGGTATAGTCTGCTAAAAGATTACCCAGATTGCTGTTATCACCCTGTTTTGTAAGATCAACATTGGTATGGGAGATTTTTTGATTCATCTCTCTGTCCAGTTTTTGCTTGTAGGGTTCGATAAACTTTACAAATTCCTCATCATTCTTTAGTTCATTATTAATAGAAATATTTTTCTGGGTCTTTACATTCGCAAGTTGCGGCGTAGAGGCCGTTTTGCATGCTGTAAGAGATGCCAGAGCAATTCCTAGTAACAAGAATTTATTTTTCATAATATCTTTTAGTATATGCAAATATAACTATATGTATAATAAAACATTATTATTTATAACAAATTCTTGACGTAAATGATTAAATTTGGCAAAAATAATTCGAACAGATGAGCATTTTAAAAGGAGTAGGTGTTGCATTGGTGACACCCTTTAATGAAGATTTATCCGTTGATTTCGATAGTTTAACAAAGCTTGTTGAATATAATATCGACAACGGTACCAATTATTTGGTAGTATTGGGAACTACGGCAGAAGCCGCAACGCTTTCTGATGATGAAAAGAAACAGGTAATTGAGCATATCATTAAGGTGAATAATAAACGTCTTCCTCTTGTATTGGGAATTGGCGGAAACAATACCCTTGAAGTCAAGAAACAGATCGAAGAAGCGGATCTTTCTGCATTTGAAGCAGTGCTTTCTGTATCACCTTACTACAATAAACCTAATCAGGAAGGTCTTTATCAGCATTATAAAGCTTTAGCATCCACAGGGAAGAATATTATTATCTATAATGTTCCGTCAAGAACAGGGCAGAATGTTGAAGCAGATACAACGATACGTCTTGCAAAAGAATTCCCGAATTTATTCATGATCAAGGAAGCTTCACCCAATATTCTGCAGTATTTTGATATCTTGAGAAAGAAGCCTGAAGGATTCTCTCTTGTATCAGGAGATGATGAATATACTCTTCCTGTGACGTTAGCAGGAGGTGATGGTGTGATTTCCGTGATCGGACAAGGATATCCGAAGGAGTTTTCTACGATGGTGCAGCTGGCTTTTGAGGGAAAGGTGAAAGAAGCTTACGAAATTCATAATAAACTGGTAGAAATTACCCGTTTAATTTTTGCAGAAGGAAACCCTTGCGGTATTAAAGTCGTATTGGCTGAAAAAGGTATTATTAAAAATTATCTTAGACTTCCGTTGGTTCCTGCTTCGGAAGGGCTATACGCGAAAATTAAAGCAGAAATGGCAAATATTTAGTCAATGATTTGTTTCTGGTAAATTTTTACTGTAATTTTAATGTTTATCAGTATTCTTAAATTAGAAAGACTAAACAAAATATCATAAAGTGAGAAGCTCCGGCTTTTCACTTTTTTAATCATAATAATACCAACTTATGAAATTAATACAAGCAACACTGGAAAATATTCCTTTAATTCAGGACCTGGCACGACGCTCCTGGGAAAATGCCTATGCGGATATACTTTCTGCAGAACAAATGGAATACATGCTATCCGAAATGTATTCTGAAACGGAAATAGCAAGCCATTTTCAAAATCCTGATTATCATTATTATCTGATTTTTGATGAAAACAACGGATCATATGAAGGCTTTATCGGCTACCAGCATCATTACGAAGATAAAACGACCAAATTGCACCGTATTTACCTGACTCCGGAAAGTAAGGGAAAAGGTTTTGGAAAAGAAGCTCTTCAGTTTATAAATGGGCAGGTGTCTGAAAACGGAAACAGCAGAATTATTTTAAATGTTAATAAGCATAATGTAGCCAGGAAGTTCTATGAATCGCAGGGATACAGGGTCTATGACGAGGGTGTTTTCGATATTGGAAACGGTTTTGTAATGGATGATTTTCTGATGGAATTTCTAATTCACGATTAATTGACTTAAAATTTTGTAACTTTCACCTGTAATTCTATAACGGGTGATTTCTTTTTTTAAGTCATCTTTGCTTCAGAACCAAATCACTTATAATACAATACATTCATATGCTTGGTTTTGAGCTTTTTGAGCTTTTTATCAGTATATTTTTTTCATCCTTAGTGTTTAAATTCCTGTATTCAAGAATACAGGAGTTTTTTTTTCTATAAAATATGTTAAAAAATATAATCCTATTTCACATTCAATTGAAATAAATTATTATATTTACTAAAAAATTGGCTTACTTATTACTAGGATGAAAATGTACGTAAAATTTGACTTCAATGCTCTTTGTAAAAAGGTATTGGAGGAAAAACTTAGAGAGCATGGGCTAAAGTACCGGCTACTGAACTTCGGTGAGGTAGAGTTTTACGAACCCATTACTCAGGAGCAGCATAATCTTTTTAAGAAAAATCTTGGAGATTATGGGATCGAGATCATTGAAAGCCAAAAAACGGCTTTGGTGCAGAAAATAAAAGATGCTATTGTAGAACTTGTTTTTTCAGATGAGATTATTCCTGTAAAAGCGTCTATTTATATTTCCGAAAAACTGAATCACAGCTATGGATACCTTTCCAATCTGTTTTCAGAGGTCGCTTACACATCTATTGAGAATTTTATTATTCTGCAAAAAATTGAGCATGCGAAAGCTCTCATTATAAGAAATAAGCAGAGTCTCACTGAGATTGCTCATAAGCTGAACTATTCCAGTGTCGCTCACCTGAGTACACAATTTAAAAATACCACAGGGATTACTCCCTCCCAGTTTCAAAAGATCATAGGAAAAAGAAGAAGGGCCCAGACTACGGTAATAAATCCTAAAATGCAGTATGAATAAAGAATTTCTGAACGTAATAGTAGCAGATAGCGATGAAAATACTTTAACCTTTTTTAAAAATATATTCAAAGAACAGAAGATATCTATAAAAATTCAAAGCTTCAACAACGGAAAAAATATGATGAAGTATCTGAATCATGAAGATGCAGTGGTTCCTGAAATTGTTTTTATTCAGTATGCAATTCCTGAGATAGATAGTATAGAATGTATTGCAGAATTTAAATCACATTCAAAGTTCAATAATATGGTGACTGTTATATTTTCCGACCAGATTTCAGAACATGAGATTGAAGATATTTTTGTGGCGGGCACCAATATTTACATGAGAAAACCGGAAGATTTCAAGAGTTTAAAGAAAGTTCTTTCAGATATTATCAGTATCAATTGGCAGTACCACACTTCAGGATTGAATAAAGATCATTTTATCCTGAAAATATGATGGATACAAGATTTAAAAGCTCTGGTTTTTGTTAAAAATCGACTTATATTTCATGCATACTATTCACACAAAAGTGAAAATTTTATAACTAATAGTTGAAATCATATAAAAAAAATATCAATTAATATTCTGACATTTGTAATCATAAAATAATTACACAAATTTAACCATATACGAAAATACGGATGAATGAAAAGGAAATTGTTTCTAAAAACAAAAAAATATATAAATCACGATGTTAGCTAACAAAATGAATTATACTCATTTCCAATTTTAAAGCATAGAAGATCTTTAAACAAAACGGTACAATCATGAAAACTTAAGAGTGTTGGAGATATTTTTTATTCGTTTCATTCCCTCATCTTCAACCTCGACACAGTTAGTTTTTATAATAAGCAAGTTGGAAAAATAATTCATTTTGTTTTTTATAATTTATTTTAATAGTTGATGGTTTTGAGCCTATTCAAATAGTAGATACATATTTTCACACCACATCACAAAATATTAAGCCTAAACTATTAAAATAAATTTTTTTGAAGACCAAAAGTAATTTCTTCTAAATAACAGTTTTATAAGGGGACCGCAGGAAATTTTTTTCTGCGGTTTTTTTATGAAATCTTACTCCACTTATTCTTCCCTTTATAATTTCTGAGATAATAATTTTTCATGACAAGATTGTCTGGCCTTACCAGTAACGGATCTGCTTCCAGTATTTTCTCAACCGTATTTTTCGTGGTCTTAATAATGGCAGAATCTTTTACCAGGTCCAGTCTTTTGAAATCTACCACACCACTTTGTTGTGTTCCCAGAATATCTCCGGGCCCGCGAAGCTGCATGTCAACTTCAGAGATTTTGAATCCGTCATTGGTCTCTGTCATGGTACGGATACGGGTTCTGCTTTCTTTGCTCAGCTTATCCGAGGTCATCAGAATGCAGTAGCTCTGCTCTGCACCTCTTCCTACACGGCCCCTGAGCTGATGAAGCTGAGAAAGACCAAATCTTTCCGAACTTTCTATAACCATTACGGAAGCATTAGGTACATTGACACCTACTTCAATAACCGTTGTTGCAACCATGATTTCAGCTTTCCCTGAAGCAAAATACGCCATAGCAGCATCTTTTTCATCGGGTTTCATTTTCCCGTGCAGCATCGTTACATTATAGTCTGAAAAATAATCCATGACATGCTCAAGACCTTCCATGAGATTCTTGTAATCTAACGTCTCGGATTCCTCAATAAGTGGATATACAAAATAAATCTGTCTGCCTTTTTTAATTTCATCTTTACAGAAATTATATACATACGATCTGTCTTTCTCCCGTCTGTGAGCAGTGATAATGGGTTTTCTTCCTACAGGCATTTCATCAATAACCGATACATCAAGGTCGGAATAGAAACTCATTGCCAGAGTTCTTGGAATAGGAGTAGCCGTCATCACCAGGATATGAGGTGGAATTTTGTTTTTGGCCCAAAGCTTAGCGCGTTGTGCCACACCAAACCTGTGTTGCTCGTCAATGATGGCCAGCCCAAGGTTTTTAAACTTAACCTTATCTTCCAAAACAGCGTGAGTTCCCACTAAAATAGAAAGGCTTCCATTTTCCAGTTCTTCATGAATAATTCTTCTTTCTGCTGCCTTTGTGGATCCGGTTAAAAGGCGAATGTTAACTTCCGTATTTTCAAGCAATTCCTTTATGCCATTATAGTGCTGCTGCGCAAGGATTTCTGTAGGCGCCATAAGGCAGCTTTGAAATCCATTATCCATGGCAATAAGCATTGTCAGCAAAGCCACCATTGTTTTCCCGGAACCCACATCACCTTGCAGGAGCCTGTTCATCTGGATAGGTTTTTTCATATCCATACGAATTTCCTTTAAGACTCTTTTTTGCGCATTGGTGAGTTCAAAGGGCAGATGATTTTCATAAAAACCATTGAAATGATCTCCTATAATAGGAAAGGGATTACCCAATGACTGCGTTTTATGATGGAGCTTTTTTAAGCCATATCCGAGCTGAAAAAAGAAGGACTCTTCAAACTTTAATCTGAAATCTGCTTTTTCAAAATGTTCCATATCCTTTGGGAAATGTACATTCAGAAAGGCATGCTGTCTTGAGATGAATTTAAAAGTTTTCACCATGTATTCCGGAAAGTTTTCTTCAATCAGATTAGGAATTTCTTTGCATATATTTCTTAATGCATTCTGGAAGAACCTCTGGCTTAATCCTCTTTTGGTTAATTTTTCGGAGCTCGGGTAAATCGGTTTCAGGCGATTATCACTTTCTTTATTTTCTTCAGCTTCAATCTCCGGGTGGGGCATAGAAAACTGACGGTTAAAAACATTGATTTTTCCAAAGATATACACCTCACGGTTGATGGGAAGCTGTTCTTTCAGCCATTTTGAATACTGGAACCATACCAGATCCATGCTACCGGTGTCATCATTAAATTTTGCAGAAAGTCTCTTGGTTTTTCCGGTTTGAATTTCCTGTACCTGGGTGATTTTTCCTTTCAGCTGTATTTCAACACTGGTTTCCTCGTGAAGCTGGGAGATTTTATAGACTTTGCTTTTATCCAGATACCGGATAGGGTAGAAGTTCAACATATCTTCTACGGTGGATAGGCCCAACACACTTTTTATGAGTTTGGCTCTTTCCGGACCTATTCCTTTTACATATTCTATGGAGGTTTCTAAAGTCATTTTTTTTAAAGATCCGCGATTCCGGACCTGTATTTTTTGAATGGAAAAACAAAGGTCCGAATTTCGGGAAAATAAAAAAGACTTCAAAAAAATGGAAGTCTGATTTTTTATAAGGTAATCGGAAGTTCGAGTGTTAGTCTTTTATTTTGGATTTAAATTTCTTCTGGTAATCTTCCCATTGCTCCCGGGTTTTGATTTTTTTAAATACATCTTTTGAGATCAGTTCAAGGTAGGGTTCCAGCTCTTTGGCCGACAATTCTCCCTGAAGGATGGTGATGGGATCTCCGTGCTCATCCAAAAAAACAGTGCTTGGAACAGCTCCTACATTCATGTATTGGGTAAATTCATGTAATGAATTTCTGCCTTTATGCTCAGTACCATGGTTGGAAAAAGTTCTTCCAAAGATTTCAAATGATTTTTTTTCTTCTGCATTAAATTTTACAGGATAATAATTTTCATTTAAGATCTGAGCAATAATGGGATGTCCGTACGTTTTTTTATCCATTATTTTACATGGGCCACACCAATCTGCATAGAAGTCAATAAGGATTTTCTTCGGACTTACTTTTTGTGCTTTTAAAGCTTCGTCTATAGTCATCCATTTTACCTGGGCAAAAGTAAAATTTAATAAAAATAAGAGTGTTATGCTTAGAATTTTCTTCATAATTTGATATTTACGTAAAAATAAGCATAATTACTTATTTTTTTATTTTACATCCTGCATTAATTTTTTCACGAGTGATGAAAGCAATATTAATACCACTCCGGCAATTAAAGCGTAAATACCCAGTGTTTTATATCCATCTGTATAAGCCAGAAGTTTACTCATATTGGTATTACCTGTATTGGATTCAGAGAAACTGGCTCCGATCTTTCCTGCGGCAAACTGCCCGAATGCACTTGCTAAAAACCATAATCCCATCATCATTCCAAACATCTTTTTCGGAGATAGTTTAGTGATAATAGACATACCTATCGGACCTAAACAAAGTTCCCCGAAAGTAATGACAAGCCATGTGAAAGTAAATAAGTTAAGAGAAGACTTTCCGTCTGCTCCTGCAAAATATCTTAAACTATAGAATAAGAAAAACCCGGCGGCCAGAAATAAAAACCCGATTCCGAACTTGTTAATTGTATTAGGTTCAAGTTTCTTTTTGTTTAAACCAACCCATGCTAAGCCGATAAGAGGGCTGAAGATGATGATAAAAAATGAATTGGCACTATTGTTAATCACATTTGGATCCATCCCAAATCCCAGCAAATTGTGCACAAGGTTATCTTTTGCAAACAAAGATAAAGACCCGCCACTCTGTTCATATATAGAATTGAAAACAAAATACATGAAAATAAATATAAAGGCAGCGATCAGTTTCTTCTGATAAGGAGTTGTTTGCTTTAAGGTTTCTATAATGAAATAGCCTACAGCCGCTACACCGATTAAGTACATGAAATAATCTGTAAAGCTTGTATTTTTAACCATGACAAAAATAAGGGGCATACTTAATAATGCACCAATATAGACCAATACTTCACGTAATGTTCTCTTTGATTTAGGAATAAATTGCAACGGAGAATCACCGATAGGACCTAATGTCTTTCTGGTAGCAAAAAATGTAATAAGGCCTAAAACCATTACAATGGCAGCTGCAAGGAAGCACCAAGACCACGAATGGTATTTTCCGAGATAAACACAGAGAGCGCCTCCTAAAAGTCCGCCAATATTGATTCCTGCGTAGAAAAGCCCATATCCGGCATCTCTTCTCGGGTCATCCTCTTTGTAAAGTTCGCCTACCATAGAAGAAATATTCGGTTTGAAAAACCCGGTACCTATAATGGAACAGGTAATTCCGAAATAAAAGAAATCGTGTGGAGAAAGAGCGATAATCAGATTACCGACAGCCATAATAAGTCCTCCAAAAACGAGAGATTTTTTAAAACCTAAGATTTTATCAGCAAAAATCCCTCCTATGAAAGTAAAGGCGTAAATGAAAGCCTGTATGGCTCCATATTGTAAATTGGCTTTGTCTTCCAATAATCCTAATTGGTCTACCATAAAAATAGTAAGGACACCACGCATTCCATAAAAACAGAAACGTTCCCACATTTCAATGGTGAATAAGGTCCAAAGTTGTTTTGGATACTTGCCTTTAAAGTCTTGTATTTCTTCTAGAGTTAAGCTCATAGCGCTATATGATTAAGTTTTAGTTAAGGGGTTTTATTTTCCTGATCCAGTTCAAAACGAATTCTGTCCTGATCAATAAGTTGTTTTAATTCTTCTTCTTTTGGGAGATACAGCAGGTATTTGCTGGCGAATAAATTGTTTTTATCATTGAGTACGGAATATTTTACGATTGTTTCATCTTTTTCAGAACAGAGTAAAATTCCGATAGTGGGATTATCTCCTTCACCACGTTTCATATCATCATACATTCTTACGTACATATCAATTTGCCCGATGTCCTGGTGAGACAGTTCGCCAGTTTTCAGGTCGATGATTACAAAACATTTTAGGATGTAATTATAAAAAACCAGATCGATATAAAAGTCTGAGGTATCAGTAGAGATATGTTGTTGCCTGGCAACAAAAGCGAATCCTTTTCCAAATTCCAGTAAAAACTTTTGAATATGGTCGATGATGGCGGTTTCAATTTCTTTTTCTGAAAACTGTTCATCAACTTTTAAACCGAGAAATTCAAAAATATAAGGATCTTTTAAAACACTGTGGATACTTTCAGTTGAAGTTTTTTTATGTTTTAAAACTCTTTCGTAGGCAAGTGAACTGATCTGTCTTTTTAAATCTCTTACATTCCAGTTATTTTGTACAGCTTCATTGAGATAATATTCTCTCTTGGATTTATCATCCTGACTTGAAAGCAGTCGGTAGTGCGACCAGCTCAATTGTTGAGACAATGTGTCAACAATTGGGAAAGCGGTATAAAACTTACGCATATTGGAAAGATTTGTGTAATCAAAACCTTTTCCAAACTCCAGAGTCAGTTTTTGTGAAAGATTCTTTAAGGTGTATTTTCCATATTCCGCACGTTCTTTTCCTTGCTGCTCATTTTCAACAATCAGTTTTCCGATTTGCCAATAGGTAAGCAATAGCGTAGAATTCGCTATCCGAAAAACTTTTTCGCGCGATTGCCTAACAATTTCCTTTACGGACTGGAATAAAGAATCTTCGGAAATTTCCATCATACGAAAATAAAAAAAACCTCTGACTTAGCAGAGGTTTTATTCATATTTTGTTAATGCTGCTAGTTGACACCGTGCATCATTTTCTTTAAGATCGGCGACAGTAGACCTAAGATTACTGAAGCAATACCACAAAGTACCACAAACACCATGAAGAATTCAAATAAGTTATGAATCTCAAATCCCACAAAACTAGGGTTGTGTAACGGTAGCTGTGCTTTTTCAAATGCTGCAATCTGATCAGCATTTAAAGTAATTTTTTTATCTAAAACATCCTGTAAGTTAACTCCGATTTCCTGAGCTTTCTTAAATTTATCACCTGTTGCAGGGATAAGTGCTCCTAATGAACCTGCCAATGCGTATCCGGCAGCATTAGAGATAAAGAAAACACCATATAGCAATGAAGCAAATCTTTTTGGAGCCAGTTTACCTACCAGCGAAAGCCCGATTGGTGATAAACAAAGCTCACCACAAGTCTGGATGAAATATAAAAGCATCAACCATTTGATTGCCAATAAACCGGAGTTTCCTAGATCTTTTACATTATGTGCAATGATGAAATAAGAAAGAGCAATTAATGCAAGCCCCATCGCTTGTTTGAATGGAGATACCGGCTCTTTTCCTTTTGCTCTAAGCTTATCCCAACATAAACTGAAAGGAACCGCTAGTAGAACTACAAAAATTCCGTTAAATATCTGAACCATTGATGGTGGCATATTCCATCCAAAAATATTTCTGTCTGTCTGGTTATCTGCAATAAACGTTAATGAAGAACCTGCCTGTTCGAAAGCTGCCCAGAAAAAGATGATGAAAAAAGAAACGATATAAATGACCCAAATTCTTTGTCTTTCTACCTTGTTTTCAGCTGAAGACATAATTAAGAAAGCTAATGAAATACCTGCTGCATAGATGAAAGGATAGATAATCCCTTTGATCATCTGTCCCATTTCCACAGAGTTGAATCCGAGTTCTCCTACCAATAAATATCTGAATACAAAGAAGAGAACAACAAAAATTGCTATTGTAGCTCCCAGGAAAGCACCCGAAAATTTTGCTGTCTGAGATTCTCCTTCTTCAAAATCTGCAGTGGTATTGTTCTTTGGTAATCCTCCGATAGGCCTTCCTTCAGGAGTTACTACATATTTATTTTTAAGAATGAAGAATGTAACTGTTCCGATTACCATCGCAATGGAAGCTGCCAAGAACCCCCATTTGAAAGCAAAAATATCTCTTACACCGGTCGTAGCATCCTTTACGTCTCCTACATAAGGACAGATAAACTGGCCAAGGAATGCTCCGATGTTGATCCCCATATAGAAAATAGTGAATGCAGAATCCAGCTTAGATTTTTCCTGTTTTGGATATAGACTTCCCACCATTGAGGAAATATTCGGTTTGAAAAATCCATTACCAAAGATGATAACAAATAAAGCCAGCCACATAATCAGTTTAGCACTTCCGATATCCGCAGAGAAAGTAGATGCACTGATAAATAATAAAAACTGTCCGATGGCCATTAGGGATCCTCCCACAATAATGGCAAATCTGTTTCCGATATATTTATCGGCAATAAATCCTCCCAAAAGCGGAGTAAGATAACATAAAGCTAAAAATCCACCATAGATGATTGCAGCATCTGCTTCTTTTATTAATAAGGAATTTACCATAAAGAGCGTTAAAAGTGCTCTCATTCCATAAAAGTTGAAACGCTCCCACATTTCCGTTCCGAAAAGAACCCATAATCCCTTTGGATGTCTGGAATTCTTATTCTCCACAAATTCATCCGGTTTCGGACTTAATGCTTCAATATTATCCATTTCTATTGTTAATTTTTGTTAAGACTGACAAATATAGTTTATTTTGGGTTTTTGGCAAGTTTTTAATTTTATTTTTAAATAAAAAAGCTGCGGAACCGGTCCACAGCTTGATATTTGTTATAGATATAAAGGATTAATGTCCTTTTTCTTTCATGATTTTATTTAATCTTTTCAACATAGAAAGGCCTAATAGTGTAGCAAATATTAACAAACCGAAATTTACAAGAAAATAATTCGTCTTGTTTTCATAGCTGTACCACGTACTGGCAAGGATTCCTGAAAGTTTGTTTCCTACAGAGTTGGCCAGAAAAAAACCACCCATCATCAATGCTGTAATTCTGGCTGGTGAAAGCTTTGAAACAAAGGAAAGTCCCATTGGTGAAAGGCATAATTCGCCGATAGTAATTACCCCGTAGCTGGCAACAAGCCATAAAGGAGAAACTTTTACCGATCCATTATCTCCGGCCATTACAGCAAGAACCATTACCAGGCATGATAAGCCTGAAATAAATAACCCCAGAACAATCTTCGTAGGAGTTAAAGGCTCTTTTCCTTTTCTTCTCAGCAATGCCCAGAACCCGACGATCACCGGAGTCAGTGCGATTACCCAGAATGGATTAATAGACTGGAAAAGTTCTGTATTGTATAAGTATACTTTATTTTCAGGGTTCTTTTCTAAGACAGCACGTTGTTCCGGAGATATATTTTTAAAATAAACATCTTTGCCTGTTTCTTTTTAGTATCACCATTTTCATCCTTCTGAGATCTGAACTGATTATCGTAAACCGGAGTTTCTTTGTCTTCATAGCTCTTGCCATCCACCATATAGATACCTTCTAATGGTTTTTCCAGGGAAGCAGGAACACTTCTGTCGGTGTAATAATTTGCCCATCTTGTCAGTGCAGTACCATTTTGTTTGAATACAGCCCAGAAGAACATACTGATCAAAAAGACAGACAACAATGCTCCGATTGAAGCTTTTTCCTCAGGTTTAGCCTTGAAATAAAGGGAAGCATAAAAGTAAATAACAGGAATACAGGCGAAAATAAAAGCGTCAGTACTGTCACTTCCAAAAATATTGTTCGGAATAAACCAGCCGATTGCTCCTGCTGCAATAGCGGGAACAAATACTTTGATAAGGATCTCTGAAAGCTTAGTATCTCCTTCCTGTACCGGCTTCATCTGAGCGGCGTGGAGATAATGTTTTCTACCGATGGTAAAAATAACCATACCGATCAGCATTCCTACTCCGGCAGTAATGAAAGCTTCACCCCAACCGAATTTATTACGCATGAATGCTGCAATAATATTACAGATAAACGCTCCGATATTGATTCCCATGTAAAAAATATTATACCCGGAATCTTTGTTGGCTTTATAAGGTTCTTCAGAATATAGATTTCCCAGAAGGGTTGAGATAGTAGGCTTAAAGAAACCATTTCCGATAATAATTAATGCTAAAGAAGTATAAAATAAAGGTAGATCTTTGAAAACTCCCATTCCGATATATCCTGCAGCCATTAAAAAACCACCCAGATAGATCGATTTTATATATCCTAAAACCCTGTCTGCCAAGAAACCTCCAATAAAAGGAGTAAGATAAGTCAATGCAATATAAGTCCCGAAAATGTCATCGGCGGTTTTATCCGGTAATCCAAGGCCTCCTTTCATACCGGCAGGCTCGATAACATACAAAACAAAGATTCCAAGAATCAGGTAATACCCGAAACGCTCCCACATTTCTGTAAAAAAGAGAAAAGGCAGCCCTTTAGGATGTTTAGTCTTCATATAATCAATTTTCAAATTTCCCAAAATTAGGTTTTTAATTTTAATTGATAAAATAAATAATCATTGAGTAAACGATTAATGAAATAAATATAAAAACCTCTTGTTGTTGACAAGAGGTTTATTGTTTTATATGTAATTAGATTTTTATTTATTTGATTTCATTTTCAATTCTTGGTTTTCTTTCTTTAGAATTTCATTTTGCTCTTTTAGTATAGCAATGTAATCTTGTAGGTTTTCTAATAAGGAGCTAGGAATATTAAAATGTTGATTGTAATAGTTTCCAGAATTGTCATTAAATGTCGAATTATCATTGTGTACTATTCTCAATTCTTTCTCTTCCTTAATATCTTCAACCGGAACTTCAAGAGCTGCAGCCAATTTTTGCCATTCCTCATCATGAATTCTTACCTCCCCACGTTCTTTGCGGGAATAATTAGATGGATCTGTTGATAGTATTTTAGCCATTTTTTCTTGGGATATACCTTTTTGTTTACGTAAATTTCTAAGTTTTTCTTGAACCATCATTTTAAATGTTTTTTACAAATGTGCAAAATATGCATTTATTCTGCAAGAAAATTACAATAAAATTGCATTGGTTATTTCACTGTTGTTTGATTTTTATTTTTAGCTTTGGCAATGTCAATAGTGACATAAAATCATTCTAAAAAAAACATCATGAAAAAAATTGATTTGAAAAAATTGAAGGGAAGCTTGTCCAGAGACGAGCAGAGAACAATTAAGGGAGGGCTTATTGCGGCTAGTGGATGCGGATGCACTAATGCTGCCTGTGCAAACACTCATAATGGTAATGGAGATTCTTATTGCAATGGTACTTTTTGCTGTGGATAATCACTGAAACTTTTTTAAAATGGCAACGGGAAACTGTTGCTATTTTTTTTGAACAATAAAGATGCATTAGAGATGACACATAAAAGTTATATAGCTGTTATGAATTATCTGGATGATAATAAAATATATATTGATAGGGATGAGTTCGAACTTCAATTGGAAGGGCATCCTGATTTTCCAAGTCTTCTGGCATTTTCTGATGCTTTACACTTTTTCAATATTGAAAATTACAGTTACAGAATAGATAATGATGAAAAAGATTTTTTACCTGAGGATTTCCTGGCCTTAGTAAAAGGAGAGTTGGCAGTGGTGAATAATAAAGATAATAAAATAACAGTCAATGGTTCGCAAACGGACGATTTTTTTTCAGAATGGGAAAATATAATACTTATTGTAGAAAAATCTGAAGACCAGTTTTACAAAAAATCAAAATTTGAGTATACATATGTCAACTGGGGAATTGTAGCGCTGGTGTTTCTGTTTCTTTTCGCATATGATCACTCCAATCTGATTTTGAAATTGATCTTTGCCGCTACCGGACTTATCGGCTTCATCTTTGCCCGTGAAGCCTACAAAAAAACTCATGGTAAAGGAACATTCATTCCGGTTGGAGTATGTAAAAGCAATTATCTGAATACGGATTGTGACCTGGTTTTTAATTCGAAAAAATGGAAGATTTTTAACAAAATAGATTTATCTGAGATTTCATTGTTGTTTTTTACGAGTCAGATCGTGTGTTTTGTTTTACTTGGCCTGATAAAAAATGTTGAATTCTTTTTTGAGACCTATCGGTATGGGTTATTTGCATTTATACCCGTTGCTGTTTTATCATTATACTATCAGATATTTGTTGTTAAAAAATACTGTCCTGTCTGCATGGTAATCATAGCTTTAGTAGGTATTCAACTGGTGGCTGCCAATCTTATCTCCTTTACGAGTAAGAAACCGGACATAAGTGCTGTTCTGTTTTTAATCGGGAGCTTGGGTTCGCTCATTGTTCTGATGAATTTTAGGATAAAAAATCAAAATGCCCAGAAAGATGAAAATACACTTAAAAGAAATTTAAAATTCAGAAGAAACTATCAGTTTTTCAAAAATAATTTGTCTTTACAAAAACGGTTGGTCAATACTGATTTTTCAAGTGCTTTTGTATTTGGAAACGAAAATGCAGACCAGAATTTGACCTTTGTGACTAATCCCTTTTGTAAGCATTGTAAAGAATTTTATCCTGTTTTTCTAAAGCTGGTTAAAAAGTATTCAGATGAGTTGAGAATCACTATTTTTTTTGATATAGACCTTAGCAGGGATGATCTGGATAATAGAACGGTTCATGTAAATCTTACCAATATTTATATCAATAGCGAAAATAAAATAGAATTTCTGGAAGCGTTAAGCGGCTGGTATAACGTTCAGGGATATAGTGAAGACAAAAGTGGCTGGTATCAAAAGTATTCTAAATATTTTGGAAACCCGGAGAGTGCACTAGCACTATTAAAAGGACATGAAGAATGGGTAAGCAGCAATGGTGTGCATTTTACACCCAATATCTTTATCAATGACACGGAGTACCCGGTTCAGTACGAAAGAGCAGATCTTGAGTTCTTTATTCCGGAATTATTATCTGAAAATTAAATTATTATGAAAGGCTTATTATTTATATTGCTGGGAACATGTATGATGTTTGCTCAGAACAACAGGTTCATCTATGAGGTGAAATACAAGAAAGATTCAACCTCAAAAGATATTACCAGGGAAAATTATTATCTGGATATCACAAAAGAGGATATAGCCTATTATAACAGATTGAATTATATTAATGACTCAATATTTAGTGTTACCGGGCAATATACATCTGGTAGGTTGACTTCTTTTATTATCAAAAAGAACAAAAGTAATATTTATCAAAACTATGAATATATTGGAGATGCAAACTACTATAAATTATCCGAAGAACCCAAACAACAGTGGAATATTACAGACAGTGTAAAGATTTCTAATAATTTACGGATTCAAAAAGCTACTACTCGGTTCGGAGGAAGAAACTGGATCGCATGGTTTACAAAAGATATTCCAATGGCCTACGGACCTTATAAGTTTAACGGATTGCCGGGATTGATTATGGAATTGTATGATACAAAAAGAATTATTATTTTAAGGTGATTAAGAGTGAAAAGATTGCGGATGATTATCAACGTAATTCATTAAATAATTATATCCTCAGAGCGATTTCCGTTACTCAGAAAGATTTAAATAAACTAAGGCTGGACCTCTATTCCAATCCTTTTAAATATATATTTAATGGAAATCTGACTATGCGCGAAGGGCAAAAATTACAGCTTGATGACGGTACAATTCTCACCAAAGAACAACTGAAACCAGCAGAAACCAACGAAAGAAAAAAATTAAAAGCCTTTAATAATCCGATAGAGTTAGATAAGGCCGTAAAGTATCCTTAATGAATGTGTTTTATGAAAACTCCCTTTCAGAATTTCTGAAAGGGAGTTTATCTGTTTTATTTATTTTTTATAAATTTTGTACAATGAAATCCGTCATCTTCTGATAAAGCTGAGGTCTTGTCTGCCCACCATTGATTCCATGGTTTTTATCAGGATAAGCCATGAAATCAAATTGCTTTTTATTTTGAATCAATGCTTCAGATAATTCCATCGAATTTTGAAAATGTACGTTATCGTCAGCCGTTCCATGGATTAACAGGAATTTGCCTTTCAGCAGATTTGCATATTCTGTAGGAGAGTTTTTATCATACCCATCAGGATTTTCCTGTGGAGTTCTCATAAATCTTTCAGTATACACCGAATCATAATATCTCCAGTTGGTTACCGGTGCTACAGCAATTCCCATTTTGAAAACATCTGCACCTTTGGTCATTGCTAAGCTGGTCATGTAACCTCCGAAGCTCCATCCGAACATTCCGATTCTGCTTTTATCAATATAAGATTGATTTCCGAACCATTTTGCAGCAGTGATCTGATCTTCAATCTCATATTTACCAAGATTCATATAAGTTACTTTCTTATATTTTGCACCTTTATATCCTGTTCCGCGTCCGTCTACACAAGCTACAATATATCCTTTTTGTACCAGGTGATTAAACCACAAGGCATTACCGTTATCCCACGAATTGGCAACCTGCTGAGATCCCGGTCCGGAATATTGGAACATGAAAAGCGGATACTTTTTATTAGGATCAAAATTCTTCGGTTTCATTACCCAGGCATTCATTTGATCACCCACCGCATTAGGAATCGTAATGAACTCTTTTTCTGCAAAATTATCCGTTTTTAATTTCTGCAGCTGGTCATTATTATTGTGAAGTTCCTTTACTGTTTTACCGTTTCCGTCTTTCAATACATACGTGTAAGGTCTTGAAGCTGTAGAAGAGGTCTCGATAAAATAGTTGTAATTTTTACTGAAATTGGCAGAATTGTTTCCTTCCCCATTGGAAATCAGTTGAATCTTCCCGCTTTCGATATTTACCTTAGAAACAACCTTGTTGATGCTTCCTTTCTCAGTAGTCTGGATGTAAATTTCTTTTGTCTTGGGATTGAATCCATAATAATTGGTTACCTCCCAGTTTCCTTTCGTGATTTGCTTTTTAAGCTTACCATCCTTATCATACCAGTATAAATGACGATTTCCGTCTCTTTCAGAAGACCAGAGGAAAGAATTGTCATCCAGGAATTGAAGTGTAGGGCTATCTGTTTCTATCCATTTATCATCCGTTTCTGTAAATAGTTTCTGAACTGCCCCCGTTTTGGTATTTACTTTCAAGATGTCGGATGCATTCTGAATTCTTTCTGAAGTAATCAACACCATTTCATCAGGCTTTGCCGTCTGGAACACATTCGGGATATAGTAATTTTTGAAAGAAGCTAAGTTGAGTTGTATTGTTTTTCCGCTATCAAGACGATACAGCTGAGCTGAAACTACAGAGTTTTTCTCTCCGGCTTTCGGATATTTATAACGCATCTCAGCAGGATAAAGATTTTTTCCGTAGATGGGAATGTAAACTTCCGGAACCTGGCTTTCATCAGACTTTACAAATACAATGGCATCAGAATTTTTGGTCCATTCATATTGTTTTGCATGACCGAATTCTTCTTCATACACCCAGTCTGCCAGCCCATTGAGAATAGAATTTTTCTTGCCGTCGGTCGTGATCTGCGTAATTTTTCCTGAAGTTAAATCCTGATAAAACAAATTATTGTCTACAATAAAAGCAACTTTTGTAGCGTCAGGTGAAAAGCTAGGTTCCTGTACCGGTTTTCCATCATTTAAACTGATTGTTTTTCCTGACTTCAGATCTTTGACATCAAATTTTCCAAGGAAAGAATGTCTGTAGACCGGTTGACGGCCTATTTGTAACAGAATTTTAGACTCGTCATCAGAAAAAATATAGCTTTCAAATTTTCCATCTACAAGATTTCCTTCTTTCTGAGAATTTTTATAAGAATATTTAGCTATTCCGGTAGGTTCAATAACAAGATAATTTTCACCGTTTTTCATAGATGTGATTCCGGCAATGCCTTTGCCACGGTAATATCCTGAATATATTTTGTCTAGTGTGATTTCCTGGGCTGATGCATTATAGAATGCGGCTGCCATAGTAAGAGTTAAAAGTAGTTTTTTCATTTCTAGCATTAATCAATTTCAAAGATAATAATTTTATTAAAATATATAAAAAAGCTTTTCCAAATATGCTTTTTGGCAAAAAAATTGAATATCATTTCATATAATCAAATCAAATAATAATTATGGAAACGAATGCCTATAACCAGAAATTAAACCGTTACGTATTGAACGACCAGATTGTCTATACCGGTTTTTCCAGCTTTAATGATGCTGACGAATGTGCCCGCAAAAAAGGTGGAACTCTTGTGGAAGTGGGCTTTAAGGACGGAAACGACAACCCTGAAATCACTGATGAAGCAGGTTTGATAGAAAAAAAACTTCACTATTATGTGTATGCCGGCGATGAATACAAATTTATCCATTCTTCAGATCCGGGATTCCGGAAATATGCAGATGAACTGCAGAAAATTAAAGCAAAGCAACAACAATCTCCACCGGATGAAAGATATTTAGCCAATTTCGAGATTGAAAATGCAGAAGACCCGATAATTGTGATTAAAAATGATCATTTTCAATCGGTAACTTCAAGAGAGCGTTCAAAATATTTGAAACACGCCAGAGTTTACGAACTGGGGGTAGCCCTGCCAAAATCTTAAAACAAGTATCATGAGCAAGACAAAATATTCAGAAAAAGCTCAGGACAAAGTAGGAAAAGTTATGCACGAATTTAAGGAAGGAAAACTGAAATCTTCTTCCGGTAAAAAAGTGACAAGCAAGAAGCAAGCCGTAGCTATCGGTATTTCTGAAGCAAGAGAGAAAGGCTTAAAGGTGCCTGCAAAGAAAAAAAGTAAATAATTAATTCTCAATAAAAAACCGCCTAGTAAAAGTTTTACAGGGCGGTTTTGTTTTATTTATTTGATAGCAGGATATTATCTTTCTTGATAGAGTATTCTGTAATATTCATCTGCCATTCTATCACTATTGAACTGATCTTTCACGTCATTCATTGAGTTGTACTGAATTTTTCTCCATTGCTCCGGATGATCATAGTAGGTGGGAAGAATTTCATTTTCAAGGATTTCGTATAATTTATTTAAATCATAGTTATCCTGCTCATAAATACTCATATTCTGGTAGTCTGCTTTTGGTACTACAAAAGCATTTTCCCATGTTTTGCGAATTCAGGGATCCAGCCATCGTCAGTAGATAAATTGATCGATCCATTCATTGCAGCGGTCATACCGGAAGTACCCGAAGCTTCACGGGGTACCCTTGGATTGTTGAGCCACAGATCTGAACCTTGCTTTAAAGATTTGCTGAGAGACAATTCATACCCTGTAAGGACAGCCATATTTTTATGGTTCTTACTTTCTTCCACGAGTGTATTGAAAGTAGAAATAGCCGAATAATCCATAGGGTAGGGTTTCCCGGCCCAGATAATCTGTACCGGATATTTCGGATGATTTAAAAGCCTGTAAAATCTGTCTTTATCATGCAGCAGCAGTTCTGCACGTTTGTAGCCTGCAAATCGTCTTGCCCACACAATAGTAAAGATGTTGGGGTTGAATAGATTTCCGGTCTGATCGGCAACAATGTTGAATAATTTTTTCTTTAAATTCTTTTTACGGTAGTCGAAAACGGTTTCGTCATTTTCATCCTTTGCGTTATAAAGAGGCTTATCCGCCCAGTATTTAAATTCCTGAGCATTGGTGATGGAAGTGATCTCACAGATTCCCGGATATTTATTCCACATCGTTCTGGAAACTACTCCGTGGAGTTGGGAAACTCCGTTGGCCTTCCGGGCCATCTTCAGAGCACAGAGAGAATGGTTGAAGCGATCTCCATCACCTCCTTCAATACTTTTTATCTCTTCCATGCTGTATCCTGAGAAGTATGACATATCGTAGCATAGCTTCAGATTATGTTTTTCGTTACCTGCTTCTTCCGGTGTATGGGTAGTGAAGACCAGTTTTTCCCTTACTTTACCCAGGTCACCATTGTACTTTTTCAACAGATAAAATGCAGCAGGAAGACCGTGAGCTTCATTGAGGTGGTAGACCTCTCTTTCAAGATTCATCTCATCCAGTAACTGAGCTCCGCCTTTTCCCAGTAAAATATATTGTGCCAGCTTGGTAGATTCGTTGGCATCATACAATTTATGACAGATCGTTTTCGATACGTGATCATTCTCCGGAACATCTGTAGACAGAAAAAACATAGGCGCTGTATTGAATGTTTCGGGATTGAGGTACCATACCTTTACCCAGACAGGTGCACTATGAATTTCAATTTGGAACTTTATCCCTGTGTCTTCAAGAAAGCTGTACATTTTTCTGGTCCATACAGGTTGTAAAGTCTGATCATGATTCCTGGCCTGATCATAATAACCAAATTTCCAGAGAATACCAATTCCTATTAAATCCTGCTTCAGGTTATAGGCGCTTCTCATATGAGATCCTGCCAGAAAGCCGAGACCGCCGGAGTATATTTTAAGTACCTGCTCAAGGGCAAATTCCATTGAGAAGTACGCTGTTTTCTTTGAATATTGGGGATTGATGTTGTAGGGTATCTTAAAATTCCTAAAATCCATAATGCTGATTTGTGTTACAAGAGACAAAGGTATTAATAATGAAAATAAACCTTACATTAATTATTTGATAAATAAATGATAAAACCGGATGTTGAATTGTTTTTTTACTTATCTTTAAGTGTGTAAATTTTTGATTATCAAAAACTTTTAATGATGAAAGCCATTGGCTGCATGTGTTCGTAATTTTTAAAAAATAATCACATGAAAAAGACGTTTTCTGATGAAGATCTGATTAAAAATCTAAGTTTATATTATCTCAACAGGCATTTGAAAAAAAAGCCCATAGAAAAGTACCACCGTACCATAGACGAGTCTCCGCTTCATGATCGTGAAAAATACAGAAAGAAGTCCGAGATTTTGCTACTCAATTCTTTCATGCATCATTTTCCCGAAGTGAAATTTGAAAACTTTACCTGCGAAAGTCCTGACTTTATCGCTAAGTTAAACGACAAAAAAATCGGAATAGAACTGACCGAAGTGATCAATCATCTGGAAATGAAAAAGGTGGAAAGCACTTTAAATAAAATATTCCGTCAGGCAGAAATACTACTAGAACAAGAAGACACTACGAAATATCGTGGTGTTTATTTTTTAGAATTTCATTCCAATGTAAAATTTGATCACTTGGAACAACAGGAGGAAAATATTACCAGTATTTATAAAAGTATAAAAAAGAATAAACCGTTAGGATGTGTAAAAAGTATACGAAAATCTTTCCACAGAAGAAATGTATTTATTACTCATGAGTACAGTATGAATCTTTTTGACGAATTATGCTCTGAGAAAATTCTTGAACTGATCGAAAAGAAAAATGAAAAGTTCCCTTATTATGACACCTCTGTGGATGAATGTTGGCTGGTCATTGTGTCTGATATGAACTCTATCGCTTCCAGGTATACTTTTATTCAGGATAAAGAACATTTGAAAGAAGTCAAGAGCCCTTTCCATAAAATTTTTCACCTTGAAAACCTTTGTGGAAATATTACAAGTATAAAATAAATCGATTTATGTAGAGTATTACGCAATAAAATATTTTTTTTATTTAAAATATTTTAAAATAATGTAAACTTTATTATTTGTAATGAAATTATAGGTATATTTGATATGTGTTGAGAGGGATATGTGGATGTAACTAATTCAACCATAAAAACATATGTCTATGAGAAAACTTTTACTATTTGTTCTTTTATTGATATCCCATACTTTTTATTCTCAGCAAGATTGTGCCACAGCATTGGCCGTCTGCGGAAACTCAAATATTACATACAGCCCGTCAGGATACGGTGATATCAAAGAATTGGAAAACTCTGGAAGTTGTATAGATTTCACTGGGGAGCACAATTCGATTTGGTATAAAATTACAATAGCAACCGGAGGTACCCTTACTTTTGATCTTACTCCGAATAACCCCGGTGCAGACTACGACTGGGCTATTTTCGGCCCCAATGTGAATTGTGGCAGCCTGGGAGCGCCAATACGTTGTAATGCCGCCACGGTGATTGGTGTTGGAGCGGCCACAGGCCTTAATATGACAAGTACAATTACAAGTGCTCCCGGAGGTTCCCCAACACCGTACTGCAAATATATGGATGTTTTGCCCGGAGAAACATATTATTTATTCATAGACAACTGGGTGAGTAGTACCAGTAGTATAACAGCGCCGTTTTCTTTAACATGGGGAGGAACGGCAACCCTGGCTTCTCCTTTTACCGACCCGAATATTCAGGTTTACCCATTTGTGCCTCCCGGAATTCCTGCAACGAATCCTGCTGACCCCAGAGAAGTGGTAATCTGTGGTGCCACTGAATTATTTGACTTTTCACTCCTGACTCCGGGAATTCTTAACGGGAATCAACATTTCGGGGTAAGCTATCACGTGAGTCAAAATGATGCTTTAACAGGAAATAACCCGATTACAACTCCTCAGACGGTAAATACGACGACGGTTTATTACTACAGTATCAGCTATACGGATGCGTCAAATCCTGATAATCCACTTAACAAATGTAAACAGGTTGGCGCTTTCAGATTTAAAAATGGAGCAATTACAGCAAAAAATGCAACATTAACGCAGTGTAATAACAATAATGCGGGTACTGCCTTATTTGACCTTACATCAGCGGACGTCGGGTCAAACCCCAATTCCATTAAGAGGTATTTTCTAAGCATGACAGATCTTAATGCCAATGCTAATGAAATTACAAATCCTATGACTTTTGTATCCGCAGAAGGAACTATTTATGTAAAGGTAACTTCTGAATTCGGATGTAAAGCTATTGCTCAGATCAGTTTGAAATTTCATCCTGTCGTCGTCGTTAATGATGCAATATTAAGATCGTGTGCTCTCGAAACAAACCTTTCTACAGGAGCTTTCAACCTTGGGAATGCGTCTGTTACAGGCCAGACAAATCCTATCAAAAAATATTATCCCTCTCTGACAGATGCTGTTAATCAAACCAATGAAATAGTAACCTTCAACAATTATATTGCGCCTAATGGAGTAGTATATGTAAGAGTCTCCAATGCGCAGGGATGTTATAATGTGGCAAAGATTACACTGGTAGTCATTGAGCCGGTGTATTCTGCGATACTCAAAGATAAAATTATTTGTGCCGAAGCAAGAACTGTTTTAGATGCCGGCCCGGGATTCAAAAGTTATGAGTGGAGTACCGGAGCGACTACCCAGACGATCAATGTAGGAATCGGAACTTACTGGGTGAAGCTCAAAACCGGAGAATGTGTAATTACCCAGCCGGTAAAAGTATACGCTTCGGAACAGCCGGTTATTTCTACAGTTGATATTGGCAATACTACGGTTACGGTATCTGTGATGGGTGGTACACCTCCTTATCAATATTCATTGGATAACGTAACGTGGCAGAATTCCAATATTTTCAATAATGTGGCGAGAGGAGATTATAAAATATTTGTAAAAGATACCTATGATTGTGTTCCTGTAGAAATAGGAATTGTTGTGCCTAATCTTGTCAATGTTATTACTCCCAATGCGGATGGTATTAATGATATTGTCGATTATTCCGCATTAGGAGGTAAGCAAAATCTGGTAATGGATATTTTTGACCGGTATGGAACTAAAATCCATCAGCTTAATAAACTGAGCGGCTATACATGGGATGGAACTCAGAAAGGAAGAAAAGTCCCTACAGGAACTTATTGGTATTCTGTAATGTGGAATGAAAATGATAAAAATAATACAGCCATTAAATTTACAGGTTGGATATTGGTGAAAAACAGAGAATAATAATCAATAAAATAAATAGATAAAACCACTTCGTCAGAGGTGGTTTTATGCTGCAAATACTTTAGATTAGTAACAAAATAGAAAAAAATGAAAGAGCTGTTTGTAAAGCGTTTTAGATATTATAAATCTCTTGGTGATCAATCATTTGAGCAATTGTCAGATCAGCAGATTTGCTGGCAGTATAATGAAGAAAGTAATTCTATTGCTGTCATTGTAAATCATATCGCAGGAAATATGCTGTCAAGGTGGACGGACTTCCTTACTGAAGATGGCGAAAAATCCTGGCGTAACCGTGACGAAGAATTTATAAATACACCCAAAACCAAAAAAGATGTTATTGAATTTTGGGAAAAAGGGTGGAGATGTCTGTTTAACGCTTTAGAACAAATTACCGATGAAAATTTATATTCAACAATTTACATTAGAGGAGAAGCACATCCTGTTATTGATGCAGTTTTAAGACAACTGGCTCACTATCCTTATCATATCGGACAAATTGTATATATCGCCAAAATGATAAAGAATGAAGACTGGAAAACACTTTCTATTCCAAGAAACAAGTCTCAGGAGTATAATGCTGAAATGAAGAATAAATTTTCAGGCAGTGAACCTGATGCAAATTCCTCACCAGTATGTTTCCAAAATAGTTCCGAAGTAAGGGATGAATACAAGCAATAGATTGAATCAATCTTGAGTTCTTATTAAAATTACTATCTTTGCACCCATAAAATTAAGGAGTACCTCATGTCTAGTTTTCAAAGAACTGCCGCGTATCACACACTTGGCTGCAAGTTAAACTTTGCAGAAACATCTACTATTGCCCGTCAATTAACAGATGCAGGTTATGATAAGGTGGGCTTTGATGAGAAAGCCAATATCTATGTGATCAATACATGTTCTGTTACCGAAAATGCAGACCGCGAATGTAAGCTTCACGTAAAAAGAGCAATGAAAGCCAACCCTGAAGGTCTCGTGGTAATTGTGGGTTGCTATGCTCAGTTGAAACCTGAGGAAATTTCACAGATTGAAGGAGTAGACCTTGTGTTGGGGGCTAAAGAAAAATTCAATATTCTAAGCTACCTTGACGATCTGGAGAAAACAGAAAACGAAGGAATCGTTCATTCATGTGAGATTGAAGAAACCGATTTCTTTATCGGAAGCTATTCAATTGGTGACCGGACAAGAGCCTTTCTGAAAGTTCAGGATGGCTGTGATTACAAATGTACCTATTGTACCATTCCGTTGGCAAGAGGTATTTCACGTTCAGACACCATAGAGAATGTTCTCAGAAATGCTGCTGAGATTGCAGCAAAAGATATTAAAGAAATTGTTCTTACCGGAGTGAATATCGGGGACTATGGAAAGGGAGAATTTGGAAACAAAAGACACGAACATACTTTCCTTGATCTGATTTCAGAACTTGATAAAGTGGAAGGTATTGAAAGGATCCGTATTTCATCCATAGAGCCTAATCTGCTGAAGGATGAAAGTATCGAACTGGTTTCTAAAAGCAGAAGTTTTGTTCCGCATTTCCATATTCCGTTGCAGTCAGGAAGCGATGATGTATTGAAAAAAATGAAACGCCGTTACCTGACCAAACTGTACAGTGACAGAGTAAGCAAGATCCGCGAGGTAATGCCTGATGCTGCTATTGGGGTAGACGTTATTGTCGGATTCCCGGGAGAAACCGAGGAAAAATTTATGGAAACCTATAATTTCCTTAATGAACTTCCTATTACTTATCTTCATGTATTTACTTATTCGGAAAGAGAAAATACAGAAGCAACAGCTATGGACGGCGTAGTACCGGTAGCTGAAAGAAAAAAACGTAATAAAATGCTGAGGATTCTTTCTGAAAAAAGAAAATGGCATTTTATCAGACTCAACTTGGAAAAACGCTTCCTGTCCTTTGGGAGCATGAAAATAAAGACGGCAAAATGTTTGGCTTCACAGAAAATTATGTGAGGGTTCAGAAAGACTTTGATCCTGCATCCGTTAATCAGATAGAATTTCTAAATTTAGAAAAAATCCTGTCAGATGGCACAGTTTCTGTGCAATCTTCCTACCAAAATTTTTTAGCAAAAGCATAGGCTCTTTGCAAAATTTCTACTAAATTTATTTTTAAACTTTAAAATACTACATTCATGAGAGATAAGTTTTTATCTTGGGGAATTGTATTAGTTATTGCTACCTGGATTGTCGCAATACTGATCAGAGCGCATTATTGGATACCGACGCTGTTATCCGCAATTTATGCATTGGGAGTGTATAATGCTTACCAATCGAAACATGCTATTTTGAGGAATTTCCCGGTTTTGGGATACTTCAGGTACTTTTTCGAGAGTATTTCGCCGGAAATGCAGCAATATTTTATTGAAAGGGAAACAGACGGAAAGCCTTTTCCAAGAAATCAGCGTTCTGCAGTGTACAGGCGTGCTAAAAACTTAAGCGACACGGTGGCTTTTGGTACTCAGCTGGAAGTAAATCACAGAAAATATGAAGGTATTAAGCATTCCATTTATGCAAAATCCCCTTCCGAGGAGCTTCCGAGAGTTTGGGTGGGAGGAGAACAATGTACGCAACCCTACCATGCTTCTTTATTGAATATCTCAGCAATGAGTTTTGGGGCATTAAGTGACAGAGCTCAGATTTCCCTGAACAGAGGGGCCAAAAAAGGAAACTTTTACCATAATACAGGAGAAGGAGGTATTTCTCCATATCATCTGGAAGGAGGCGATTTATGCTGGCAGATCGGTACCGGATATTTCGGATGTCGTGATGAGGAAGGAAAGTTTAATCCTGAATTATTCACGAAATATTCAACACTTCCCAATGTGAAAATGATTGAAATCAAATTGTCACAGGGAGCAAAACCGGGACACGGTGGAGTACTTCCGGGAGTAAAGAACACTCCGGAGATTGCAGCCATCCGTCACGTAACACCGGGAATGACGGTGATTTCACCACCATCACATACTTCTTTCTCTGATGCTGCCGGACTATTAAGATTTGTACAGGAATTAAGAGAGCTTTCAGGAGGAAAACCGGTTGGGTTCAAGCTTTGTATCGGTGATACTAAAGAATTTGAAGATATCTGTGTACAAATGAATGTTCTGAAAATTTATCCTGACTTTATCACCATTGACGGTGCAGAAGGGGGAACAGGAGCCGCTCCGCCGGAATTTTCAGATGGAGTAGGGATGCCACTTGAGCCTGCCTTGATCTTTGTAAACAGAACACTGAATAACTACAACGTAAGAAATAAATTAAGGGTTATTGCCAGTGGTAAAGTCCTTACCAGCCTTGATATCTTAAGGGCTATCGCTATGGGAGCAGATATGTGTAATAACGCAAGAGGATTTATGTTTTCTTTAGGTTGTATCCAGGCGCTGAGATGTAATTCCAACAATTGTCCTACAGGAGTTGCCACTCAGGATAAAATGCTGATCAAAGGACTTGATGTAACCGATAAAAGTGAAAGAGTATATCACTTCCATAAAAATACCCTTCATACATGCAATGAGCTTATTGCCGCTGCAGGAAGGAGTTCTTATGAAGAGGTAGATGCTACAATGTTTATGCGTGGAGATGAATTTGATCACCTTGCAGATCTGTATTTCCCGGATATTTTAGGAAATGTAAAACAAAAAGCAAGAACATAATAAAACATAAAAAAACCGTCCTCAGGACGGTTTTTTTATTAGTATATCTATTATCTCTATTGTTGTTGTTCTGAAGTTTGCGCCTGATCGGCAGGTCTGTCCGATCTTCCGTAAATCTGGAAGTTGAAAACAAAAGATCTGTTTCTGTGAGACATGCTCAGGTAAGGATAGTGTGGGTTTCTTGCAAATGCGGCTCTCGAAGGAACAATAATTACCCCCTGAAGATTATAAGGCGTTTCGCTTGGAAGATTATCAAAAGCATTGAACTTTTGTAATGCTTCTCTAAACCCTGGTATCTGATAGTATTTTGCTTTTTTAGCAGCTTCTACAGTCGCATCATCCAATACCTTTTTCTTAACATAGTAATACATGGGGTCAATCACAGGAACTGTATAGCCGTCTATTGTATTAAAAAAAGTCTGCTGAGATGCAAATGCTACTTTTCCGTCTGTTTCAACAGCTATGAAAGAATAAGCCCTACCCATCATTTTAATAACGTCATCCGTCTTAATGACCTGCGGATTAGTCGTTGGCTGTGCACCTTCTCTTTTAATGTAAATAGTTCCGGAAGGTAGTTTTTCATTAGGTAATTCAGACAATTTTTTGTATTTGTCATCAGTAGTATCAGTGGCACTGAAAGGTTTTATATTCCCCTGTACATCCAGATAGTTTTCGTCCATAAATTTCTTAATAGACTGATCATCATAGCTATCCTGGGTGGCAACATCTGCAGGTTCTTGATAGCCTACCACTTCATCATCTTTTTTACATGCAGAAAAGCATAAAGATCCTACAAGGGTATATAAAAATATTTTTTTCATTTCAAAAAACTTTTAATTACTTTACAAATAATATAACGGCAAAAGTATAAAAAATTATGAGAATAGATAAATTTTTATGGAGCATTCGTTTTTATAAAACAAGAAGTATTGCAGCAGAAGAGATTAAAAAGAACAGAGTTTCTATCGGAACGTCTGCCGTAAAGTCATCTAAAGAGGTAAAAGAAGGGGATGTTATCAAAATTCGTAAAAATCAGATTGATTACAAAATAAAGGTTATCCAGATTCCTAAAAGCAGAATTGGAGCCAAATTGGTCCCACTTCACATACAGGATGTGACGGATAAAGAACAATATGAATTGTTAAAACTTCGCAAAATGTCACAGGATTATTACCGTAATAAAGGTGAAGGAAGGCCAACTAAAAAAGACAGAAGAGATATGGATGATTATGTAGGTAATGATATCGATTCAGATTTTACAGATTGGGATGACTTCTTTGGAGAAACAGGTGACGAAACAGAAGGTGACGATTAAAATAAAAAAGCTCTAGGGATAGAGCTTTTCTATTATTTCGTTGACGATCTCTTCCGGATCACGCGAATCTGTTCCTACTGTAAATTGAGCCTTACTATAGAACTGATTTCTTTCAAACAGGTGTTTAGCAATGAACTCCGGGAGATCCTCATCGGATATATTGGCTATTAAAGGTCTTTTTTCCTTTTGCTTAGACAATCTTTCTACCAAAGTGCCCACAGAGCTCCTTAAAAAGAAGCTTTTCGAATTGTGGTTGATGATCTCCATATTATTATAGTAAACAGGAGTTCCTCCGCCAAGGCTTAAAACTACATTTTCTTCAGAGGCAAGAATCTCTTCCAGAGCCTCTCTTTCAAGCTTTCTAAAATAAATTTCTCCTTTTTTTTCGAAGATTTCTGGAATCGTTAATTTGTTCTTTCTCGAAATCTCTTTATCAAGATCTATCAATTTGAAATTTATTTTCTCGCTTAATATTTTGGAAACGTGAGATTTGCCACTGCCCATGTATCCGATCAATGAAACTATCATGAATTTTTTTTAAACAAATTTGCGAAAAAGTTTTGAGATAAAGAAAAAAGTCATATCTTTGCACCACTTAAAACAAGGGACATTACTTAAATGAAACTTGATGCATAAGTGGCCGACTCGGTAGCTCAGCTGGTAGAGCAATACACTTTTAATGTATGGGTCCTGGGTTCGAATCCCAGCCGGGTCACAAGCAAAAAAAGTTACTGGAATTTTGTAATTTTTATTGCCTGCGTGGTGAAATTGGTAGACACGCCATCTTGAGGGGGTGGTTTCCTAAGGATGTGCTGGTTCGAGTCCAGTCGCAGGCACTGCAAAGAAAATTTAATAATTAATAGTGAAATTTATTCATTTTTAATTGTGGCCGACTCGGTAGCTCAGCTGGTAGAGCAATACACTTTTAATGTATGGGTCCTGGGTTCGAATCCCAGCCGGGTCACAAGTTTACTGAAAAGTAAATTTTTTTCATATTAATATTTTGTGATTTGGTGTTTCAAAGGCTTCCTTCCGGAGGCCTTTGATTTTTTATATTAAACCTTTACTTAGGGGAATATGAGTATTATTAATGAAGAATTAGCCTGGGTGCTATTAATTGCTTTGCTGTCAGCAGGAATTTTCTACTTGATTTTTCTATTTCATGTCATTAACGGGAATAGAAAAGCGGGCAAAGAAAATATAACACTAAAACAAACCTTGTCATATGGTTATATTGCGGGTGGCGTGATCTTATTTGGACTGCAATCAATCTGTTTATTTTGTCTTAGCATCAGCAATGGAATGATACAGGATATTGTGGCTGTGATACTCCTTGCGGTGTTGTTTCTTTCCCCTGTTATTATTTTATTATCAGGATGGTATTATAACAGAATAAAAAACTCTGATTATAGAGTCTGAAAGACTTTCATAACCAGAGTCGGAGATTTTATTTTGCTGTATGTTATTTTGGAATTAATCCAAATGCATATTGTCAATTAATCTAACACCGTCTACTACAACTACAATGAATGCTCTGTAGTTTCTATCCTTGTAAAAGAAATCAGTTTCTTTTAAAGTATCTTCATCGGCAATCAGAAAGTACTCAAGTCTCATTCCCTGTTGCTGATCGAAAATGTCTGTCACTCTTTCTTTGATCTCAGGGACGGAAACTGTTCTGAACCAGTCGTTCACTTTTTTCAACGTTTCATAAATTACTTTTGAAGTTTCTTTTCGGTCTTCATGCAGCCTCTGGTTTCTTGAGCTTAAAGCCAGTCCGTTTTCTGCCCGATAAATAGGGACTCCTTTTATGTTAACCGGAAGATGTTTTTTCTCAACCATTTTTTTGATGATCGCAAGCTGTTGAAAGTCTTTTTCACCAAAGTAGGCGTTGTCCGGCTGTACTTGTCTGAAAAGCTCTTCCACCACAGTTCCTACACCATCAAAATGTCCCGGTCTGGATTTTCCCTCCATTTCATTTTCTAATCCGTCGTAGTCGTAATGCTGGCTTTCTGCCTTTTCAGGATATATATCTACGACTTCAGGAATATAAACGGCATCTACCAGTCCTGAATTTTCCAGAATTAAAATATCTCTGTTGATATCTCTCGGATACTTCTCAAGATCCTCAGGATTGTTGAATTGAGTAGGATTTACAAAAATTGAAGAAATAACAAGATCATTATCTTTTCTTGCTTCTTCATAAAGAGAAAGATGGCCTTTATGAAGTGCTCCCATAGTAGGGGCAAAGCCAATTCTTTTCCCATTTCTTTCTGTCTTTCAATGAAATCCTTCAGGACTTTACTGTTTTTAATAACTTCCATAGTTTATTTTAATACTAATTCAAAATTACTAAAAATATCACATAATAAGGTGTGTTTTTAATAATTTGAAAATCGGAATTTTCGTAAAAAAATGTTAATTAAAATAATGTTGGATGTTTTTTTGTAATTTTGCACATTAAAGCATTTTTACAAAAATTAGATAGAAAGTTTATGCCGAATCAAAAAATACTGTACATTACTACAGAGATGTATCCATATCAGGAAGATACAAATATGGCTGCTGTGGTAAACAAAATGGCACTTAAGATGCACAATGAAGGCAATGATGTAAGAGTTTTTATGCCAAGATTTGGACAAATAAGTGAGAGGAAATTCCAACTTCATGAGGTGATCCGTCTTTCAGGAATGAATATTATTATCAATGACCTGGACCAGCCCTTAATCATTAAAGTAGCGTCTCTTCCGGGGGAAAGACTTCAGGTTTACTTTATTGACAATGAAGAATACTTCAAAAGAAAGCAGTACTATTTTGACGACGAAGGGAATCCTTTCGATGACAATGACGAGAGAGCTATTTTCTTTGCAAGAGGAGTTATCGAAACCATCAAGAAACTGAACTGGGTTCCTGATGTTATTCATCTGAACGGATGGATGGCTTCTTTTGTTCCAATTTATCTTAAAACTTACTACGAATCAGATACTTATTTCAAGGACGCGAAAATTGTTCTTTCTCTGTACAACGAGAAGGATGCAGATCTTGATAAAAAGATTGATGAAAAGTTGAAGTTTGATAATATTTCAGGATTAAAAGCGTTAGATAACCCAACAATTAAAAGTTTTGTTATCGAAAGTATGAACTATGTAGATACGGTAGTGAAGGGCGATGAGTTTCTTGACGAAGACCTTGACCAGGCATTTAAAGAAACGGCTACTCAAAAATCAGAGTATCTTGATGTAGATTCTATAAACCAACTTTATTAAAAAACACATTTTTAATGACTCATACTCTTAAAAGGACTTTCGCCGTGCTTTTACTGGCGATTTTCGGAAGTACAATCCTTTATAACTGTGAACCGGATCCGGATGCTCTCGGAGAGCAGCTGTTTAACAATGATGCAGCACAAGGTACGGAAGTTTCATATCCCGTTGTAGCATACAACTCCAGCAATAACGACTCAATCAGAAGTGATGCATCCAGACTTATTAACTCATTAAACACCACAGGTGGAGGTCTTTCCGTTGGGGTGTTAGGAGCTTTTAAAGATTCACAATTTGGTATGCAGAAGGCATCGTACGTTACGCAGTTCAGAATGCCTACCGATAATTTTGATTTTAACGGGCCTAATGCGAAAGTAGATTCCGTAGTTTTGGTATTGAGAACTCCTGCGAATACGGCTGATGATACTTATTATATCACTGATTCAATCAAAGCACCGGGCGCTTATGATAAAAATGACTTCCCGGTAGGTGATGAAAAAGTTGCGGTTTCCATTGAGAAAAAATCTTATCCTGTACGTAAATATGGTAATTATAAAACCATGAAATCAATGAAGATTAACGTACATGAAATTACAACTTTCCTTGATATAAATACAGAAAGTCTTACCCGTTCGAATCTAAACGTTGGTCTTGGTGAAAAATTAGGATCAGCAACTTTTGACGGCAATGTAAGTACCGTGACTGTGACGAAAAAGTCTGATAATACCAATGTGTTTACAGGTAATTTAGGATTTAGAATAAAATTGGATAATACCGATTTCTTCCAAAACCGTATTATTGCTAAAAAAGGTAAGCCTGAGCTTCAGGATGCTTCAAACTTTGTGAGATATATCAGAGGACTTAGAATTTCTACAGAAAGTAATGACGGTTATCTTTTCCAGTTTGCACCTGATGATATGGAAATGATTATGTATTACAAATATGATGTAACCAATAATGGAGTAGTAACCCGTCCTCAGACTTCTTTGAAATTTTCTATGGGAAGTCCTAATGCTCATGTGGGACAGTATGAGTATGACAGAACAGGATCTGCTCTGGCCAATGCACCAGCAAGCGATCCTATAGGTGGAGATGCAAGACTTTTTGTACAGGGAATGGGTGGACCATCCGTCAATGTGAAAATTCCTGATGAAAAAATTAACGAGCTTAAAGCTTTATTTGAAAAAGATAAAATAGGTATCGTTGGAGCTAAAATCAGATTTTTTGTAGATCCTCAATCTCAAAACTGGACGAATATTACAAATACGATAAGTGGAGATCGTAAATTTAATCTTGTTCCGGTAATTACAGACGATAAAGGAAAAATTGATCTTACTCAGTTTACTTCAGATGCTTTAAACGGATTTAATATTTATACGTATACTCCGAAAAAGGACCCTGTACCGGAATATTATGATTTTGTAATTACAAAAACCCTTAAAGATATCGTTGAAGGTAAACTGGTAAATAATAAATTAGCTGTTAATACTCCTTTCCTTATCAATATGGGATCATTTGTGAGAAATGCTTCAGGAGCTCCTGTAGGTGCGAGATACACAACCAGAGCATTTGATATGAGCAGAGTCATTTTAACAGGTACAACTAAAGATTCAAACCCTTACAAAACTCAGTTGATAGTTACGTACGGAAAGAAAAAAATAAAACACAATAAACAACAACACTAGACAAAATAAATATGTGCGGAATAGTAGGATATACAGGTTTTCAGGATGCTTATGATATTGTAATCAATGGGCTTAGAAGACTAGAATACAGAGGATATGACAGTGCCGGAATTGTTTTAGAAGGTTCAGACAATAAGCTTGAAGTAGAAAAAACAAAAGGTAAAGTTGATGATTTGGTGAATATTTCGAAAGATTTAAAAGGAAAATTCAAAGTGGGGATGGGACATACGCGTTGGGCAACTCACGGAGTACCAAGTGACAGAAACTCACACCCGCATTTGTCAAATAACGGTAAAATAGCAATTGTACACAACGGGATCATTGAAAATTATGATACCATCAAAACAATGCTTACAGAAAAAGGATTTTCTTTTAAATCAGAAACAGATACTGAAGTATTGGTGAATTTAATCCAGTATTTTATGGATCTGAACCCTGAAATAGATTTCCCGACAGCAGTAAGATATGCATTGAATGAAGTATATGGGGCGTATGCCATTACAGTACTTCATGAAGATTATCCTGGCGTTTTGGTCGTAGGAAGATTAGGATCTCCATTGGCGATCGGAATCGGTGATAAAGAATATTTTATTGCTTCTGATGCTTCTCCTTTTGTGGAATTTACAAAAGAAGCTATTTACCTTGAAGAAGGACACATGGCGACCATTTCTCTTGAAAATGGAGTAGATATCAGAACCATCAATGAAAACTCTAAGATTGAGCCTGAAATTCAGAAACTAAAATTAAGCTTAGAGCAGATTGAAAAAGGAGGTTATGAGCATTTCATGCTTAAAGAAATCTTTGAACAGCCAAAATCCATCCACGATACTATGAGAGGTAGACTTCTTGTAGATGAAGGAGTTATCAAAATGGCAGGAATCTGGGATCATGTTGAGAAGTTTAAAAATGCCAACAGGATTATTATCATCGCTTGTGGAACTTCATGGCATGCAGGTCTTATCGGGGAGTATCTTATCGAAGAATATGCAAGAATTCCTGTAGAAGTAGAATATGCTTCTGAATTCAGATACAGAAACCCTATTATCACAGATAAAGACGTTGTTATTGCCATTTCTCAGTCAGGAGAAACAGCAGATACAATGGCAGCCTTAAAATTAGCTAAAGAAAAAGGAGCATTTATATATGGTATATGTAATGTAGTAGATTCTTCTATTGCAAGGATTACAGATGCCGGTTCATATACCCATGCAGGCCCTGAAATTGGGGTAGCTTCTACAAAAGCATTTACTGCTCAGCTTACCATTCTTACGTTAATAGCTTTCAAATTAGGAAAACATAACGGGAATTTAGGAAATGCAGACTTTATGAGTCTTATTGCCGAGCTTGACGCAATTCCTAAAAGAGTAGAAGACGTACTAAACTCTACCCATGAGCAAATTCAGGAGATTGCAAAAGATTTTGTAGCCACTACAAACTTCCTTTATTTAGGAAGAGGATACAACTATCCGGCAGCTCTGGAAGGTGCTTTAAAATTAAAAGAAATTTCCTATATCCATGCAGAAGGATATCCGGCAGCAGAAATGAAGCACGGACCTATCGCATTGATAGACGAAAACATGCCGATTGTTATTATAGCCCCTAAAAAAGGTCACTATGATAAAATAGTAAGTAATGTTCAGGAAATTAAGGCAAGAAAAGGAAAAGTTATTGCTGTCGTTAATAAAGGTGACCGCCAGGTTAGCGAAATGGCAGACTATGTTATTGAAATTCCTGAGACATCAGAATGCTTCTCTCCGATTGTGGCTTCAGTACCTCTACAACTGCTTGCATACTACATTGCAGTATATAGAGGAGCGAACGTAGATCAGCCGAGAAACTTAGCAAAATCTGTAACTGTGGAATAAAAAATTGTTGTAAATAAAATAAATTTAGATTTCTTTCGTTATTTCAAAATAAATCTTAAAAGTTTCTTAAAAAAATTATATATTTACGGCTTAATTATAAAAATTAACATGAAAAGGATATTTCTTTTATTATTGTCTGCGTCGGTAGCATCGGTATCTTGTTCAGGTGGTGGCAGCTCTTCTGTAGGGAAGCCAGGAACAAAAGGAGAATTGATACCAAGAGAAAAAACTAAATCATTTGTTGCGGAAAGACCATACGGAATGGTGGCGATTCCTGCAGGTTCATTTGTGGCTGGTTTAGCAGACCAGGATCCAACAAATACACCTGAAAAAGCATCATTGAAGACAGTTACTGTTTCTTCTTTCTTCATGGATGAAGCAGAAACTACCAATTCAGAATACAGGGTATTTATCAATTATGTAAGAGATTCTATTGCAAGAACTTTACTTGCCGAAGCTGCCGGAGAAGGTGGTGACGAAGGCGGACGTAGAGGTGCAGCTATAGGAGATTACGCATACCTTGCTAAAAAAGAAGAAAATTTAACTCCTTATCAGGAATATATGGAAGGTCAGGGCGGCCGTGAAGACGGAACCTATGACGCAAGCAAAAGACTAGACTGGAAAATCCCATTGCACTGGAGTACTTCAAAATACCCGGATGTAGAATATGCGGAAGTTTTGGAATCTATGTATTTACCTGCTTCTTCCAGAATAGGAAACGAAAGAATTTTAGATGTAAGTAAGCTTAAATATACGTACCGTTGGGGAGATATGGATGCTGCACTTGCGGATAACGAAAGAGGAGCCAATTACCTGAAGAGTCAAAGTATTGCGATTTATCCTGATACGACTGTTTGGGTAAAGGATTTCCACTTTGCTTACAATGAGCCATTATTTGAACAATACTTCTGGCACAAGGCTTACAAAAACTACCCTGTAGTGGGAGTAACCTGGGATCAGGCAAGAGCTTATTGTAACTTCAGATCTAAATTAAAGACAGACTACAACGAAAGCCTGAAAAGAAAAAAACAAAGACCATTGCAGTTCCGTCTTCCGACAGAAACAGAATGGGAATATGCTGCAAGAGGTGGAATGCAAAATGCTACTTATCCTTGGGGTGGTCCGTATTTAATGGACGACAGAGGTTGCTACTTAGCCAACTTCAAACCTAAGAGAGGTAACTACATGGAAGACGAGAAAAAAGGTACTTATACATATACAGCTCCAGTTAAGAAATTTAAGAAAAATGGATTTGGGTTATTTGATATGGCTGGAAACGTTTCTGAGTGGACAGAATCTGCTTACAACAATTCTTCATATGGATTCTCTTCTACATTAAATCCTTCTACTAAAGATAAAAAGGATGTAAAAAAATCTGTAAGAGGTGGATCTTGGAAAGATATAGGATATGCGTTGATGACAGGGGCAAGAGATTGGGAAAGAAAAGATTCAGCAAGAAGCTATATCGGATTTAGAACTGTACAGGATATTCCTGAAGCAGCTGTTAAGCCAAGAAGAGTTAATAGATAATAACAAAACAATTATTTTTCAATACAATTTTATTTAACATTAAAAAAACTAACTCAATATGTTTAAGACTAAAGATGCTTGGATGAATTTCTTCTATTCATTCGGTGCTGCAATTGTAATTCTTGGAGCTTGGCTTAAAATTACTCACATTACCCTGGGACCAATTAACGGTAATATAGCTCTTACAGTAGGGCTTATTACAGAGGCAATTATCTTTATCATTTTTGCATTTGACCCTCCGAAAACTGAAGAGTCTTATGCCTGGGAAAATGTTTATCCTGAATTATTAGATAAACATGCCAACCCAAACCCATTGCATTCTAACGTAACAACAAGAAATACAGGTGCTCAGTTTGCTGAATTAGAAAACTCTCTTTCAAACAAATTAGATAAAATGCTTGAAGATGCTAGACTAGACGTTCAATTATTTGAAAGACTAAGAACAGGTATCGACAAGTTCTCAAATTCTGTTGACCAGATTAACCAAACGGTGGACGTTTCGGCTTCTACTCATAAATATAACGACCAGCTTAATAAAGCAGCTCAGCATATGGAAAGCATGAATGCCTTATACGCCATGCAGCTGGAAAGCGGTAAAAAACAATCGGAGTTTGCCAATAAATATGTAGCAGATATGCAAAAATCTGCTGAGCAATCTGAAAAATTCAATCAAGAACTACAAGGTTTAACATCTAATCTAAACAACTTAAATAGAGTTTATGGTGGTATGCTAACTGCTATGAAGTCTTAATTCCTAACCATTTCTAAATTTAACTACTTAATCAAAAAACAAAAAACAGAAAATGGCACAAGGAAAACAGACCCCTCGTCAGAAGATGATCAACCTGATGTATCTGGTGTTCATCGCGATGATGGCCCTCAATATTGATGCAGAAATCATCAGATCATACTACGACTCTACCAGAGCATTGAATGAAACCAGAACTTTAACGGAGAAGAAAAACGAAAAGATCTTTGAAAAAACGCTTGAAGCTAAAGCACAACAAGTTCCCGATACTTATGCTAAACCTTGGGAGGATTACAAAGTATTAAAGAGCAAAATTGATGCACTCGTGAAATCAGCTCAGGATGTTAAGGTTTTATTAAAAAAACAATCCGAGTTTCATGATAAAGATCCTAAAACCGGAAAAGATATTGATGTAAGCGAAAATTTTGCGGCATTAAATAATAATGAAGCTACTACTGAATACTTCTTTAACGAAGGAGATGAAAACTCACCTTCAAAGAATGCACTGGACTTAAAAGCTAAAATCGATGACGTAAGAAATTATATCAACGCAACTTTTGGGAACAATGCACAGCTTAGAGATTTAGTAGACAGAGCCAACAAGTCTTTGATTGCAGAATATCCTAAAGGAAAATCTCCAAACGAAAAGACCTGGTTCCAGAATAAATTCTATCATCAGCCGCTTATCGCTGCAATATCTAATCTGGAAATTATCCAAAATGATGCCAGAAATGTTCAGTCTGATGCATTAGCATTATTACTTCAGGAAAAAGTTGATGCAAGCATTAAATTCACAAGCTATGAGCCGATTATTTCCGGACCTACCGATATTCAGGCGGGTAAACAAGCGGAGATAAAAGTAATGTTAGGAACTTATTCTAATAGCAATAAGATCAACATTTCAGGAGTAAGCAGACAAGAAAATGGTAAAGGTATTATTCCAATCTCAGGTGCTGGAATTGGAGAACATAAACTAGGAGGTACTATTACATTAACAGATGCTTCAGGTAAACCGCAAAGTTTCCCATGGACTCATACGTACAATGTTATCGCCGGACCAAGAGAAGTTAAACTTGAAAAAGGATTGCTACTTTCTGCCGATAAGATGAATGTAATGTACAGAGGACTTGAAAACCCTGTTTCAGGATCAATCTTAGGTGCAGACAACTCAAAACTTTCATTATCAGCTCCGGGTGCTAGCGTAAGAAATACAGGACCAGGAAAATGGATTGTAAAACCTTCTACAGGTACAACTGTGAAGCTGACCTTATCCGGTGTAGATCCTTATGGAAAATCAGTATCTCAGGTATTTGAATACAGAATTAAGAATGTACCGCCACCTCAAGGTCAGATGAGAGGTCAGAATGTATTGTCGATGCCGGCAACTTCTATCCCGAATCAGTCTGTGCAGGCAGCGATTCCTGACTTCGACTTCCCGGTTTCATTCACTGTAACTCAGTTTATGGTAAGAGTACCTGGCAGAGCAGCATTACTGATTCATGGTAACTCATTAAATGATGCAGCAGGATTAATTAAAAATCTAAGAAGTGGAGATGTTGTTTCAATCTTTGATATTAAAGCAACTGCTCAAGGTTTAGAAGGACAACAGATTAAAAATATTACTCCTATATTAATTAACGTTCAATAGGACTAAAATTGTAATAGATTATGAAAAAATATATTAGTACCCTTTTAGTATTAGTTTCGGGATTTGCTTTTTCCCAGACTATTCTGAACGCTTCTTCTCCGGAAGAGTTTAGAAAGATGAGAGAGGAGAACAAACAAAAAGTTGGTGATACTATTATAGATAAAACAGTAAAGCCTCTTGAATACGGATTTGTTGAAGATAAAGATATCCTTAAAAGTATGTTTGTTTGGGAAATCATTGACATGAATGATAAGATCAATCAGCCATTCTATTATGACAATCCGGACGGCCTTCTTTCCACTCCTACAAGATCTTTATATCAGCTATTGCTGGATGCAGCTTTAACAGGTAAAATAGAGCAGGTATATGATGATGAAAATTTTACGGTAAAACTTTCACCTGAAGGAATTCAGAAAAGATTGGAGAATGTTAGAATCAACGATGCTGCTATCGACATTTTAAATTCAGGAAGACAATTAACGGATAAGGAGAAAAAAGAATATACAGACGTATTTAAGACAACTACCGATAAAGTAAAAGTTCTTAAAATTATGGGAATGTGGTTCGTTGATAAAAGAGACGGTCAGATGAAATACAGACCTCTTGGTATCGCAGCTATGGGGCCTGATCCTGCCGTACAGGGAGTTATCGGACCGGATGGTAAACCCATCGCAGGAAATGATGAACTTATAGACCTGTTCTGGATTTTCTATCCTAATGCAAGAGATGTTTTAGCAAACAATTATGTTTTCAACAGAAAAAACTCTTCTGCTGACTTATCTTTCGATGATATCATCAATGCAAGAAGATTCTCTTCAGTGATCTATAAATCTTCCAGTGGTTTAGGAGACGGTACAATCAAAGATTATATCCCTAAAGATGCTGATGATCAGATAGATGAAAGTGATAGAATCAAAAAGCAGATTCTTGAAATGGAAAATGATATGTGGAATTACTAGATTTCACTTGATATTTATACAAAACCTGAGTATTTTTACTCAGGTTTTTTTATGATGAAATTGCCCTTTGATGTATTGTCAATCGGTAATCAGTAATGTAAGCGATTGTATATAACCTTTAAGTAAATGAAATTTTCCATATGAAAAATGTAGATTATATTATTGTAGGAGATGGATATGCCGGACTGTTCTTTGCCCATCAGTTAATCAGAAATAATAAATCATTCGTGATTTTTTCTGAAGGCAGAAAAAGTGCCTCCCAGGTCTCAGCCGGAATTATCAATCCCGTTGTTCTTAAAAAGTTTACGACATTCTGGAAAGCACAGGAGCAAATTGATTTCCTCAAAAACAGCCTCAGGGAAATAGAGACATATACAGGGAAGAACTACCTCATAGATGCACCTATTCACAGGATTTTTCATGATGAAAACGAACAGAAACTTTGGCTGAAAAAGTCAGCGAATGAAGAATTATCAGGTTTTCTCAGTGAAAAATTTGAGCGTTTAAATGGAGTAAAAAACGACTTTCAGACAGGAAAGGTCAATCAGTCTGCCAGACTTGATGTAAATGGATTTTTCAGCGGTTTATTCGATTATTTTGAAAAAAATGATTTTTTGATCAGAGAAAAATTTGAATATACACAGTTGGATCCGGCACGAGCAATATATAAGGATTTTAATTTTAAAAATATTATTTTCTGTGAAGGGATGCGTGTCAGAGATAATCCCTACTTTTCTGAAATCAGTGTAAATCCGAATAAGGGACATCACATAAAAGTCAGGCTTTCTCAGCCAATTCCCGAAAACATAACCATAAAGAAAAAACATTTCTTATTTCCCACAGGAACGGGACTGTATTTTTATGGTGGAACTTACGACAGAGACCAACTTCATCATCATATTGATGAATCGGCAGTTGACCAACTGGTCAAAGGACTTTCTGAAATCTATCCGTATGATTTTGACGTGAAAGAGGTACATTTCGGTTTCAGACCTACGGTAAAAGACAGAAGGCCAATTATTGGAAGACATGAAACTCATGATAATTTATACGTATTCAATGGCCTTGGAGCAAGGGGAATTCTTAACGGGTGTTACTTTGCAAGAGACCTGTACCGTTGTATTGAAGAAGGTGTTCCGTTGCATGAAGAAGTTTCATCGGACAGGTTTAAGTAATCTAAGCTTTTCTTCAGTAACCGAAGTGTAAAGAAAATAATAAGATGATATAATTTTAAAGATGACAGCTTATGAATGAAAACCTCTTAGGTATTATTGCAGGAGTACTGACTTCCATCTCCATGATTCCCCAGCTTATCAAAGTTATCCGGGAGAAAAATGTCGAAGATATTTCATTGCTTATGCTTTTGGTTCTTATTTCAGGACTATCATTATGGGTGTGGTACGGTTTTGTCAAAGATGAATTACCCATTATCCTTTCCAATGCATTTGCTGTTCTGGTGAATCTCAGTCTTCTTGTATGCTACATAAAGTACAACAAAAGAAAACAATTTTAATCACAAAAAAAGCCCCGCAATTGCAGGGCTTTTATATTGTATATCTTTCTTTATTGAAGGACAAATTTAGCCAGAGGAGCCATCTTTGCTTTGTTCAGAGTTAATGTATTTCCATTTACAGAATAGTTATCTGCTGAAAGCAGGGCTTTAGTAAACTGATTTTCAATATCAAGGTCTTCACAAGCCATCATCGTAGACATTCCCTGATTGAATTTGATTCTCATCACGTCCTGCTTGATCTCAAAGGTACCGCCTAATCCGTTACAACCGGCATGCCCTTCATATCTCATTCCTTTCATATCAAGTTTGAAATGAGGATTATTTTTAGGGTTTTTCAGTTGGATAGGCTGTCCGTTAAGCTCTGTAAGTTTCCACGTTTTGCCGGTGATATCTGTTGCTGCAGGCTTCTGCGCAGTTTGGGTATTACAGGAAACAAGAAATACGCTTAGAAAAAGAGCTGATAAAAAGTAATATAAGCTTTTCATAATTTTAAATTTAAACATTTGTTTAATATATGCTAATATGATGCCATTTTTGCAGGATCCGATTCTTTTTTAGCCTGTTTAAGGTGAAACAGAACCATATCTACATTCTTCTTCAGGAACGTTATATTACCCTTAATTTCAGAATATTGATACTCTTCATTTGAAGCGGTATATTCCGGTAAAGCATCGCTTTTTTTAAGGTCATAAGTTTTGCCGTTTAAATGTATGGTCGCTGTATTTTTAGTTTGGTTGATCGTAACTTCTATTTTTTCTCCATAGCTGTCGACGTATACATTTTTGGAGATGTTATCCGTATTTTCAGGAGCGGCTGCCGTAACGTTTTCTGCTTCTTTACTCGGATGTTTACACGCTGTTGAGGAAAGGACTGCCAATCCGATAAGGATCGGTGTTAATAAATTTTTCATAGTGATAAGTGATTTTAAAGTGTTTCATGAATTATTGTGTTAATACTATATAAAAATACGAATATTTTTAATAAATATATGTTAATTTTACATAAACTAACAATGTATTTTAATCGGGTCCTGATGAAAGGACCATTTTAAAACACTTTTCGTGAAAAACTAAAAACTAATAATAATTGTTAAGGATTTTAGATTGAAAGATGCTGTGCTGTTTTTTTAATGGGATTATTTTCAATCAGATAAGTTGTTGTTTTTTCGTTGTTCATTTGTTGTTGTAATTTGCGGCAAAAATAATTCAAAAATCAGAGAATAACAATAGATGTATGTGAATTATTTGAATTCATGATAAAATTTAGTTTTTTGTAGGTATGTCATTCTTTGATAGGGAATTAGTTTAGAAATTTTATTCTATAAAAACTGAAGAAGAAATGGGTGGCCAGCCCGGTTTTTTATCAATATATTGGCTGAAATATGTTTTTTTTTCTTAGCTGCCTGTTACTATTTTTTACGATCTGGATTTTTTAATCATACCAAGAAGACGGTTTAATTTTTCTTACATTTTTCCATTCAGCTTATTTAAAGATTCGTTAAATTTTGTTAATCTACTATGATGGTATGATAATGTAAGTGTACATTTGCAACTTCAAAATGAGAAACTATATCATATATTTTTTAACAAGTCTTTTTTGCTTTTTGTGGTAGAAAGCCGGCTTAATGTTAAAACACTCCGGAATGATTATTCCGGCCATGTTTCTCATCACCTTCCTAAAAGGGCTAATCGCCTCAACCAGACTTTTGAAAAACTTTCTATTCAGCAAATAGCAGATACTATTGATAATTCCTCCTTAGAACTTGTGGAGAATGATTTTCAATTATCTGATATAATGCAGACGATTGCTGTATTTGCAGGAGTCTTCAACCTGATTTATATTTTCGGATTAAAAAGCTATAAACGTTTTAGACAAAACATTCATGGCTTCGTCTTTGGCCTTGCTACCAAAAGATTTATCCTGATCCGTTCCCTAAGAATTTAAAATCCTTTTTTCTTGTTTTCTACCTGTTTGCGGGCAGGAAACACTGCGTTGTGTATGTTGGTAGTCATCACTTCGTAGTCCTCTTTATTACCATTTTTATTTCTATTCAAAACATTAACGATTTATACAAACTCTAGAATTATGATAAAAAGAGTTGCCTCAGGCATTGCGCTAAGCATTCTCCTATTGATGGTTGGCTGCAACAAGAAAAAAGAAGAAAAGGAAGAGGTTACAGTATACCCTGTGACAGTTCCCGTGGTAATGGATACGGTGATCAATAAAGAATATGTAGCTCAGATCCAGTCTGTGAAAAATATTGAAGTACGTGCACAGGAGAAAGGGTTTTTGGAAAAAATATTCGTCGACGAGGGACAATATGTTCATGCCGGCCAGACACTGTTCAGAATTATGCCCAAACTCTATCAGGCAGAACTATTGAAAGCAAAAGCAGAAGTGGAGCAGGCTTCTATTGAATTGAAAAATGCCAGTACCTTGGCAGGAAATAATATTGTCTCTAAAAATGAAAGAGCAATGGCTAAAGCTAAGCTGGATGCTGCCAATGCAGAAATGAAGCTGGCTCAGATTCACCTGTCGTTTACCGATATTAAAGCTCCGTTTTCAGGAATTATCAACAGACTTCCCCTTAAACTGGGAAGTCTTGTCGATGAAGGTGATTTGCTCACTTCATTATCTGATAATACCAATATCTATACGTATTTTAATGTTTCCGAACCTGAGTATCTGAGCTATCAGACACATGTTGCCGACAGAGGCACAGATCAGGTATCATTGATTACCGCAAATGGTGAAGTATACCCTGAAAAAGGACTTATCCAAACCATAGAAGGAGAATTCGACAATGAAACCGGAAATATTGCTTTCCGTGCTAAATTCCCTAATCCCAATAAACTCCTTAGAAATGGCGAAACAGGTAAAGTCCAGATGACGATGCCGGTTCATAATGCTTTAATTATTCCCCAGAAAGCAACCTATGAAATCCAGGATCAGAAATATGTTTTCGTTGTTGATAAAAACGGAACGGCAAGATCACGAAATATTAAGATCGCTTATGAGCTTCCAGATCTTTATGTAGTGGGATCAGGACTTTCAAAAGGTGACCAGATCCTTTTGGAAGGAGTACAGAAAGTAAAGGATGATCAGAAACTGAAAACAAAATTCCAGGATCCTAAAAAAGTTCTTCAGTCATTGAAACTAAAAGCAGAGTAGTAGAGGTATGTTTAAAAAATTCATTCGCAGACCTGTTCTGTCTATTGTAATCTCATTGATTATTGTGTTTATGGGAGTTCTGTCACTGGTAAAGTTACCGGTAACACAATTTCCCTCTATTTCTCCACCTAAAGTAAATATTACGGCAGAATATCCCGGAGCCAACAACGAACTCTTGATTAAATCTGTTGTTATCCCTCTGGAAAGAGGTCTGAACGGAGTGCCGGGTATGAAATATATGACATCCGATGCCGGAAATGATGGTGAAGCCTCCATCCAGATTGTTTTTGATTTGGGTACAGATCCCAACGTAGCAGCTGTAAACGTTCAGAACCGTGTATCTTCAGTTGTGAATAAACTGCCGCCACTGGTAGTCCGTGAAGGGGTAAAGATCACCCGTGAAGAACCGAATATGTTGATGTACATTAACCTGTACAGTGATGATCCCAAAGCAGATCAGAAATTCCTTTTCAACTATGCGGATATCAACGTGATGTCCGAATTGAGAAGGGTAAGCGGGGTAGGTTTTGCCGACATTCTCGGAACCCGTGAATATGCCATGCGTATCTGGCTTAAACCAGACAGGCTTACAGCTTACAGTATTTCAGCTGATGAAGTGATGGAAGCTCTGAACGACCAGAGTTTAGAAGCTTCGCCTGGAAAAACAGGTGAAAGTTCCGGGAAGAGATCGCAGTCGTTCGAATATGTGTTAAAATATCCGGGACGTTTCAACAACGAAAAGGATTATGGAAATATTATTTTAAAAGCAAAACCGGATGGTGAATCCGTAAGGTTGAAGGATGTTGCTGATATTGAATTCGGAAGTTCAATGTATGACATTTATTCCACGCTCAACGGAAAACCTTCTGCCGCTATCACAGTAAAACAGTCTTACGGTTCTAATGCCAGTGATGTTATCAAAAATGTAAAAGCATTGATGAAGGACCTGGAAAAAAATAATTTCCCTAAGGGGATGCACTATGAAATTAGTTACGACGTGTCCAGATTCCTTGATGCATCTATGGAAAAGGTAATACACACACTGTTTGAAGCCTTTATTCTGGTGGCAATCGTGGTGTTCTTATTCCTTGGAGACTGGCGTTCTACTTTGATTCCGGCGCTGGCAGTTCCGGTTTCATTAGTGGGAACTTTTGCAGTCATGTCCGCTTTTGGAATTACATTGAACATGATTTCACTCTTTGCCCTGGTAATGGCAATCGGGGTGGTGGTAGATGACGCGATTGTAGTTATTGAGGCCGTACATGCCAAGATGGAAGAAAAGAACCTCTCTCCTCTAAAGGCAACAGAAGAAGCGATGCACGAAATTAGTGGTGCCATCATTGCTATTACTTTGGTGATGGCATCGGTATTTATCCCGATTGCATTTATGTCCGGTCCTGTGGGGGTATTTTACCGTCAGTTCTCAATTACTATGGCTTCCTCCATTATTTTATCAGGAGTGGTAGCTTTGACATTAACGCCTGCTTTGTGTGCCTTAATCCTTAAAAACAATCACGGAAAAGCTAAAAAGAAAACTCCGGTTACGGTTTTCCTTGAAAAATTCAATAATCTCTTTACAAAAGGAGCCGGCAAGTATGAGAAAATGCTGAATAAAACAGTGACAAAGAAAACTATTACCCTTCCTTTGTTGCTGGCATTTTGTGCCTGTACTTTTTTCCTTAGTAATTCGCTTCCTTCAGGATTTATACCTGCCGAAGACCAGGGGATGATTTATGCGATTATCCAGACTCCTCCCGGATCTACATTAGAAAGGACGAACCAGATTGCAAGAGAACTTTTGAGAGAATCTGAAGATATTGATGGTGTACAGTCCGTTTCTTCACTGGCAGGATATGAAATTTTGACCGAGGGTACCGGATCCAATTCAGGAACCTGTCTGATCAATCTTAAAAGTTGGGAGGAACGTAAAGAATCTGCCGCTGAAATTATAGAAAAACTGGAAGAGAAAGCTAAAAATATTCCGGGAGCCAATATTGAATTTTTCCAACCGCCTTCCGTTCCCGGATATGGAGCTGCCGGTGGATTTGAACTTCGTTTACTGGATAAAGCGGGAAGTGGTGATTATCATAAAATGGAACAGGTGAGCAGTGATTTTGTAAAGGAGCTGAAAAAACGTCCGGAGCTTGGATCTGCATTTACCTTTTATTCTGCGAGTTTCCCTCAGTACATGCTGAAGATTGATAATGATCTTGCTGAGCAAAAAGGAGTGACAATTGCCAAAGCCATGGATAATTTGTCAACATTAATAGGCTCCAATTATGAAACAAGCTTTATCCGTTTCGACAGACCTTATAAAGTTATTGTTCAGGCCGGGCCGCAATACCGTGCATTGCCTACCGATCTTTTAAAATTATATGTGAAAAACGACAAAGATCAGATGGTGCCCTATTCAGATTTTATGAGGCTGGAAAAAGTGTATGGTTTATCTGAAATGACCAGACATAATATGTACAATTCAGCTCAGGTAAGTGGAACTCCGGCACCGGGATACAGTAGTGGACAAGCCATTAAAGCTATTCAGGAAGTTGCTGATAAAACGCTTCCGAGAGGCTTTGGTATCGACTGGGCCGGAATCTCTAAAGATGAAGTGAGCCGTGGAAACGAGGCCATATTTATTTTTCTTGTATGCCTGGGATTTGTTTATCTGATTCTTTCGGCACAATATGAAAGTTTTATCCTTCCGCTTCCGGTTATTTTATCCCTTCCCGTAGGTATTTTCGGGGCATTTTTATGCTTAAAACTCTTAGGACTGGAAAATAATATCTATGCACAGGTGGCGATGGTAATGCTTATCGGTCTTTTAGGAAAAAATGCAGTATTGATTGTAGAATTTGCAGTACAGAAGAAAGCAGAAGAAGGAATACCTGTTGCTAAGGCTGCTATTGAAGGAGCTGCCATTCGTTTCCGTCCTATCCTGATGACGTCATTTGCCTTTGTTGCCGGGCTTATTCCATTAGTTGTCGCTACAGGGCCGGGTGCTGTTGGTAACCGTACCATTGGAACAGCGGCGGCAGGAGGAATGCTGATCGGAACCATTTTCGGTCTGATGATTATTCCGGGACTGTATTACATCTTCGGAACAATAGCAGAGAAATCGAAACTGGCAAAATATGAAGAAGAAAATCCTTTAACAGAACAAACTGAACCTTATAAACACGATGGAAAATTCGAAGATTAAAAATATATTCATAGCCTTAGCTTTATCGCTTGTTCTGGCAAGTTGTAAAGCGCCGATGGCAACAGTCATAAAAGATGAAGTAAAAGAAACGATACCTCAAAATTTTAATCAGGAAGAACAACAGGATGCTAATAACAACAGCGGGACAACACCGTGGAGACAGTTTTTCACAGATCCGAACCTGGTAAGTCTCATTGAAACGGCATTAAAGAATAATCAGGACCTCTTGATTACCCTTCAGGAAATTGAAATTGCCAAAAGTGGTGTATTAGCCAAAAAAGGAAAATTAAGTCCCACTGTTTCTGCTGCTGTAGGAGCAGGATTGAAAAAAGCAGGCCGCTATACCAGTGAAGGGGCAGGAGATGCGAGCACAGAAATGGAACCGGGGAAACCTATTCCTGATCCTTTAGGGAATTTTGAAGGTGGCTTAATGGCCAACTGGGAAATTGATATCTGGAAAAAACTCAGAAATGAAAAAGAATCAGCAGTAGCTCATTATCTTTCCACAGTGGAAGGAAAAAACTTTGTGTTATCTAACCTTATTGAAGAAGTAGCTGATGACTACTACGAATTATTGGCACTGGATAACCAACTGGATATAATACAACAGTATATCAAGCTTCAGCAGAAAGCACTGGAGATTTCCAAAATTCAGAAGGAGGCGGCAGCAGCGACAGAGCTTGCGGTAAAGAAATTTGAAGCTGAACTGGCTAAGTCAAAAGCGACAGAATATACCATCCGCCAGCAGATTACGGAGAAGGAAAATGAAATCAATGCCTTACTGGGAAGATATCCGCAACCGATTATCAGGGCAAAGGAGAATTTCATGTCAACCATTCCGCAGACGATTTATACGGGAATTCCTTCACAGCTTCTTGCAAACCGCCCCGATATCAAACAGGCAGAGCTGGAATTAAAAGCGTCAAAACTGGATGTTCAGGCGGCCAGAAAAGAATTTTATCCGTCTCTGGAAATTTCAGCAACATTAGGACTGGAAGCTTTTAAACCTTCCTATCTGGTAAAAATGCCGGAATCTATTGCATATAATCTGGTAGGAGAGCTGGCGGGCCCGTTGATCAATAAAAGTGCCATCAAAGCCAATTTCCAAACTGCGGATGCAAAGCAGGTTCAGGCATTGTACGAGTATGACAAGACTATTTTGAATGCTTATCTGGATGTGGCCAATCTGATGTCAAAAATTAAAAACATTGATCAGTATTATCAGTTAAAATCTCAGGAAACAAAAGCGCTGGATCAATCCATTGATATTGCCAACCAATTGTTCGAAACTCCAGAGCAGACTATCTTGAAGTTCTGTTGAATCAAAGAGATGCTCTGGATGCTAAAATGGATCTTATAGAAGCCAAACAAAAACAACTAAGTACCGTAGTCGATATTTACAAAGGTTTGGGAGGCGGCTGGAAATAAAACATCATAATTCAGTTCAACAAACAGTTAATGTTTGAGGGGGTAATTCTTTAGAGTTACCCCTTTTTTATTACGTCAAGTTTTGTCGTTTTTAAGGAGTATTTTGGACCAAGAATTTAATAATAAGCAGTAAGCTGTTGATTGTGAGATTTGTCAGTATGCTTTTTACTGTAAAAAAAGTAAATTTGCGGAAAATTAATAATTGAATGTATCTCAAAAATAAGACACAAATGAAAAAATACTTGAAGATATTCCTCGCGGGATGTGTTTTCCGGCTTACTTAGCCTAAAAAATAATTGTGTAAACCTTATGCTAAAAATAGTTTCTGGACTTTCTGAAAAGTAATCCCGGTTATTGTAAACTATTGCATATAAAAATTACAATAAAAATACACAGTAGATCATTGTTTAAAATTGTATTTAATCCTATTTTTCAAAAAATAATGCATATGAAAAAAATTTATCTCGGCGCATCTGTCGTATGCGCATTCTTACGGGTGTCTGCCCAGGAAGTTCTCTGGCAGAAAGACATCAGGTCTTCCACTCAGGATTTTCTCAGCCAGGTCACTACAACAATTGACCAGCAATATCTTATCACAGGCAGTTCTATCCGGTCAGCAAGCACGAAGCCGGAGGCTGGAAAACAACAGAATAACGGTTACGATTTCCATGTAGTCAAACTCAACCAACAGGGAGAGCAGGCTTGGGAAAAATATTTTTCAGGATCAAATCATGATTATCTATCCTCTACAGTAACTACTCAGGATGGTGGTTTTCTGTTGGCCGGAACTTCTTATTCCGGGAAAGGATTGGGCAAAAAGACGATTCTAAGGGTGGCTCGGATATCTGGCTGATCCGAATCAATGAATTCGGAGATGAATTATGGCAGAAAACGTTGGGGAGCTCTTCTGATGAAGAAGCCAGGGCAGTTATTCAGACTACCGATTTAGGATTTTTTGTAGCCGGAAATGTACAAAATTCATCAAAAGGATATGGCTCCAAAGATGTCCTGATCACCCGATTGGACAAAGACGGAAAAGAATTGTCACAATTGATTGTAGGGGGAAAAGGTCTGGATGAAGTTGAGAAGATGATTCCGACCAGGGATGGAGGAGCGTTACTGGGAATATATTCTAGGAGTTCTGAGGTTCGTGATACAAGGTCTACCACTTCAGATCTGAATAATAAAACCCCAAATTCAGAATCCCGTTACTCAAAATCCAGCAGCAATTTCGGGGAAGGTGACTACTGGATTGTAAAGCTCGATAAAAACGGAAAAGTAGAATGGGAAAAGGATTTCGGCGGCAAAGGAGATGACCATATCAGAACACTGGCTCTTACTGCTACAGGTTTTGTTATCGGTGGAGAATCCAGATCCGAAAGGTCAGGAAACAAATCCGTAGGTATCGAAGAAGGCACAGATCTATGGTTGATTGCTGTAAACGAAAGAGGTGATGAAGAGTGGCAAAGATCCTACAATTTCAAAAACCGGGATATCCTGATGGGAATGAATGTGATGATGAAGAGCCAAGAATCAAGATCCAAGAATCAAGATGTTACCACAGGAATTTTACTTGGTGGTTATACCCAGGCGGAAGGAAGAGTTCAAAAAGACGATGAAACGTTTTGGATGCTCTATCTGGACGGAAACGGCAATGAACAGTGGAGAAAGCATGTGAGCGGAGAATCGCGACAAAAAGAAGAAAGACTTTCAGACTTGAAACTGAACAGAGACGGCTCTATAATCCTTGCCGGAACCAGTGCCACAGAATTAGGAAAGGAAAACTGGAAGATCGTAAAACTGGGCGACAAACAGATAGACCAGCTGATTCCAAAATATGATATTAAAATCTATCCGAATCCTGTTTCAGACTATGCGTACGTAGAAATTGGCTTTGATTTCAAAGAAGCTGAGATTGTGTTGTACGATATGAGCGGAAGACAGCTTCAGAGTTTGAAAACAAAAAATAAAGTGACCAAAATCAACACACAGGCTTTAGTTCAGGGAGCCTATCTGGTGGTAATAAAAACGGATAACAATAAAACAGCTAACGCTAAGCTTATCAAACAATAACCAATATGAAGAAGAATTATTTTTATGCAGTGGTTCTGGCCTTATGGTGCGGAACTGCTATGGGACAGCTTAATAACTTTCAGGGAGTCAATTTTGGGGATAACCGAAATCCAGTTCCTTCTTTATCATCTCTTGCTTCCTTCACGGATAATCCCCCATCAATTGCGGTGGGAATACCAGAAATTTCAGTACCATTATTAAGTCTCCCGGGATATGGAGGCTCGGGAATAAGTCTGCAATTAAGTTATGATGCTACAGGAGGCCCTCAAGACGACCCTATAGGTGAGGTGGGAGCAGGATGGTTTTTGTCTAAAGGAGGGGTTATTTCAAGACAGATCAATGGGATAATGGTAGATGAACTATTCCAGAGTCAAAATAATCCTAATTATGAAAAAAATGTATTCGATGACGAATACTATTACAACGTTCCTGGTTTATCGGGAAAGTTTAAGATAGAGAGAGATATTCAGCAGAATACCTTTAAGATTATTGATCTTAGCCCATTGAATCATGTTAAGATAGCTTACACAAAACAAAATAATACGGCAACTTTGATAGTTGATTCATTTACCATTACAGATGATCAGGGAAATATTTACTCGTTTAATGATTACTCTACAGCAGTTGTATATGATAGTTATTATAATGAAAAAGGGCTTTGGGGTACAGAATATAAATCGGCTTTTTACTTAACCCGGATTACAGATGCTAACGGAGTGGAATTATCTGGATTTTCGTATAAAAAAGAAACAAAAACTGATAAAAATGGGGCATTGCTTTATAAAACATGTCAGTTGGAGAAAATAAATACAGCTTTCGGAAATATAGAAATGGTGTACGATTACGATGAAACACTCCAAAAAACGTTAAACGATCCATTCAGTATTAAAAAAATTGTTTTGAATAACAAATACAGTAAGAACTCAGAATATGTATTTGAGTATTCCTATCCGCTTCCTTTAGGTACCATTGACAGTAAAAAGAAGAGGAGACAACTTGAAAGAGTAAAAAAGATGGATGGACAAACACTTGTCGAAGAAACATCTTTTCAATATAACCCCTTAGATTATACTTACTTTCAGGGATCATCTTGCGGTGGAGGTGATTTGGTACATCCCGCCGGTATACTTAACAAAATAACTCATCCGGCTAAAGGAGTGACTGAATATGTTTATGAGACAGGTGAAGTCTATCGTGACAGGAATTCTACAGCCTATCTGGCGTCTTTGGATGGTGATTTTAATGGTATTTTGGATCCATGTGCTCAATATATTAAAGAGTATCCCTACCTAGATATGGATACCAACCAATCTTTGACCTATAATTTTACCATATCAGGAGATGCTGCAAAGAAAAAAGCATTCTGGCTTACCGGAGGGATTGATTATTATATTGATAACCCTGAAATTATTGATCCAAGAACCGGACTACCTATTCCTCCGAAGCCTCTGCCAAAAGATCAATGGATAACATATACCTTAAAAAGAGGGACAGAAATCATAGCTACGAATCAGGACTTTATAAAAACTAAATTTTATAATTATCCGGGTCAATATACTCTTATCCTTAATGTTCCTTCTGTTGGTGGTAAAGGAGGTGTTTTTGTTTCAGAACTAGTAACTGTACCCGGACCTTACAAAAGCAGGACCTCTGCTGGTAGCCATAGGCTCAGATCCATGAAACGATATGCAGGTGTGGGAAATACTGTACCTGTCCAGTCGGTTTCTTATAATTACGATCATTTTTCGATACCTAATGCTTCAAGTGGGGAGTTTCAAATAAATAATGTAATGTACAGAAATGTTAAGGTTACTGAAGATTCAGGAAAAGGTTACACGAAGTACTATTTTAAACTTCAAAAAGACTATCCATCATATTCCTATACAAAGGACGGAAAAACGCTTTATTTTTGGCCTTATAATAACATCGTTAATTCAGGGTTGGTTGAAAAAAAGAAATCTATAGTGATAGTAATCAGCTGCTGACTAAGGATGAATATAATTATACTTTCACCGATATAGATGATAATGTCTATGTGATAGGAAATGATAAAGGATTTTCCAAGCCGGCATTTACCAGCCAGACCAAAACGAGTTCTGTAGCATATCCTTCCGGTACCGCATCTTCTTTCCTGCAAAGTTCAGGGGAAAATAATGTGAGAGCAGATAATTTCAAACCTTCGAGTTCTAAGAGTACAGCTCCTGACGGAACCGTAACCGAAACGTTCTACAAATATGCTCAGGATAAAAATCAAACCCGATTACTGGAAGCCAATATGACGGGTGTTTTACTTGAATCAGAAGTAAAAGAAAACGGAAAAACAATCGGGAAATCCGAAACACAATTCGATAACGGGTCCCATTTATATCCAAGCGCTGTTATTGGCTATAACAGGCAAACCCAGGCTCCGGTGACAACTTCGACCCTTGATGTGTACGACAGTAAAGGAAACCTGGTACAGGCCACCGGAAAAAACGGAATTCCAAGTACCACCATCTGGGGCTATAACCAGACTGTTCCTATTGTCGTGATTGCAGGGGCTTCTTATGCTCAGATCGCTTCTTTATCCAGTGTTACCGCTGCCATCACCGCATCAGATGCTGATAATAATAACCCGGCGAACGAATCGGCATTGCTTCAGGCACTGGAAACTTTAAGACAAGATCCTGCTCTGAAGGACTACAGCATTACGACTTCCACCTATGATCCTCTGATAGGAGTAACCAACACTATATCGGCCAACGGAATCAGAACGACCAATGTGTATGATACGGCAGGAAGATTAGTTAAAGTAAAGGACTCTGAAGGAAAGATCCTGCAGGAAAATCAATATAACTACAAACACTAGTGAATGATGAGTGAAGAATTAAAAATGAAAAGTAAAAATGTGTTGAAAGATAAGAGCTTTACTTTCAGTATTCATATCATTGAGCAATACAAAAGATTGACAGAATCCAAAGAATATGTTATGTCAAAACAGTTGCTTCGAAGCGGAACAGCGGTTGGTGCATTAATCCGGGAAGCAGAGTTTGCCCAAAGCAAGGCGGACTTTATCAGCAAGCTGTCTATTTCATTGAAGGAAGCTAATGAAACTTCCTATTGGCTTGAACTTCTGCATCGTACCCAGTATATCGATACCATGCGTTTTGAAGAATCAAGCCAATACATCAATGAGCTTATCAGTATGTTGGTATCAAGCATCAAAACCTCAAAATTAAAACTGAACACATGAACACACATAATGAAAAATTAATCAGGAAAACCGGAAAATCAAGGATGAAAAGAAATTTTTCACTCTTCATTCTTCTCTTTTCATTGACTCCTGTTTTTGCACAAACAAACCTCAGCACGAATGAGAACTATGTCTACAGCAAAACCTGTATGGATGGAGACTGTAATAAAAAGTCAGAATCTGTACAGTATTTTGATGGATTGGGAAGACCCATCCAGTCGGTAGCCATCAAAGCGACGCCTCTGGGAAGAGATGTGGTACTGCCTGTGGAATACGATGCCCAGGGAAGACAGGCTAAAAACTATTTTCCGGTTCCTCAGAACGGAAGTCAGAACGGAGCGCTTTACTCCAATCCATTAGCCAATGCTCCTTCGGCAGGATATGGCAATGAAAAAAATCTACACCGAAAAAAAATATGATGCCCTCTTTGCCGGGCGCGTCAGCCAGGTGGTACCGGCAGGAAATATATGGTCCCAGAGACCTGTTAATATAGGCTATGGAACCAATATTGATAATGAAGTCAGAAAATATACACTAACCACGACATGGGTGGATGGCAGGACGGAAACTGCTATTTCCGGGCCTGTTTTTTACCCTGCCAATCAATTGGGGAAAAATACGGTAACCGATCCTGACGGGAATACCGGTACAGAATTTAAAAACGGAAAAGGAGAAACCATCCTCGTTAGAAAAAATGATGGGGCACAGAATGTAGATACATACTACCTCTATAATGAATACGGACAACTGGTCTATGTCATTCCTCCGATGGCAGTAACAGGTACCGCTCCTGATCAGGCCACATTAGATAATCTCTGTTACCAGTATCGCTATGACGGACTGGGAAGGTTGGTAGAGAAAAAAGTTCCCGGAAAAGGCTGGGAATATATGATCTATGACGGGCAGGACAGACTGGTGGCCACTCAGGATGCCAACTTGAGGGAAAAAGGACAATGGTTGTACACCAAATATGATAAGTTCGGAAGAGTAACATTTACCGGGATAAATTCAGGTGGAGGAAGAAGTTCAGAGCAGGCGTATGCTAATATCTTCGGAAGTAATAATGTCACCAGAACCTCATCGGTTTTCTTTAACAGAGAAGGGATGGATGTGTATTATGATCCCAATAGTACCTATCCTACAGTGGGGTGGGTAAAGCTGTTATCGGTCAATTATTATGATACTTATCCTGCCTATAGCTTTAATCCGCCTTTTCCATCTTCAGTGTTTGGAAAACCTGTTATTTCCGATACAGGGAATGCTCCTGTCAATACGAAGGCAATGCCTACGCTTAGTCTTGTGAAAAATATTGAGGATGACAACTGGACGAAAAATTATGCGTATTATGATGGGAAAGGAAGGTTGATCAGCACCTATGCCATTAACCATCTGGGCGGATACACCAAAACAGAAACCGAACTGGACTTTGCAGGCGTTACCCAACAGTCTAAAGTATATCATAGAAGACTAAGTGGTGATAAAGAAATGGTCATTGCCCAAAGTTTTGATTATGACAACCAAAACAGAGTGCTGAGACATCGTCACCAGGTAGGGCCCCAACCTGTGGAAATTCTTGCAGAAAATACCTATAATGAGTTGTCACAGATTACCAATAAAAAAGTTGGAAATGGCCTGGAGAGTATGGATTATCAGTATGACATCCGTGGGGCTCTTACGAAAATTAATGATCCGGCAGCATTGGGAAATAAGTTGTTTGGGTATGAACTGAAATACCAGAACCCGGCCTATACCAATATTGCTCCGGGAAAGAGCAACGGAAACATCTCGGAAATCGACTGGAAGTCTGCTTCAGATGGGGTGTTGAAAAGGTATTCTTACACCTATGATGCTTTAAACAGGTTAAAGGATGCCGTGTATACAGAACCGAATACGACCAACCCGTATAACAATTATTATAACGAATATGCGACCTATGATCTGAACGGAAATATCAAGACCCTGAAAAGGAATGCTTTCCCGGTAACAGGAACCACCGCCACCCAGGTAGATGACCTCGTATACCAATACACCGGAAACCGCCTGGACAAAGTCATTGAAAATGCATTGAACGACACCGGATATGAAGGCGGAAACAATCTGATTGATTACGACCAGAACGGAAACATGATCAATATGAAGGATAAGGGGATTCAGACGATCGGATATAATTTTCTCAGTCTGCCTAATCAAACTTCCATTTCCTTGACCAATTCGGCAGGAAAAGTGTCTACCACAAATATTGATCACATCTATAGAGCAGACGGAACAAAACTTAGAAAAACAACCGTTCAACAGGCTTATATGGGGCTGCCCAGAACGGAGACCACAGATTACCTGGATGGCTTTCAGTATACCAATATAGATGACGGACAAGGATGCCGTACCTGTAAAACTGAAAGTGCGTATGAAGAACAGGCCTACAGAAAAGTGATCGGCCCTATTATCCCCGGCGGGCCAAAATGGACATTGAATTTTATCCCTACCGCAGAAGGCTTTTACAGTTTCACGGAAAACCGTTATATTTACCAGTACAAAGACCATTTAGGCAATGTAAGGGTAAGTTTCGCCAGAAACAGCGCAGGCGCTCCTGAAATTACCGGAACAAACAACTATTATCCATTTGGGCTTAACCATATCGGAGGAGGAAATATGTCTTCATTCTCCAATTATCATTCCTATAAATTTGGAGGCAAAGAACTTCAGGAAACAGGGATGTATGACTTTGGAGCCAGAATGTATATGCCTGATCTGGGAAGGTGGGGCGTGATAGATCCGTTGGCAGAAACGATGAGAAGATATTCTCCTTATAATTATGCCTTTAATAATCCTATAAGCTTTATAGATCCTGATGGGATGGCTCCATTGAACCAATTTAGGATGATGTCAGATTCTCGTCCTGATGCGACTTCCGGTTGGACAAACCCCAATTGGTTGGGAAGAGGATCATACGGTAATATAGATTATGGAGAAACTTTAGCACCTGGAGGTGGTGGAGGTGTTTATGAAACTGGTTATGGAACTGTATATGAAGGAAGTTATGCAAGAGATGCTTTTTCATCTTTAATATCTGGTGCTGATCCAACTCCTCGACCTAAGAAAAATAGGAGCATATGGAATAGAATCGGCCGTTTTTTGGGGTTAGTTGGTAGCAGTAAAAAAGGAAGCATAGAAGTTGGTCCTGCGGTAGCTATAGATCCTTATGTTCCAATTGTTTCCCCCTATGAATCTATTGGCGTATTCTCTTCTTATATAGCAAGTCAAATAAGAACTACAACGGAAACATTCTTTAGTTTTTCAGGAGGATCAAATGATCCGGATAAAGAAACTTTGAATAAGCTTAGACCTGGTGATAGAATAGATTTTAATAATATGTTTGAGTATATTATAAATGGTTATGGGAGATCTGCAAAAATTTTAAATGTACGACCAGATGAAATTCAGGCCGGTATTGATGCTATTAGCGTTGCAACTCTACCAGATATATTTAAAGGTGATCCGGATAGTTTATTAATTAATGAGGCCCTTTATTTTCCTCAGGTTCATGATACGTCAATATATGTTCCTTATAATCAAAATTTTAGTAAAGAGTCAGATAAATTTAATAAAGCTGTCAGAATTATAAATAAAAGAGGTATAGATAATTGGTATAAAAAATATTATGGTAAATAATTTAAAAAATATTACATCATTGGCATTTATTTCACTATTGATGTTTTCTTGTAAAAATCCAGAACAGAAGTCGTTAAATATTTTAGAGTTATCTGATTTGCAGAATTATAAAATTAAAGAGATAAAATTGAGTGACACTGTTGTAAAAATTTATGGTAAAAACTCAGAATATACTATAGAGGGATTAATGGACCGACGAAATCATTCTAGACAGAAATGGTGGAACATTAAAAGCAGGATAAATAAAAATTGGTTTGAAATTGAATATATCTTTCTAGATAAACAATTAGAAAATCAAGTAAAATTATATAATAATGGAATTCTTGATAAGCGAGCAAGTAAATTTTATAATAAATCTATCAACAAAGGAAATAGGCAGTTTGACTTTTACTTTCCTGTTTCTGAATATATCATTAATAATGTTGAGCTTGATTATGTTATTTCTGATACGATCGCTAGGAAAAAGTTAAGAGAAGGAACTGTAAAATGTGAAAAAATAAATGATCATTATAGATGTAATATTTTTTTAAAAAAAGGAGAAAATTCTGTTATGGGTGTTGTAACAGCATTTTCAGAATTTAAAGAAAGGGACAGTATATCCCTTGCTGCAGATAGAATGTTTATAAAATTTTAGCTCTTCCACGGCTAGCGCGAGCGTCCTGGCTCGTGTCCATTAATAAAAAAACCACTGCAAAATGCAGTGGTTTTTTACAATAAGAAAACCGCTATATTTACCAGTACAAAGACCATCTTGACAGACAAGTAAAAGAGAATCTTTTACGCAGGCTGCGAACGCAGTTCAGTGAGGGTAAGTTTCGCAAGAAACAGCGCAGGCGCTCCTGAAATTACCGGCATCAACAACTATTATCCATTTGGGCTTAACCATATAGGAGGTGGAAATATTTCACCTTTCTCTAACTATCATTCTTATAAATTTGGAGGCAAAGAACTTCAGGAAATAGGGATGTATGATTTTGGAGCGAGGATGTATATGCCTGATCTGGGAAGATGGGGCGTGATAGATCCGTTGGCAGAAACGATGAGAAGATATTCTCCTTATAATTATGCCTTTAATAATCCTATAAGCTTTATAGATCCTGATGGGATGGCTCCATTGAACCAATTTAGGATGATGTCAGATTCTCGTCCTGATGCGACTTCCGGTTGGACAAACCCCAATTGGTTGGGAAGAGGATCATACGGTAATATAGATTATGGAGAAACTTTAGCACCTGGAGGTGGCGGATTCTATGAGAATGATTATGGAACTGTATATGAAGGAAGTTATGCAAGAGATGCTTTTTCATCTTTAATATCTGGTGCTGATCCAACTCCTCGACCTAAGAAAAATAGGAGCATATGGAATAGAATCGGCCGTTTTTTGGGGTTAGTTGGTAGCAGTAAAAAAGGAAGCATAGAAGTTGGTCCTGCGGTAGCTATAGATCCTTATGTTTCAATTGTTTCCCCCTATGAATCTATTGGCGTATTCTCTTCTTATATAGCAAGTCAAATAAGAACTACAACGGAAACATTCTTTAGTTTTTCAGGAGGATCAAATGATCCGGATAAAGAAACTTTGAATAAGCTTAGACCTGGTGATAGAATAGATTTTAATAATATGTTTGAGTATATTATAAATGGTTATGGGAGAGCATTTAAAGTTGTAAATTTAAAACCAGATCATTATCAAACAGCGATTGATATTATGTCTCTGAGTTCACTTCCAAATGGGAATGGATTTTATTCCCCCTATGATGTAGCTGTAGAATTAGATACATTTAGTTATTATGGTGTTCAATCAGTCGATATATTCCCATATAGAGATAATAAAAATAATATTACTGGTTTTGGAGTTGGAACTAAAATTATTAATGTAAATAATATGTCAGGAAAACAATATGATTCTTTAATTCGCAGAGTTAATAATGATTATAATTATTACAATGGAAGAGTTAATTATGCAGCTGACAGTTTACTTCATCAAATGTTAAAAAAATGAGAAAAATAGGAATAATATGCTTAATACTTTTTTTAAGCTGCAATGAAAAAGTGAAAACAATAAAAATATTAGGACCAGAAAATAAGTTGAAATATGTTTATAAAACTAAAGGAGACATCACAACTATTTATGATTATGCGAGAGATGGGAAGTTAATGATGAAATTAAATTTTAAACAAGATCAATTTATAGATACAATATATTTTTATGATTTTGATAATCACTATACCGTAATAGATAGTTCAAAGGGTAAATATTTTTATGGAACACAAATTCTTACGTATGATAATGGAAAATATGCGTATAAAGGCCCTTATAGATATACTAAAAATACTGATCCTAAAGAAGTATCAAAAAGTTTATTGAAATTTGGACATCATAGTACTTATAATGTTGATGGCAGTCTTCGAGAAGAATTAAATTTTAAAATAATTGGTGATTCTTCATTTGTTGTTAGTACAAAAAATTAGTAGATAAAAACGTATTACTAATATGGAGGTATACCTATCTCTATGAATAAAAATGAAGCCACCGCAATGCAGTGGCTTTATTATAGAAAACCGTTTTACCAGTACAAAGACCACCTTGACAGACAAGTAAAAAAGAATCTTTTACGAAGGCTGCTAATATAGATTATGGAGCTGTTTTAGGATCTGACGGAGGTGGCGGAGTCTATGAGAATGATTATGGAACTGTATATGAAGGAAGTTATGCAAGAGATGCTTTTTCATCTTTAATATCTGGTGCTGATCCGACTCCTCGACCTAATAAAAATAGGAGCATATGGAATAGAATCGGCCGTTTTTTGGGGTTAGTTGGTAGCAGTAAAAAAGGAAGCATAGAAGTTGGTCCTGCGGTAGCTATAGATCCTTATGTTCCAATTGTTTCCCCCTATGAATCTATTGGCGTATTCTCTTCTTATATAGCAAGTCAAATAAGAACTACAACGGAAACATTCTTTAGTTTTTCAGGAGGATCAAATGATCCGGATAAAGAAACTTTGAATAAGCTTAGACCTGGTGATAGAATGGATTTTAATAATATGTTTGAGTATATTATAAATGGTTATGGGAGAGCATTTAAAGTTGTAAATTTAAAACCAGATCATTATCAAACAGCGATTGATATTATGTCTCTGAGTTCACTTCCAAATGGGAATGGATTTTATCCTCCAGCAGGTTTAGCTAATCCAGATACATTAGGAATATGGGATACTCAAGCTACGGGAATTTTACGCATGAATGATGGTACGCCATATGGATTAAAATATAAGAATATAAGAGGACAGGGTCTAAGTAGAAGAACTTTAGATTCCTTAAACAGAGCAATCAAAGATTCAAATAATTATTGGAATAAACAAATTATGCAAAATAAATAAAAAGATGAGAAAGATTAATTTTATTATAGTATTTACTTTAATATTATTTAATTGTAAAGACACTAAGTTTCAAACGAAAATATATTATCCTAATGGAAAATTAAATTATACATCAGAAATTAAGAAAGACACTAATAAACTTATATTTTTTGATAAAAATGAAAAAGCGACTATGCATTTAAACTTTTATAAAGATCATTTTACAGGTGCTATTTGCTATAATAAAAACCCTAATCTTCCATTTAAAGATTCTATCAATATAGATAGTTTGAATGGTCCGTATTTCTATGGTACAGAATATATTGTTTTTAAAAATGGTGCTAAGCGTATGGGAACATATAGATATAAAAGAAATTTAGATTTTGAAAAAGTACTATCTAGCATACAGCCGTTTGGTATCCATAATACCTTTGATATGAATGGAAATATTATTGGTAAAGATGAGTATATGATTATAAATGATACTATATATAATACTAAAATTGTTGAAAATGAATAGTTATAAATATTTTTTACATGTAGTTTTTTCATTTATTTTAATAAGCTCTTGTACTAAAAATAATGATTTAAGCTACCATCTTTATGATAAAAATGGTTTTATTAAGGTTGATGGAAAATTTAAAAGTGATCAATTTATAGATACAATTTATATCTATAAGGAGACAGATAGTGATATATATAATGATCATTTTAATACTTTTATAAAAATAGATAGCTCAAAAAATAACTTTTTTTATGGTACAGAAATCATAGAAGAAAAGAATACTCATAAACTTTTTTCTAAGGGAATGTATAGATTTAAAAAATCTAATAATGCAAAAGAGTGTTATGAAAGTAAATTAAGAACTGGATATTTCATTATTTTTAATCGTGATGGGAGTTTAAATTCAAGAAAATTATATCAGATAAAAGGGGATTCTTCTTATATTATTAAAAGACAAAGCATATAATAATAATTTTAACCGCTGGCATAGCAGCTCACTAGTGTTCCTCTGGATAAAACAAAGCCACTGCGTTGCGGTGGCTTTACTATAAGAAAACCGTTATATTTACCAGTACAAAGACATTTGGACAGACGAGTAAAAGAGAATCTTTTACGCAGGCTGCGAACGCAGTTCAGTACGGGTAAGTTTCGCAAGAAACAGCGCAGGCGCTCCTGAAATTACCGGAACCAACAACTATTATCCTTTTGGGCTTAACCATATCGGAGGAGGAAATATGTCTTCATTCTCCAATTATCATTCCTATAAATTTAGAGGTAAAGAACTCCAGGAAACAGGGATGTATGATTTTGGAGCCAGGATGTATATGCCTGATCTGGGAAGATGGGGCGTGATAGATCCACTGGCAGAAACGATGAGAAGATATTCTCCTTATAACTATGCTTTCAATAACCCGATCAGTTTCATAGATCCAGATGGGATGACACCAATGAATCAGTTTAAGATGATAACCGATACTCGTCCTGATGCAACTTCAGGTTGGACAAACCCAAATTGGTTAGGAAAAGGTGGTGGATCAGGAAGTGATTATGGAGCTGTTTTAGGATCTGACGGAGGTGGCGGAGTCTATGAGAATGATTATGGAACTGTATATGAAGGAAGTTATGCAAGAGATGCTTTTTCAGATTTGGTATCAGGAAATCCTCCTCGGCCTAAGAATAAAAAGCTAAATTTTCTTCAAAGAGTTGGAAACTTCTTTAATAAATTATTGGGTAATAATAAAGGCGTCGGTATTACAACATTTGCTGCTGGAGCACAGGTCAGTAGAATTGTTCAGATTGGAGAGTTAATTCAGTTAAATGCACAAGCTTTTTATAGTGCTAGTGGTACTTTAGCAACTCGTAGTATTTGGGCATTACCATTAATATTGAATGGGGATAGCTCTCATGCACGTGGTTATGATATACCTATTACAGGTACAACAGATGTACCAGCAGATGATTCGGATGGTGTTGAATACTTTTATAGAGCAATGTCTTACAATGAGTATAATAAAGCTGGTGGCTATTTAACGCAGCGTATAAATGATTTAGGAATTGATATGGGTGAAGGTCCATATGTGACGAGAAGACTTGAGTATGCACAAAGGGCAATTTTTAGTTTTGGCTATTCAGATCAGTATGATGTTATTGTTCAATATGCTGTACCTCAAGGTACTTATGAGATGTTTAAAAATATATCTCTTCCTGCTAGAGGAGTACAATGAAGCAAAGCGAACAGCTCGGGTTACCAATTAAAAAAAGAGAGGGTGGAGATTATAATTTCTCATTTTATGGTAAAAATACACTAATTTTTAATTCAGTAGTAATTCGCCCACCACAAATTATATCAATTAAAAAATAAAATATGGAAAAATTTAATTTATTCATTTCAGCAATTGATGATGATGACGATCATATGATTGAGGTTTATAAGAAAGACTTACTAAATAATTCAGAAATATTTTTTCATGAAATATCAAATTTTATTAGTGATAATAAGAAACATTATGATAAACTTCAATATATTATTGATTTATACAATATATTTGATATATCCGAGCAAAGGTTAAGTATTGTAAAAAATATTGGAAATTTAATATTTCAGATATATATTGAGATAATTGATAATCTTATTAAAAATGGTGAAGAATACAGTATATATTGCTATATTGATTTTTTTTATGTAAATAACTTTTTCTTTCGAGAGCAAGAACAAATTTTCTTTCAAAAGAGCTATGATATATTATTCTCAAATTTAAATAACGAAGAATCAAGCTGGTTTATTATTGCTTGCTATAGATTGCTTGATTTATATTTCCATTATTGTAATGATAATTTATATATTGAGAAGTATTTGCTAATGGGAAATAATGATTTACTTAAAAAATATATAATTAATAGGTAGTAAATTACTTGTTTTACAATCGGAGAAAAAGCTGCTGATAGGAGCATCTTGCTTGACCTCTGAACAAAAAAACAGTGACTTTATTATTCTAAACAGTTTTATTTACCAGTACAAAGGCTACCTTGACAGCCGAGTAAAAGAGAACCTGGCCTTGGTTTTAGCTAAATAGGTAAAGAACAGTATTTAATTAGAATGAATAAAATGAAAAATTAGAAAAAGTTACAATGAATTATAACGATTAGAAACCAACAGATATCGCATTCATAAAATCACTTGAATGGTCAGTTTCACAGTTGGAAATAGTCTTTTATTTTTAATTAAGAGGAGAAGTTAATAAGTGGCTGGATATTTCAAGACATTTTTTTGAAATGTCAATAACTTTTAAGAATATTTCTATGCTGAAACTTGATTTTAGTGGAGGTGGCCTACAGCAGATTCTAGGCTTTGATATATTGGATATTTCTAATAATGGCTTTGAAAAAAATAATTTTCAGATTGAAGATTATGAAAATGGTTGCATCAGTTTTTTTGTGAGGAAATAGAAATAAATAAAGTATTGAATCTTGAACAATTATTAATATTTTAAATGAATATTCCCTCTGGTGATGCGAGTCTCTTTTTTGTGTCAACAGAGTAAAATAAAAGCCACTGCATTGCGGTGGTTTTACTATAAGAAAACCGTTATATTTACCAGTACAAAGACCACCTTGACAGACAAGTAAAAGAGAATCTTTTACGCAGGCTGCGAACGCAGTTCAGTGAGGATAAGTTTCGCCAGAAACAGCGCAGGCGCTCCTGAAATTACCGGAATAAACAACTATTATCCATTTGGGCTTAACCATATCGGAGGTGGAAATATTTCACCTTTCTCTAACTATCATTCTTATAAATTTGGAGGCAAAGAACTTCAGGAAACAGGAATGTATGACTTTGGAGCGAGGATGTATATGCCTGATCTGGGAAGATGGGGCGTGATAGATCCTATGGCGGAGATAATGAGACGCCATAGTCCTTATAACTATGCTTTCAATAACCCGATCAGTTTTATCGATCCTGATGGAATGGCTCCCTTGAACCAATTTAGGATGATGTCAGATTCTCGTCCTGATGCGACTTCCGGTTGGACAAACCCCAATTGGTTGGGAAGAGGATCATACGGTAATATAGATTATGGAGAAACTTTAGCACCTGGAGGTGGTGGAGGTGTTTATGAAACTGATTATGGAACTGTATATGAAGGAAGTTATGCGAGAGATGCTTTTTCAGATTTGGTGTCGGGAAATCCTCCTCGATCTAAAAATAATGGAAGTATTTGGAATAAAATTGGGCAATTTTTTAAAGGACTATTTAGTAAAGAAAATTTGGCTGTTGCAGCCACTTCACATGGAACACTTGAAATTGGAGAATTACAATTAATAACAGCAGAATATTATGCCAGTGCAAGAGCAGGCATTGGCATAGCGGGAGCTTCTATTGGGGCGGCAACTTTAGGTGCTATTTTGATGCCTACAATGATGAAAGATGCTGAATATAATTGGACGAGAGATTTGCCATTAGATGTACCTATTACAACAGGAGATATAAATCGTAATGGTATATTACTGTATAGAGGAGTTTCTTCAAAAGCTAAAGGCTCTATGTATTTTGAAGCAATGCAGGGAGTTGCAATACCTGGAGGATTTAGACAAGTCGCTACAACTTTTGGTCCTCATAGGGATATGGAATTACACGCTGGAGGAGATAATCTTAGCATTTGGACTAGTTGGACTAGTGATATAAATGTTGCAAGAGATTTCGCTACGGGTAATGCATTTTACACAAATGGAGTTCCTGGGATTATTATGTCTAAAACATTTACCACAGGGCAAGCTGTTCCAAATCCTTTCACATTAGCTGAATCTGAATGGCTTGTAACTGGAGTTACATATGGAGCTAAAGTTCAATATGTTTTACCAAGATCAAAATAAAATAATCTATATGTTAACATCAGAAGACATTTTTAAATTAATTAAAAAAGAAAGAAATTTCTTAGGTAATATTGACCAATATAAAATTAAAATCAGCAATAGTGATAACTTCGACAGAGATAACTTAATAGGAGTATATAAAATTAGACAATATAACGCTACAAGAAATGGTAATGATAATTTATCACAAGAAATAGGTAGTCTAATACTAAGTTTGGAAAATTATTCTAATAGTAAATTGAGGTTTGTAAGTTTGTTAGGGAAAAAATATTATGGTATGTTTTTTCTGAGTGAAAATTGGGATGAAGTTATTGGATACTTAGAGCGTGAAATTGATGAAAACGAATTTACAAGTATGGATTCAATTGATTGATTAAGAAGAGACCCTCCGCTGGCGCGAGCGTCTCGCTCGTGTCACCTAAGGGTTTTACTATAAGAAAACCGTTATATTTACCAGTACAAAGACCACCTTGACAGACAAGTAAAAGAGAATCTTTTACGCAGGCTGCGAACGCAGTTCAGTGAGGGTAAGTTTCGTCAGAAACAGCATAGGTGCTCCTGAAATTACAGGAACCAACAACTATTATCCATTTGGGTTAAACCATATCGGAGGAGGTAATATTTCACCTTTCTTTAACTATCATTCCTATAAATTTGGAAGCAAAGAACTTCAGGAAACAGGGATGTATGATTTTGGAGCGAGGATGTATATGCCTGATCTGGGAAGATGGGGAGTGATAGATCCTATGGCAGAAGCCATGAGAAGGTATTCTCCTTATAACTATGCTTTCAATAACCCGATCAGTTTCATAGATCCAGATGGAAGAAAACCTCGTCAGTTTGCCATGCCTACGGATGCGAGACCTGATGCTCCTTCAGGATGGATCAATCCTAACTGGTTAGGAAGAGGAGATGCGACTTTTGGATCTATAGAAACAGGATATGGAGGTAGTTATGGATTTGGCTCTTTATATCCACAATCAAATGGAGTTGATAACAGTTATCTTCTTAATGATCTTTTGGCAGGCTGGAAAACAAGAGGAATTAATATCGATATTTCAGGAAATGGTAATCTTACTTACTGGACCGGAAATCCAACATTTATTAAAGGTTATTCTACAAATAATGATGTTTATGGAGAATATCATCTGGGCGTATTGAATTCAATAACAGTTAAAAATGGTGATATTCCATTAGATGCCTATAAAAACTGGGCAGATTGGGGATCAACTGCTGTGGGTGGAGGATTTGATTATCTGGCCAAAAGAAGAACAGCTCTTTACAATAGTGGAAATTGGATTGATAACCTTGGACAAATGAGAAGTACTTCCTATGCAGGAAGAGCTAGGGGATCATTAATAGGGCTTAGAAGTGACTATTTAAGAACTACTGCGATGTATGGGAAATATGCGAAAAGAGCCGGTTATGTAGGTTATGCAATTAGCGCAGGACAAATAGGTTATGGTATGATTCAAGATGGCGGAAAATTTGGCGTTAAAGCTAAAGTGGCAACAACAGGTGTAGTTGGTGGAATGGCAGGTGCAGCAGCTGGAGCATGGGCAGTGGGTAAACTTGGAGGACTGATTGGATCACTGATTGGGCCAGAAGGAACAGCTGGTGGAGCTGTAATTGGAGGCGTTGTTGGGGGAATTGTTGGAGGCTTTTGGGGAGGTGAAATTGCTGAGGATTGGGCTGATGGAATATTAAATAGACCTAGTAATATTAAATAAAATAAATAAAAATGAATACAATTGAAATAAAAGGCAGTAAAACAAAATTATCACTATTACTATTAGGATCACTAATCTTTCTTTTTTTAGGATTATTTTTGGCTTTTAAACCTAATAGATTTATTTCTACAATATTTAAAAGTGAGACATTTATAAGTTTAGCAGGGATTTTAGCTATATTGTTTGCAGTTTTATGCTTAAGCATTTTAATTAAAAATTTCTTCAATAGATCTTTTAATCTTGTTATAGATAAAAAGGGATTAATGATAATTCCAGTTTTGCAGGTGTAGGAATGATTTTATGGGAAGATATTGTTTCAATAAAAAAGACTACTGTCTTTTCAACGAAATTTTTGCTGATAGAGGTCAAAAATCCAGATAAGTATATACGTGTTGACAGTAAATTAAAGAAAAGGATTCTGGAAAATAATTTAAGAACATATGGTACTCCAATAGCTATATCAGCCAATACACTGGCTTTTAACTTTGATAAACTAGAAGAAGTGATACTTAAGTCATTTAATGAATATAAAAATTGACAGGATTAACCCCTGCTGGCGAGCGTCTCGACTGTGTCCCGTAAGTAAAAGTAAAACCCACTGCATTACAGTGGGTTTACTATAAAAAACCGTTATATTTACCAAAGACCACCTTGACAGACAAGTAAAAGAGAATCTTTTACGCAGGCTGCGAACGCAGTTCAGTACGGGTAAGTTTCGCAAGAAACAGCGCACGCGCTCCTGAAATTACCGGAACCAACAACTATTATCCATTTGGGTTAAACCAAATTGGCGGAGGGAAATCTCCTTTTTCCAATTACCATGCGTATAAGTTCGGAGGTAAAGAACTTCAGGAAACAGGGATGTATGATTTTGGAGCAAGGATGTATATGCCAGATTTAGGAAGATGGGGCGTGATAGATCCATTGGCTGAAACGATGAGAAGATATTCTCCTTATAATTATGCCTTTAACAACCCGATAAGCTTTATAGATCCTGATGGAATGGCTCCCTTGAATCAATTTAGGATGATGTCAGATTCTCGTCCTGATGCAACTTCAGGTTGGACAAACCCCAATTGGTTGGGAAGAGGATCATACGGTAATATAGATTATGGAGAAACTTTAGCCCCTGGCGGCGGTGGCGGTGTTTATGAAACTGATTATGAAACTGTATATGAAGGAAGTTATGCAAGAGATGCTTTTTCAGATATGGTGTCGGGCAATCCTCCTCGGTCTAAGAATAAAAAGCCAAATTTTCTTCAAAAAATTGGAAACTTCTTTAATAAATTATTGGGTAATAATAAAGGCGTCGGTATTACAACATTTGCTGCTGGAGCACAGGTCAGTAGAATTGTTCAGATTGGAGAGTTAATTCAGTTAAATGCACAAGCTTTTTATAGTGCTAGTGGTACTTTAGCAACTCGTAGTATTTGGGCATTACCATTAATATTGAATGGGGATAGCTCTCATGCACGTGGTTATGATATACCTATTACAGGTACAACAGATGTACCGGCAGATGAGTCGGAACAGAGAATAACATTATACCGAGGGGTTTGTGTAGGGCACTATGATTATAAAAATGCTCTCAAAGGTATGGCAGTACCATTAGGAGGGCATAATGATCCTGACTCGCATAATTGGGGAGATACGGAAAGTGTTTTTACATCGTGGACAACTAATATAAATATTGCCCTTAAATTTGCAAATAAAAATGGGTCAGGAGGTGTACTTTTATCAAAAGATTTTCTAGTTCGTGAAACTATACCGAGCCCAGATACATATAATGAGCAAGAAATATTAATACAAGGAATTGTTACTGGAGCATTTCCTTTCATTCAAAAAAGATAAAAATGGAGACAACTAATATAGATCAAATATTAACTTTGTTTCGTGATAACTATAATAATCATCTATATTCAATCATTTATGAGTATTTAGATGGTTTAACAGTATTAAAATATATTTTAATAGATAAAAGCAAAGCTATTTCAATATATACATTACGAAGTGAAATAAATAGTTTTAATGATTCCAAAATTTCAGGTTATGATGAATTATTAAAGAATCTGCTAGATTATAATGATAAAAAAGTTATAATTAGTAATTTCAATTATAAAAATAATGATATAACTATTTTTATTAGTGATAAAATGGACAAAGTTTTGGGAATATTAAATCAAAAAACAAATTAATATCCTCCTACTGCTTCCAGTTGGCGCGAGCATCCTGCTCGTGTCCTTTCAATAAAAGTAAAAACCACTGCAACTGTAGTGGTTTTACTATAAGAAAAACCGTTATATTTAGCAAGCGAGTAAAAGTGAAGCTTTTACGAAGGCTGTGAACGTAGTCCAGTAAGGGTAAGTTTCGCGAGAAACAGCACAGGTGCTCCTGAAATTACCGGAACCAACAACTATTATCCATTTGGGTTAAACCACATTGGAGGAGGAAAATCTCCTTTTTCCAATTACCATGCGTATAAGTTCGGAGGTAAAGAGCTTCAGGAAACAGGGATGTATGACTTTGGAGCCAGGATGTATATGCCAGATTTAGGAAGATGGGGCGTGATAGATCCTATGGCAGAAGCTATGAGAAGGTATTCTCCCTACAATTATGCCTTCAATAATCCTATAAGCTTTATAGATCCTGATGGTATGAAACCTCGTCAATTTGCCATGCCTACGGATGCGAGACCTGATGCGCCTTCAGGCTGGATTAATCCTAACTGGTTAGGAAGAGGAGATGCTACTTTTGGATCTATAGAAACTGGATATGGAGGTAGTTACGGATTTGGCTCTTTATATCCACAATCAAATGGAACAGACGATAATGATTTGCTTAATGATATTATATCTATATGGGAAAAGAAATTAGGAAAAAAAATAGAAAGAAATAAAAATGGAGATTTTTATTGGTGGAAAGATTATAAAGATCCAGATCCAAAGGTAAAGGGCGTTGGGGAGCTTAATATTCTTAAAGTATTTAATAATAGTTTAATGGGAATGGTAAACAATGTAGAAGGAATGAGTAAAAACCTAATGCATTATCAGACAGAAGATTTTTTTAAGGATACGGAAAAGCATTTAAATGGACAATTAGGAAATGCTAATATCGTAATAGATGAATATAATAAATTATCCAATGTAAATAAAATAAATGCCTCGACATTTCTTTCGGCAGTTAGTGGTATTAGAGCAGGAAAGATTTTAAGATCAACCGAGGGATTTATGAAATCGGTAGGTAAAATTTCTAAAAGATTAGGCTATGTTGGTACTGCTTTAACTGCTGGGGTAACTTTATATGAGTTTGGAACTGATACTTGGGATGCCCATTCTATCATAAATCTAGGTTTATTAGGAGCCACTGCTGTAGCAACATTTGTAACGGCTCCTGCCATAGTTGCAGCTGCACCAGCTATTTTGGCTGGAATTGCAATATATGGTGTAGCAGATTATATGTTCGGTATTGGTGACCAATTAGATGAAAGTATTGGTAGAAAGTCTACAATATGGTACCCATAAATGATTTGAAAATGAAAGAATATAAATTAAATAATTTTTCAATAAAAAAACTATCACTATACACGGTTGTTTCTTTTATTATAATAATACTATTTACAGTTTTAACTTCTATTTACTTTAATCCTAAGATTTATCCGGCAATAGTACTTTTTATATTAAGTGTTATTAGTTTTGTTTTAATAAAAAAGAATTCTATGAATACTTACAATATATCTTTAGACAATAATTATATTTCTTTTAATAATAAAAAAATTGATTTATCACATATTAGTAATTATAGCTTTAGTGAAACTGAAAATTATTACGGATGTAGATTAGTTTTTAGTTCTTATAAAATTTTTTAAATATCCCTAAAAAAGAGACTAGTGATTATTTAGATTTTAAAAAACATTTTATTGAGATTATTAATTTGAAGAATAAAGATAGAATTAACAATCCAATTATTGAATATAATTGGTATAAGACGAAATCTTCTAGAATATATGGCTATTTTGTGATTAGTATAATGTTAACATGGCTTATGTTAATGATTATATTCCCCGGTAAATTGAATTTATCCAATATAGGATTGTTTTTAATTGTTACCGCTGGCTTAAGTCCTATAGTCTATAGAATTTTTGGTAATGATAGGTTTAAATGATTTTTTATTCTATCCTCTGGGGCGAGCATCTCGCTCATCCTTGAACAATGATAAAGCCACTGTTATCTCAGTGGTTTTCTTATAAAACAGCTATATTTACCATACAAAGACCACCTTTACAGACGAGTAAAAGAGAACCTTTTACTGCGAACGCAGTTCAGTACGGGTAAGTTTCGCAAGAAACAGCGCAGGTGCTCCTGAAATTACCGGAACCAACAACTATTATCCATTTGGGCTTAACCATATCGGAGGCGGAAATATTTCACCTTTCTCTAACTATCATTCTTATAAATTTGGAAGCAAAGAACTTCAGGAAACAGGGATGTATGATTTTGGAGCGAGGATGTATATGCCTGATCTGGGAAGATGGGGCGTGATAGATCCTATGGCGGAGATAATGAGACGCCATAGTCCTTATAACTATGCTTTCAATAACCCGATCAGTTTTATCGATCCTGATGGAATGGCTCCCTTGAACCAATTTAGGATGATGTCAGATTCTCGTCCTGATGCGACTTCCGGTTGGACAAACCCCAATTGGTTGGGAAGAGGATCATACGGTAATATAGATTATGGAGAAACTTTAGCACCTGGAGGTGGTGGAGGTGTTTATGAAACTGATTATGGAACTGTATATGAAGGAAGTTATGCGAGAGATGCTTTTTCAGATTTGGTGTCGGGCAACCCTCCTCGATCTAAAAATAATGGAAGTATTTGGAATAAAATAGGTGGCTTTTTTAGAGGATTGTTTGGGAGTGAAAAACGTGCAAAGGTTGAAGCTGGCCCTGCTGTTGAAATAACAGAATCACAATTTAAAATAGGTGATATAACAGGACTTTTATTACAAACCTTTTTGTTTGGAAATACAGATCCTTATTCAGCAATTGGAAATATGGGAGTAGGACCTTATGCTGAAGAAAGAGAAAATGTAGGGATAGTTGGTATGCTTTTTATTAATCCAGAGGCTGCTGCTGAGGGATTAGAAAGAAAGGCACTTTCAAGAGCTGCAATGTCAAAGATTTGGGGAGCGAGTTCTTTAAGAATTGATCCAGAGAACTTACCAAAAACTGTAACAAATGATTTCATTAATATCTTAGCAGGGAGAGGTAATCCGATAATGAGAAATGGAGTACAAGAAACAGTAAGACATAACGTTAAGTGGGCGGGAGCTTTAGAATGGAAAATAAAAGATATCCCTGGAAGTACATTAAATGGTAGTAGAATTATTCAACATCCAGATGGAAGATGGGGGGGTGTTTTTGATCACGATTATACTAAAATTATACAAATACCAACAAGTTCAGCAGTAAAATGGAAATAAAATTTTTATCAGAAGAAAAATCGTTATTGACAACGAAATATATAAAGCTCATTCGTAAAAAAGATTTTGACAAAATAGTTATTAAAAGAGATGATATTAAGGCTATCAATCTTCAATTTGGAGAAATTTCTAAGCAAGATATAATTATTAGAGTTTCTTTTAAAAGCCTTAAAGCTTTTAGAAACGATTATTTTTTTAATGTCTTAGATATCTTAATTAAAAACAGAGAAATTGTTTTAACAGGAACTCTTGACGATCCTTTATGGATATATAATCAGGGGTATATAGATAATTTTAAACTTCTCACTGATAAAAAAGAAAAAATAAAATGGTATGAATTAAGTGATAAACAAAAGTACTATTACTTAAGAGGTTGTTTCCTATTGAATGGAGTTAGAGAAACAATAGATAATATGAATCAGGTTATAGAAATTGACTTGTCAAAAGTTAGAACCGATTTGGATGTCTATTATGAAATTGGTAAAGCTTTCTTTAATTCATATGGATATTTTGGAACCGAAATAAATTCATTTATAGATTGTTTATGTAATATTGATGAATCAATGAAAAAAAGAGAAAAAATGCCGGTGTTAAAAATAAAGGGATATAAGAACTTTGAAAATTACTTTTCAAACAATATTTTATTTGATGACTTTTACCAAGAATTTGCTAAGAGTGGTTTTGAAATTACAAATTCAAAATAATGTTTCTGAATATCTAAGCCACACAAAATTTCTGACTTTGAGTGAGTAAATAATATATCTAATACAGTTTAGTTTGAGGTTTAGTTCAAAAAAAGTATATTATGAGATCTTGGAGGTGCAATCGTAAATTTTGCCAGAGATAGCCCTGCTGGCACGTGTGTCTTACGCGTGCTCTTAAATAAAAGTAAAAGCCACTGCATTGCAGTGGCTTTATTATAAGAAAACCGTTATATCTACCAGTATAAATACCATCTTGACAGACAAGTAAAAGAGAATCTTTTACGAAGACTGCGAACCTTGTTGCTGCACAAATCCTTTCATGGGGGCAGATGTACTAATAAAGAAAAATACAAATGGAAAAAACAATTGAAATTCAGAAAGAAGATATAAAAAAACTCTTATTGACTTTGGTGCAAAAATTAGAAAGGTCTGAGGTTTCTAAATTTTCTTTTACACAGGATCTATATTGGAATATTCCTGTTGACGAATCATTTAATGTGTATGAAGAGCCTAAACTTACGATCGGAAGCATCACAGAAGATTGGGAGTTTTTAGAAAAGATATTGGATAATGATAGGGAAGCTCTTAATTTTGATCTCTGTAAGGTATCTGCTATTCTCAAGCTAATAAGCGTTTCAACACTATAAAAGATCAAGAATATCTTACTTCCACTCTTTATCAACAGAACTTGTCAGACCAACCGGTCTCAAATACTAATCCCGTTGAATAGTGATTTTCTTTTTCCCTGTTTTAATTTCATAACTTTGTCAATATCAACAATCAAAATAAAGACAATGTCCATCACAAACGAATACGAACTGGCAGGAATGCAGAAAATAAGTGAAGCGGTAGCCTATACGTTACGGGAGATGACCCGATATGCCCAACCCGGTATGACGACAAAAGATCTCGATGAATATGGAGCCAGGATATTAGCAGACTTCGGAGCCAAATCGGCCCCTTATCTTACCTATGGATTTCCCGGCTGGACGTGCATCAGCGTAGATAACGAATTCTGTCACGGGATTCCCTCCGAAAAAGAATACTACAAGAAGGTGACCTGATCAATATTGATGTATCTGCAGAACTTGAGGGGTACTGGGCTGATAATGGCGGATCTTTTGTGCTGGGAGAAGACAAATATCAACACCAGAAACTGGTAGAGGCGTCCAAAGAAATTCTGCAAAAAGCCATCAATAATATAAAAGGCGGCGTGAAAATAGCTGACATCGGAGCTTTGATGGAAAATGAAGCCAGGAAAAGAGGCTATAAAGTTATCAAAAACCTCGGCGGGCACGGAGTGGGAAGAAGCTTACACGAAGAACCTGATGAACTGCTTAATTACAGGAACCGTTTCGATACCAGACGCTTCAGGAAAAACTCCGTAGTGGCCATTGAAACCTTTATCTCTACCGATTCAAATATTGCTGTAGAACTTAAAGACGGGTGGACCATGGTTGGAAATAAAGGAGGCTATATGGCTCAGCACGAACATACGATCATTGTTACCGACGAAGCTCCAGTCATCCTTACGCACATGAACGGAATTCTCAATTAATTGGGTTCAAAATAAATAAAAACCTTTTCGGAACCGGAAAGGTTTTGTCTTTTCGGTACTACTATGACGATCAGCTGTGATAATATTGTTTCACAGATGAATAGGACCGATGGTGCAACCTGAATTATACACAGAAAAGATTCTGCATAAAATCTCGTAAAGCAGCCTTTATTTTTGAGATGTATGTGAAATCATCGATACGGGCGGAGGCTAATGTTGTTAAAGAAGAAATACTTTCCTATATTTATAAGACCAAACTACACCACAAACCTATTGCTATGAAAAAATTTCTTTTAATTCTTCTGGGGATCATTGTTATCCTTGCTGCTATTGTTCTGGTTAAAACGTATACCTATCCTTTTAAGAAAAACAATACAGGAACAGGAGAAGGGTGGAAACCTGTAAAAAACGATTCAGCAGTCATGCACCTTTCGGGAGGAATAAAGATTCCTACAGTATCTACAGGAAGTTTGGGTGAATTTAATTATGAACCTTTTGCCCGGTTTAAAGAATATTTGAAAACATCTTACCCACTGGTATTTCAATATACAGAAAACGTTGAGGTCAATCAATATGGTCTTGTGTTCAGGCTGAAAGGCAGTAATCAGTCCTTAGAACCGATTCTTTTCCTTTCCCACATGGATGTAGTTCCTCCGGGAGATGCCGATATAAAAAATAAAGAAGAAAATATATTCCGCCCGGATGATCAACCTTCGGAGCCTGTTTCAACAGTAGCTGAAGATTGGGATTTTGCACCTTTTTCAGGCGTTGTGGCAAATGGGAGGATCTACGGAAGGGGAGCCATCGACATGAAAGGGATGCTTTTCTCTTTAATGGAATCCATGAATAGTTTGATTAAAAATAAGCAAATTCCGCAACGCGATATCTACCTTGCTTTTGGATTTGACGAAGAAGTAGGAGGACAAAAAGGAGCAATACAGATTGCTGATTATTTCAAGAAAAAAGGATTGAAATTCGATGCCGTATATGATGAAGGCGGATTGATAATGAGAAAAGGCAATGTAGCGGGAATAGATACTGATGTTGCGGTAGTAGGCTGTGCAGAAAAAGGCTTCCTTTCCGCAAAAATTAAAGTTAAAGGATTGGGAGGGCATTCATCCATGCCTCCTATGGAAAGCGCCATCGGAAAAGCAGCTGTCATCATGCAGCGCCTTGAGGATGATCAGATGAAACCGGAGATCACTCCGTTAATCAAAGAATTTTTTAATAATATCGGTGGTGAAATGCCATTTACAACAAGGCTTGCATTAGCCAATCAGTGGCTTTTAAAACCGTTACTGATCTCACAGTTAACCAAAAATAATACAACCAATGCTTTGGTAAGAACAACAACCGCTTTAACGATGATGAAGGGCAGCGACGGAACCAATGTTCTTTCTCCAGAGGTGGAATTTGTAGTCAATTTCAGACTTCTTCCCGGAAACAGTGTAAAGGATGTCAGAGATCATATTGCCAGAGCAACCAAGGGCTTTGAGGTGGAAGTTGAAGAAATTGATAATACCAGGGAAGCATCCGCCATATCCCCAACCAATACAAAAGCATTTAAACTAATAGAAGCAGGCGTCAGAGAAATACATCCGGGAGCAATTGTGACTCCTTATCTTACGATGGCAGGTACAGATGCAGGAAAGTATGAGATTGTCAGCAAAAATGTATACCGATTTATGCCCATCAAAATCAACAGTGCAGAACAGCAGAGTATCCACAGTACCAACGAATACCTCAGCATCGAAAACTACCTGAAAATGATCCACTACTTTGAATATGTAATGAAAAACTACGATAAATAGTTGAAAATTGAAAATTGAGAATTGAGAATTGAGAATTGAAAATGTGGGATAGAAGCATGGTACCTTTACCAATGAATTTTGTATTTGAAAAAAACATAATCGCCATTGCAGCATTGTATGTCTATCATCTATCCGTCTCTCATCTTTCCTCTTTATTCTTTATTCTTTATTCTTTTGCCCATTCTCTCCAATCATCTATTTTAAAAATTAATTTACACAAAAATATATTACGTCAAGTTTTGTCGCATTACAGATATAGCTTTGTCTCATCAAAATTACAGAGCTATGGAATTGCCATTTTACTTAAACTTTACAGACTTTGAAAGCAACTATTATCATAATCTTGAGAAATGGTTTGAAGAATATCATAACGCAAGCGAGATAGATTATCTTAAGGCACTTGCAGATTTGTACAGTCCGTACGTTTACTACAACTTTGCTGCGGATAAGTTGCAGGCAGATGCTTCCATTGAAATTAAAGACTGCTTCTTTCCCTACCACGAGAAGATCGGAATTTCTTTTTGTACCCATTGTGAAAAAGATACAATATCCGGAAAAAACCTGGACCACGTATTTGAGTTCAAAAATATTTCAATGATGGAATATGCTCAGCATATTTTAGATAAAATCAACAGGTATTGCTCAAAAAACAGATCTGCTTTACAGGGAAATAAAAGTATCCATGATTACATCAATCATTATGACAGTATCACTTCCGTAGAAGGAGTAGGCTATTGTATCAGCTACAACCGTCATCAGAAGGTGCTTCCTTTTTTGAAAGCGTATCTTCCTTATTACGGACAAACAGTGAATATGACAACCTATAAGGAATTTATTTTCTCCATCGTAGAAATCGCTGAGTTTATTGATAAGAAGTTGAAAACAGTTCGTGCTTTCGAACATACCATCTATGCGCAGTCGAAATCAGAGGCCAAATTCAATGTGCAGATGAGCCGACAGTTTTTAACATTATGCAATTAAACATTTACACATTTACACCATACATTCATACTTAATTATATTGATGGAAGATATTCTTCCGACAAAATCCCGGACAGCAATGACCGGGATTTTTGTATCATAGTAAAGTTAATAACTAGTTTTTTTATAAGGAATATTCCAGATCAGATCAGCAGCCACGTAATGTACACCTCCGTGATGAATGCTTTCACTTCCGCGGATCAGGTCATCCATATAGCCGATATCCACAGTAAAGGGAGAATGGGGGATACTAAACATATAATAGGCTGTAAGCCGCATTTCCCTATACCCAAAGGAGTTCCATTGGGCGTCCGGCTCATTCATATGGCTGATCGAAAACAGGGCTTCTGCACCCAAAGCCAGTTTCTGATTGTTTTTTGGTGATAAATTGTAGGTCAGCTGACTTTTGATACGGGTTCTCAATTGAAAATCTTCTTCAACCTGATGAAATCCTGCATCAAAAAATTTCCTGAATTCCTGTCTTACCGTGTTTTTTAATTTAAACCTTTTACCCAGGTCAAAGGTGTAGGCATATCGTCCGTAAATTCTGAATTCCTGTTCAGTACTTTCCTTTTCATAGGGTGCCTCACTCTCGTATTGCGGCTGTCGTCGATAGCTGATGGCATAGCTGTATTGCTGATGGGGAGCAAAAGAATGATAAAATTCGTGGTTTACTACAAAAATAGCCTGTTTTGAAAACAAATTATCATTGTCAGGGCTACTTTTGCGGCCTATTGCAATATAGCTCATCGTCGATTTTTTTCCCAGAGAATCCAGCTGGCGTTTTACTCCGAAAGCTGACCAGAAAGCAGTACTGGCATCCCCCAATCCGGGCGGGCTGATCTGTGCCTGCACAATACCGGTCATGAAACTTAATAAAAATAACCCGACGAAAAATTTCCTTATGCTTAATGTCATCAACAATTTTTTGAATAGTAGTAATAATAGCTGCGAAGCCGAAAATTCTGATACGAATTCCGGTGTGAAACAGCGGGAATGATTAGTGGATACAAAATTAGAGGCTTTATTCATGCAATGTTTATTCAAATTCTGATAATACTGTTTAAAAACATGACAAAATAAGCGACAGATTTAGGAAAGTTTTAGGAATAAGATTAAGGAAACAAAAACAGGAGGTTGAAATATTTTGCCGGTATGATGTTGAATGTAACATAAAGCTTGACATTTATTATTTCCATTGCGAGCAGGCACGGATTCAATAAAAAAATTGCAATCAAGCAAATGATGAAATCGACTTCATTGATTCTTTCTAAGCTTTATCAGCGACCTTGTCATTTCTTAGCTCCCGCATCAATAAGCAATGGCATCCTCCCTTTGCGTTTTGTAAAACTTCGGAATACAACTTAGACGTGTAAAAGACAGAACGTTTTTTCTCTTCAGATAAGCCAGCCTTTTCGTGTAGCCCCAACTTTTACACCTGATCCGTTTAAACGCATATTAAAAATAATCACAAAAAAATAAGCCTGCGCTAAAATCAGCACAGGCTTTGTTTTTCTTTGCAGAAAGGAAGGGATTCGAACCCTCGATACAGTTACCCGTATACTACCTTTCCAGGGTAGCTCCTTCAACCACTCGGACACCTTTCTTTTTGAGACTGCAAAAATAGAGTATTTTCTTGAATTTCCAAATTATTATTGCAATTTTTCACCAGTTATTTCTCCACAAAGGCTTTTGGTGAAGTTATCGGCGAAACTTCCGGTGTAATTTGGGTTGTCGATCAGGTGCATGGCTTTGGTTATCGCTGTTTCTGCAGTCATATCTCTTCCTGAGATTGCTCCGATTCTTGAGAAAATATTACTGTTTTCATATTTCCCAAAAGAAATACCACCTGATATACACTGGCTCACCACTACGATTTCAGTACCGTTATTTCTGATTTCCTGAAGTGTTTCCTGTGTCTTTTCACTGCTGAAAATCGTTCCGGAACCAAAAACCTGAAGAATAAGAACTTTCATTTTAGGAATCTCCCTGAAATGACTCAGATGCATTCCCGGGAAAATTCTCCAGAATAAAATATCTTCAGAAATATGTTCATCCACATGGAATTCTACCTTCGGGTCACAACGGAATAAGTTGTCTTTGATGATATTTAAATGAACACCCGATTGCCCCAAAATTGGGTAGTTCGGACTTGCATAAGCGTCAAAATACTCCGCAGAATATTTAAGGGTTCTGTTTCCTCTTAGGAGCTTATATTCAAAATAAATAGCGACCTCCTGAATGACTGCTTCATCATTTTCATAGAGACTGGCATAATACAGACTTGTCAGAAGATTTTCCTTTGCATCCGTTCTCAGGTCACCGATCGGAAGCTGTGAACCCGTCATGATGACAGGTTTTCTTAACCCTTTTAACATGAAACTCAGAGCTGATGCCGTATAAGACATCGTATCTGTGCCGTGCAGAATCAGGAATCCGTCATAATCATTATAATTCTTGTAAATATAATTAGCAATCACTCTCCATTCTTCCGGGCCCATATCTGAAGAATCCAGTGGTTTTGCAAAAGGATGTACGAAAACTTCACATTCCATCAGCTTCATTTCAGGCATCTTTTCAAATATATTTCCGAAATCAAAGGCACGGAGGCTTCCGGTTTCATAATCTTTTTCCATACCAATGGTTCCACCCGTATAGATAAGCAGGACTTTTCGTTTCATGTATTATTTTTAATTAAGAATTTCAACCCGGATAAGGTTCATAGTTCAAAATTACGTTAATTTGCAAAGATTTGAAAATGAATGAAACGCTTATCTTTGTATTTTACGAAAATAAGATGCTGGTAAAGACGTTATAATAGTCGCTTGAAAAAAATAACTGAATGCAGATGAAAGACTTAGCACAAACTTTTGAATATTTAAAACAATTTTTAACTGAAGAAAGACTCGCAAAAATTGAACATTTTTCGCAGGAAAGCTCCGATTTTGTACTTCCCGTGGTAGAAGATGTTTATCAGTTTCGAAATGCCGCAGCAATTGTGCGTTCTGTAGAGGCCTGCGGTTTTCATAAAGTGGTGGCCCTGCAGGAGGAATACAGTTTTGAACCGAATCTTCGTGTAACAAAAGGAGCCGATACGTGGGTAGAGGTCGAGAAACTTCCCCGCAATATGGAATCTTTCCAGAATATTAAAGACAGAGGGTACAAAATTGTAGCAGTTTCACTGGAAAAAAATGCTAAAATGTTACCGGAATATGAAATAACAGAACCCATAGCCTTAGTTTTTGGAACTGAAATGGAGGGCGTTTCGCAGGAAATTCTGGATTTTGCGGATGAGACACTTGCCATTCCGATGTATGGCTTTACCAGAAGTTTTAATGTTTCTGTAGCTGCTTCAATTTGTATGTATGAATTGAAACAAAAGCTTATCAACTCTGATATTGACTATAAGTTAGATGAAGAAAAGCTGTTAAGGATGAAAATTCTTTGGGCTACCAATTCCATTAAGAGCGGAAAGGAAATTTTAGCAAAATACCGGGCAGATCACAACATCATTAAACAATAAGAATGAAAAAGTATACTCTACATCTGTTCTTTTTTTCCATAATTGCTTCTTTTTTAAGTCTGATTATGCAAGAAAAGGGATATAAGGAAATATATCCGTTTGCTAGCTGGAAGCTATTTACAGTACCAAGCGGAGGAGAGAATTCAGTAGATAGGTATAAATTATACGGAATCAAAAATGGTGACACAATAAGAATTCTTAACAAGACCACAGCAAGTTATGAAGCTAATGATGAAGAGGGAATAGTGAATTTATATGGAGGGAAGATTGAAATGAATGACAACAAAGAAGAGAATATGAAGAAACTTTTTGTTTTTGTTAAAAATATAAGGCCCGAATTCGAAGAGTATCTGCTTTATAAAGAATCCTATAATCCCAAAGATATAGGTAAAGAAAGAACAAAAATTCACAAAAAACTTATTACTGTCTTATAATGAAATATTCTCAACTGACTGTATTTAACTATAAAATAGCTTACTATGCGATGAGGATAGTCGGATTATACTGGCTGCTATCTCAATATTATAGATTTTCCGAGTTGCAGGGTAGACCGAAGGAAATTTATGAACCTTTCTTTTTAGTGGAAAAAATTATATTTCCCGAATTTCCTGATATTTTATTATTTGGAGTGCTTTTAATAAGTTGTAGTTTGTTTATTATTATTTCTATTTTTAAACCGTCTTACATTCTCAATATTCTCATATTTTTACTGATGGCAGTCATCAATCTTCCTTTGTCTGCAAATTTTGGGCTTCATCATGATAATCATTTGGTTATTTTAGGATTTTTCTTAAGTATATTTTTGCTTCCAACATATCTTAAGGAAAATGATTATAAATTAATTCAGTATTTTTATTTAGGTCTTTTAATGACTTATACTTATGCAGGTGCCAGCAAGTTTTTAGGAACGGCTAAAAATATTATTAAGGGTACTGATAAAATGCTATGGATTAATAAAAATTCTGCAAAATTAAATTCCTATGATAATTATTGGGTAGCTGACTTAGATATACCCGTCTGGATGAAAGAGGTGTATGCCTATGAAAATCTTTGGGTTTTCCTCACAATGACAGGAATAAGCTTACAGCTTCTTTGTTTTCTTGGAGCTTTTAACAGAAAATTGCTTACATTTTTTATGCTGTTCATTGTAGTATTCCACCTGTACAATATCGTGTTCGTTCTTGCAGATTTCAGAAATGCTATCTTTTTTGTTTTAGCAGCGCTGTTTCCCTATCATCTGTTGATTCCGCTTTTTAGGCGAAACAGGAATCAAAAGATGAACCACTAAATCATTTTGTTATAATTCCATGCTGCAACGAAAATTCCGGCAGTTTCAGTTCTCAATCTCTGATTCCCCAGTGAAACAGCTTTGATATTATGCTGTGCCAGAAACGAAATTTCCTTTTCAGAAAAATCACCTTCAGGGCCGATTAAAAAGGTAACTTGCTCCATCACCGGAATATGGTTCAGGTCCGTTCTTTCCAGATTTTCATGACAGTGGGCCACAAAAGTGTTTTGAGGACTGGTATTTTTTAGAAAATCCGTGATTTTAGTCAAATCATTAATATTAGGAAAATGAAATCTCAAGCTTTGTTTTGAAGCGGAAATTGCTTGCTTTCTTAATTTATCAATATTAATATTTTTACGTTCCGTTTTCTCTGTCTGTAAAATCGTGATCTCAGAAATTCCCATTTCAACGGCTTTCTCTACAAAAAACTCGATACGGTCAATATTTTTCGTTGGAGCGATTGCAATATGAAGTTTCGGATTAAAATTTGGGAAGTCCGTTTTAATTGTATCCACTTCCATATTTGCTTTTTTGCCTTCAATCAAAAGCTTCCCGGATGCCAGACTTCCTTTTCCGTCGGTCACATGAATTTCTTCACCGTTTTTCATGCGGAGAACCTTTACAATATGCTGTTGCTCTTCGTCGTTGATTGTTACCTGACTTCCCTCAATTTCTCCGTAAAAAAGTTTCATATTCAAATATTTAGAATCTTCCTGAATTTATGTATAAGTGATTATTAAAAGTAAATTTCATTTTCGCTTAAAAATGCCACACCCGTCTTTATCGTCGTATAAATATCACCTTCGCAATCACGATAAGAGCACATATAGATTTCTTCTACCCAAAGATTATTCATGAAAATCATATTCAGATATTCATTTTTTCTTAAATTATTTTTAATCGATAGATAATCTCCTTCTTTCGGTTCATACGGAAAACTAAAAACATTCTCTGAGTTTATTTTCTCAAGAATTTCTTCCTTTATATTCTGGATGTACCCTGTTTCCGAACTTATCATTTGGAAATCTTCTTCTACAAATTCATGGGTAACTTCATTTTTACCAGTAATCGTTTCTAATACCCAATAATATTTTGAGTTTTTCTTAGAATGTGTTCCAAGTATTTTTTCTTCTAACAATATTTTCATAAATCATATTTTGCAGTGGCCGTAGTCCTTAAATCGGTAAATTCTCCTCTTTCAAACTTCAGTTGGGCAACCATAGCAATCATTGCCGCATTATCCGTGGTGTACTCAAATTTTGGGATGTAAATATTCCAGCCCAGTTTTTCACGGTTATTTTCCATTGCTTTTCTCAAGGCAGAATTCGCCGAAACACCACCGGCAATGGCAACTTCTTTAATGTTGAGCTCCTTAGCCGCTTTTTCAAGCTTATTCATTAAGATTTCAATGATACATTTCTGTACGGAAGCACAAAGATCATTAAGGTTTTCTTTGATGAAATCAGGATTTTTTCTCACTTCTTTCTGGATGAAATACAATACTGATGTTTTAATCCCGCTGAAAGAATAATCGTAATTTTCAAGCTTAGGTTTGTTAAACGTGAAGGCATCAGGATTTCCTTCTTTCGCCAGCCTATCAATAATAGGTCCTGCAGGATAATCAAGATCAAATATTTTACCTATTTTATCAAAAGCTTCACCCGCAGCATCATCGATCGTTTTACCGACAATTTCCATATCAAAATAGTCTTTTACGACGACGATCATGGTGTGTCCGCCGCTTACAGTAAGGCAAAGGAAAGGAAATGTGGGCGGCACAGGATTTGCATCCTCGATGAAATGGGCCAGAATATGGGCTTGAAGATGATTCACTTCAATAAGCGGTACATTAAGGCTCATAGCCAAAGACTTAGCAAATGATGTCCCTACAAGAAGTGATCCCAAAAGTCCGGGTCCACGTGTAAATCCTATAGCTGAAATTGCATTTTGTTGTATATTTGCTTTGGTAAAGGATTTTTCAACAACGGGGATAATGTTTTGTTGATGGGCTCGTGAAGCCAGTTCAGGGACTACACCACCATATTCTTTGTGGATAGCCTGATTTGCGGCAATATTCGAAAGAATAGAATTCCCCTTGATGATAGCTGCTGAGGTGTCGTCGCAAGACGATTCAATACCTAAAATTATAGAGTCGCTCATAATAATGGCAAAGTTAGAGAATAATAACGAGAATGAGAATAAAAAATCGGTAGCTGAAAACTTAGGAGATCAGGTACAGAAAACTGTTGAAAATGTAGAGGGAAAGGTTCGGGAAACAGTAAAAGAAGCATCTGAGCTCGCTTCAGATGCCATTCATCATCCTGTAGAAACAGCTGAGGAATTTGGGAAACAGGCAATGAAAGACGTTGTCAGCTATTCATGGTGGGCGAAACTTTTGCTGATCCTTTTTGGCTGGGTCTTTTTCTTGTGGCAAGTGTCCTGATTGTGATCAACCTTCCCGTAACCAAACAATGGGCCGCTGACCAGGCACTCAAAATTGTAAACCAGGATTTTAAAGCCGGATTCTCTACCGAAAGCGTTGATGTAAATTATTTCGGCGATGTTACCATAAAAGGTCTTAAAGTTAAAGATTATAAAGGTTTCAATTTCATTACCGCCCGTGAATTCCGTGCAGATTCAGACTGGATATCTCTGGCCGTAAATGCTATTTCCGGGAATAGTAATTCTCTGAGTTTTAATTCCCTTACCCTTGTGAATGCTGATATAAAGGTGATCACCTATAAAGGAGACAGTATTGCTAATTTTGTCAGATTTACAGAACTTTTTGACAACGGTAAAAAAAGAGATCCGAAAAAACCCCCTTTTCAGTTAAATTCCAGGGTACAGATTATTGATTCTAAAGTTTCTATTGTAAACCAAAACTCCGAAGGCGAACATGGAAAATGGTTGACCGCAACTAAATTTAATTTAAAAGCTCCGAACGTAAAGGTGAATGGCCCCAATGTTTCGGCACTGATCAATAATATGTCTTTTGTGACTTCAAGATGGGGGAAATCACATACTGTAGATACTTTTTCAACAGAGCTTTCTTTGACGCATCAGTTTTTATCACTTAAAGATCTTACGTTAAATACAGACCATACTTTACTTCAGGGAGATATTAAATTCAATCTCCACGACGGCTCATGGGCAGATTTTGCAGATAAGGTAGCCTGGAACATGAATATCCAGCAGGGCAGCCAGGTCAGCGGATATGATATCAGCTATTTTGTAACGAATTGGGATAATATCAAGCCATTTAATATTGCCGGTAAGATGACGGGTCCGCTGAATAAATTTCACTTGGAAAACTTCCTGATCAGAAACCCCGATGTCAACATTGCCACTAAAACAATGAAAGTGGATAACCTGTTGAAAGGACATTTTGCGATTGAAACAAGAGACCTTTCCACAGATTTTACCTATAAGGATCTGAAAGCGATGATGCCTTCCTTTATTTCTGTTAAAATGAAAAATTTTGCCGATGATTTCGGAAAATTAAAATATAACGGTACCGCAAGAGTTACTCCTGAGCTGGTGTATGTAGAGAGCGGAAATTTAATGACAGGCATCGGCCAGGCAAAAATATCTAAACTTTCTCTGACAGGTTATAGTACCGCTATGCCTAAATACACAGGGTATCTGGAAGTAAAAGATCTGAATACCTCTGTGATCACAAAAAACAAATCGGTAGGTCTTATTTCAGGTAAATTTGATCTGAACGGTCAGAGCTTTGATGTGAATACCATGCGCTTGACCACCAAATCTCAGATCAGCAGTATCGAAATCATGGATAAAGTGATTAATAACCTCTACCTGGACGGATTATTAGATCATAAAAAATACAACGGACTCATCACTGTTAATGATGAACAGGCAAAAGCCACCATCAAAGGATTGATTGATTTCAGTACATCCAGAATTTCTACCGATGTAAATGCCGATGTCACTTACCTGAACATGAATTATTTCACGGGTAAGCCTGGTAATCAGGTCGTAAGCGGGCAGGTAGAAGGTAAAATGGCGATGTCATCTATTAATGACCTTACTTTGGATGTGAATGCGAATAACCTGCATTTTGCAACAGCTACTCAAAAATATGAGATCCCCAACGCCAAATTAAAAACATTTGTGGAGGCCGGTGGCCGTGTCATTGATGTAGATGCACCGGGTGCTGCGACAGGAAAGATTTCAGGGCGGTACAACCTTGGTGATCTGGTAGGAATGGTAGAGAACGGAGTTGGAAGGATTTTGGTGGGACCACCGCCAAGAAAACTGTACAGAGATCAAAACTTTAAGATGAACTTTAACGTACAGCAGGGACTTGTCAATTACTTTTTACCGGACCTGAAGCTTCCGAACGGAGCCCTGGTGGAAGGTGAGTATGATGGGAGTTCCAATAACCTGATGCTGAATCTTGATGCGGCTGCGCTAAAGTATATCATGACCAAAGAAGAGGAAATCACGGATGCTGATAAGGCCTTAGCTTCTTCCAACCCTGATTATATCGTTAATAACAGACAAAATCAAAGCAGGGACAGTGCAATGGTAGACAGTGTTAAGGTGAGGATTAATACGGCCAACCTTAGCCAGCAGATATACGCCAGAATCAACAGACTTGAATATAATAAAAATATCATCAAGGATTTTGAGCTTAAAGGAAACAATGAGAATGGGAATACGCTTCACCTTGCTACCGTCTTCAAACATGGAAGTCCTGACGATGAAATCAATGAAAAGCTTAAAGAATATGCCATCAATGTTGATCAGTCTACAGATGCAGCCGGCGATTATGTCTTTAAATTTGAACCGACAGAGGTGAAATTCAATGAAGTGACCTGGGCTATTGATACAAGTCCGGAGCTCAACCACTCCATCACCTACAGGAAGGGAACCGGGGATTTTGATATCCGAAATCTGAGGATTTATTCTGATGAAAGTGCCTTACTCATCAAAGAAGCTCAGTTTAAATCGCTCAAAGATTTTTATTTAGACGCAGATATCCATGATTTTTCCATCGAAAAGTTACTGGAGATGCAGTCTGGCGGAAATGGCATGGATATTAAAGGTCTTGCCAACGGAAGCGTGAAGATCAAAATGGATAAGAGTACCCTGCAGCCATTGGTAGACCTTACCATCGACGATATCAAAATGAACGGTAATGATATGGGAGATATTACTGTATCAGCTACCAACGGGTTCTCACTGAATGTATATGATATCGATATCAAAGTACATTCCGCAGGAGCTCTTGGAGGAAATAGTCTTGATGTGACCGGTACGGTTAATAACAATACCGCTTCTCCGGATATTGACCTCACCGCACAAATGCGTGATTTTGATTTATCTTTCACCCAACAGTTCGTGCAGTCTATCTTTGGAAATCTGAGAGGAAAAGCGGCAGGTGATTTAAAAATTAACGGAAAATTAAAGAACCTCGATTATAACGGGGATATTGCCTTAAAGGATTTTGGATTAAAACTCTTGTTTACAGGAGTAGATTATTCATTTGATGATACGGTAATTCAGCTTACGAAAGGGCTTGCAATTCTTAACAATATTGAAGTACATGACGGAAGGACCAATTCAAAAGGGAATATCTCAGGGGCTATCCAGTTTGAAACACTTTCTTCAATGGGGGTTTCTCTGGTAATGAGGGCTGACAACCTGCTTATGCTGAATACTACCCAAAAAGATTTCGACCTTTTCTGGGGTAGAGTATATGGCCAGGGAGATCTTTATGTGGATGGGCCTGTGTCTGGATTAAGCATAACTACACCCAATATGAGGGCACTTAATGGAAGTACTTTTACTTTTAATTCAAGCTCAACCTCTAATGTGGAAGAGTTTAAAATGCTGAGATTCCTGAAAGAAGGAAAAGACGGCTTGGTCACTCTTGAAGAAAAGAAGAAGACGGGAGCTAATATGAACATTGACTTCAATCTGGCTGTAGATAAAGGAACTACCGTGAACGTACTTGTGGGAGATGATGTGGGAAATATTACCGTAAAAGGCTCAGCGGATCCTTTACGATTCCATATGAACAGACAGGGAAATATTGCCATGAGTGGTACTTATAAAGTTGATAACGGTACATTCGTTTCTAAAGCCATCCTTAATAAAACCTTCCAGATCGAAAGAAACAGTAGTATCAGGTGGGATGGTGATGCCATGAAGCCTGCTTTGGATATTAATGCCAATTATGTAAGAATGGTTTCCAATGTGGGAGAATATCTTAATTTAAGTAAGCTTCAACCGATCAGTATTTTGTTACAGGCCCACATTAGCCAGTCGTTGGTAGATCCTAAAATTGATCTTAATGTGACGGCTCTGGATGTTTCCAGCCAGGTAAGGGAAACCCTGGCGGCGAAAATGAGCCAGGAAGGGGAGAAAGTACTCCAGTTTGGTTCGGTGCTCTTGTTGAGTACTTTCAACGTATCCAACACCGGTGGAGTAGATGTAAATGTAGGGAATGTGGCAGAATCATCCGGTTATAATATGCTTTTAAAGCAGTTGGGATCGGTTCTTAATACGATGAGTAATGAATTCCAGATTGACCTTAATTATGTGAAGGGAGATCAGAATGCGAATATCGGAGACAGGGCCAATGCCGGAGTTAGCGTTGCCGTATCACCGAGGATTAATGTGAAGACCGGATTGGGAATTCCACTATCAAGAACTGAAGGTACTCAGGCAAATTATCTCTCTACCGAGGGATCTATTGAATATGACCTCTCAAAAAGAATGACGGAACATTGCTTATCCGTGGATATTCCAAACCTGCAAATATTGGGATGATCAGTACAAATGGTTCTACTAATCAGGCTTATGGAGTGGGTGTTATGTGGAGTAAAAGCTTTAATTCTTTATTCAAAAAGAAGAAAAAAGACAAAAAACCTGCAGGAGCTAAAACAGAAATAAAAACAGATTCTATAAAATCAGATACTAAATAATTTGAATATTTTAATGATTTTTATCATCTGTGTTAATTATTGTTAATATTTGATATATTTTTTTTAGTTAAATTATTTTTCGTAAATTTGCAAAAAATACATAGATTTTTTAAAGAAATTGTAATTTAACTAATATGAACTATCAACTGGACGAAATAGACAAGAAGATTCTTGATTTCTTAGTAGAAAACACAAGAATGCCTTTTACTGAAATTGCAAAGCAGATGGATGTTTCTGCTGGAACAATTCACGTAAGAGTGAAAAAGATGGAAGATGCAGGTATTATTTTGGGATCATCTCTTAATATCGATTATGGAAAGCTGGACTATCACTTTACAGCTTTTATCGGAATCCTTTTGACAAAATCAAACCGTACTCAGGAAGTATTGAAAGAATTGTCAGTTATTCCTAATGTAATCGAAGCTAGCGTTATTTCCGGAAAATATAACATTTTCTGTAAAGTAAGAGCTAAGAATACAGAAGATGCTAAAAGAATTATTTATCAGATAGATGACATTCAGGATGTAATGAGAACTGAAAGTATGATTTCTATGGAAGAATACTTAAGTGATAAAAACAGACTGATCAACGCGATCTCTATTTAATTCAAATTTTAAACGAATTATTATAAAAGAACTTATGAAATCTCTCATAAGTTCTTTATTTTTGTACCTATGGAAGAATACAGCTATTTTGATGAAGATCCGAAGAAAGGATGGGGTTTCGTATTAGCCTTTGCTGCGTTAATGTTATTTACCGTAATGGGGCTTGGCATTGATGTCGATGAATATTTGCAGCATGAATATCTTGAAATCCCGAGATGGTACTTCTATGTTATTTTCTCCATCGACTTCCTGATGATGATAGGGCTGATCCTGATGTTCTTCTACCGCAAAGCAGGAATCTTTATGTTCCCTGTATTACTGGTGCTGCATTTCTTTATGCATAATTATTACCTGTCTACTTTTTTATATACCGATGTGACCAATCTTTTCCTTTTTACAGGATTTGGTATGCTGGCAATTATTCCGAAATGGAAATTTTTTAAATAGGACTATACAGTTTTTATCTGTTAAAGTGGTTGAAGAAGCTCATACATGAACTGAATATGAAGCCGTCAGGGTTATGTCTCTGTGAAGTTTTTGCCACTGTAATATCCGGGATTCTTATTTAGCTTGTTGTCTATTCTGCGTTCTGCAGTTTAGTCTGGATTTTAATATTGTTTTCTGACAAGCCTATTTTCTTTCCATCGAACGATAATCCCATAATCTGTGAACGTATTTCTTCCTGTAAGTTCAATCTTTTCCTTTTAAATTTAATAGCTTCCACTATCTGTCACTCCAAAAAAATATCTGGATTGTTTCGAAAAGTGATACAGGTGTATTCTTACTCTTCTAGACGTTTTAATAATAAATAAGTCAGGAAAAATAGCTAAAATCATGAAACTGGCTACACCTTTCATAAATACAATAGTCTGATTTGCCAGGATTAAAGTATTTTTACGGCCCATTTTAAAAAAGAAACAAATATGGATTTTCAGATTTTAAAAGAACAGATAGAAGCAGCTGCAAAAAAAGCCTTTTTGGAAATATATGAGAAACATGGTGAAGAAAACATCTATAGTTTTGCATTGTACAGTGATGAGGGAGCAATGACCGTCTGTCCGTCTGCTAATACGCTTAAAGCAACAGCCGGTCTGGATGAAGACGATAAGCTGTATTATACATATGAACCTGCAGAATGGACCTATGAATCATCAGGAGCCGATGAGGCGTTTAATGCGATATGTTCTCAACTGAGAGATGAGCTTTCTCAGAATGAGGAAAATGAGGAATGGTTTACTGATTTTCAGGCTAAACTTTATGCTGCTTGTATTGAAGTGCTGGAAAAACTTAAAAATGAAAATTTCTTCAGCAATATTACCGGACAAGACATTTTCCTGATTTTTACAGTCTCAGATTATGAATTTGAAGAGCAGGATATGAAAAATATCATCACCCGCCTCAACGATAATAAATATGGAACAGAATATTTGCAGTGGATGGATGCCTGGGGCCATTAAAGTACTAATATAAGCCACATTAACAAAGCAATCTTCTATCCCTGCTTCAAAGTAAATTGCAAGGTCGGATAATAACAGATGAAATTGCTTATTCTTTTTAGGAAAAATAACTACCTTTTGTAAAATTTTAAATCAAATTATAAAAACTAATATGAATACACTTGAATTCTACAAGAAAGATGGAAATGTATATGTCTTTAAAAATCAACCGGTCTTTATGACTGTAGTATCTATTTTCTTTTTAGCAGTAGGAATAATAACCTTTAACAGTATAAGGGTTTTAAGCCTTCTTATGTTTTTTGGTTGTCGTTTTCATTATTATCAACTTCTTTGCTAAAAAATTTGTCATTGATCCTGACCGGCAGACGGTAACCGGCAAACATAGTATTTTTGTTCCTGCCCAAACCTATTCTATACAGGATTTTACGAACTTTGAAGTGATTGCTACGAAATATATGTTTATTACTGCCAATGTGATGGTGTCCATGCATTTTAATATCAACGGAAAGGATAAACAGCTTACTATCGGCCAGTCTCTTACCAAAAAAGGGATACAGAAAATGGTAAATGAAACTGAAGATATCATGAACAGTAATCAGCAAGGTAATGAACGTCATAGACCGCTATAGATTCGAAGAAAACGGAAGTGAGATCCGGCTGATGCCCAATTATAGCTTTATTCGTACACTGGTATGGTGGCTGGCATTGGGCGTGCTTGCATTTGTGGGGATTTGCCTCTATTATGCAGGACAATGGGGAGATCATTTTATCGTGACTTTGATACCATGGGGTGTCTATATGGCTTATTTCCTTTATGACCTTATTTTTAGAATTCCCGTTACCTATATTTTTGATAAATCAGAGAAATGTATCTACAGAAAATTATACATTTCTAAAAAGATCATGAATTTCGATGAAATGACCTATTTTATTAAAGATGACAACGGAGGAGGATATTACGCAATCGGAAAACGAAGATACCAGTTTGTGAAAAATTATAAAATCAGTAATTATTTTTCAGACTCCAAAGCATCACGGAAAAGAGAAGAAGAATATATCGTACATATATTTCATCCTATATTGAGAGCTGTAGGAATTCCGGTACCGCAATCTGAACAATAAATGCATTAAAAAATAAGTCCCGGGCGGTTTCGAAGAAACCGCCCGGGACTGTTAGTATACTATAACCTGTATTAAGCTAAAATTCTCTTTACAGCTTCTTTCACTGCAGCAGCGTCAATTTTATACTTTTTCATCAATTCTGCAGGTGTTGCAGACTCTCCGAAAGTATCATTTACCGCTACGAACTCTTGTCTTGTAGGTCTTTTTCTGGCAAGCATTCCCGCTACAGATTCACCTAAACCACCTAAGTAGTTGTGCTCTTCAGCAGTTACAATTTTACCGGTTTTTTCAACAGATTTTAAAATGATTTCTTCATCTAAAGGTTTGATCGTATGGATATTGATCACCTCACAAGAGATCCCTTCTTTTTCAAGCTCATCTGCAGCTACAAGAGATTCCCATACAAGGTGCCCTGTTGCTACAATCGTTACATCAGTTCCTTCCTGCAGCATAATTCCTTTTCCGATTTCGAAAGGCATATCTTCAGGCATGAATACAGGTACAGTCGGTCTTCCGAATCTTAAATATACAGGCCCTTCAAAGTCAGCAATTGCAATCGTTGCAGCTTTAGTCTGGTTGTAGTCACAAGGATTGATTACCGTCATTCCCGGAAGCATTTTCATCATACCGATGTCTTCCAGAACCTGGTGGGTAGCACCGTCTTCCCCCAACGTAAGTCCGGCGTGAGAAGCACAGATTTTTACATTCTTTCCTGAATACGCAACAGACTGACGGATCTGGTCGTATACTCTGGAAGTAGAGAAGTTGGCAAAAGTTCCCGTAAAAGGAATTTTTCCTGTAATACTAAGACCAGCAGCAAGTCCAATCATATTGGCTTCTGCAATACCTACCTGAAAGAATCTTTCCGGTGCCTTTTCAATGAATTTTTCCATTTTTAAAGAACCGATAAGGTCGGCACATAGAGCGACAACATTAGGGTTTTTGTCAGCAAGTTCTGCTAATCCGGCTCCGAATCCTGAACGAGTGTCCTTTTTTTCTGTATATGTATATTTCATTTTTATTTTTATTAATCGAGATTGTTTAAATAATTGTTTAATTTCTTTTGATCATCAGCTTCAAGTTTTCCCTGAATTTCGTTGAGATATAAAATCTCCCGTCGTATTTCATCCAATGTACTTTTGATTCCCACAGAATGAGGCTCAAACTGTGAAAGATACATATCACACATCTGCCCCGTATAATTTTTCAAATGTTCCTTTAGCTCTTTGTTGTTGAACTGCGGAATACTCTTTTCAAAATTCGTACAATGCTTGGGTAATCCTTTCCAAAGTTTGTCATTGTGTATAGTATGAATCGCTAGATCACCATCAGGTTGGATATTTTTTTTGTAATCAGAAACATAATCTGTGACAAATGCGTACTCTTCAAATTCTACGGCAGCAGAATCGGCGGCTACAACTGCTGAGTCAGCGGTCATATTATTGTACTCATCCATTTGCTTCTGATAAGCAAGTGTAAGAGAATCACGCTTTCGCTGTCGGTCAGTAATGATTTTTTTATGATCGATATACACAATATCCTTAGAATCTGTTATCGATTTCATTACTAAATACTCCTTGTCATAATCTTTTTCAGGTGCCAGCTTCAGAATAAATCCTTTCAAACCGGATTTTTCCAGTTTAGGTATTTTAAGATATTGTTTCACCAATCCGTTGAAAACAGTAAAACTGTCATAAGGAGAAGTTTCATCAATACATACTTTAAGGGACCCATCTTCACGGGTGAAACTCTGTTTTTTAGACTTGAAGTTAATCAGATAATGTTTACACGGAATACCTAATATCGTTTCCTGGGTGTTCAGTTTTTTAGATTCAAAAGCATATTCTTCTTCCGGGGCCTCGTAGGCTGAATTAGACATCATAGAATCCCATAAGAAATTCCCGATTCCTGCACCGTTAAGGCGGTTATTCAATTCCAGACTTACCGGACTCGTTGCCAATGCATCGGTAAAGAGATACATCGGAACATCTTTGAAGGTAATATTGGTAAAAAAATCATTGTTATTGCTTACATACATTTTCACGGAAGAATTGGCAGGGGTATTTCCCTCCATCTTATAGGTAAATTCCTTTGCAAAAGAAATCTTCTTTTCCTGGGCAATACCTGGAATAAAACTTGTAAGAAAGCAGATTAAAATGAATTTTTTCATGAAAATTTGATACCTGATTTTTTAAAGATATTAGTAATCGGCAGGAGCTTCTAAATACAATTGTTTGAAAGCGAGATCCAGCTGCTCATCATTAGGAGCTTTACCATGCCACGCATGAGATCCCATCATATAATCTACTCCGTAACCCATTTCTGTATGAAGCATAATCGCTACCGGTTTCCCTTTTCCTGTTTCAGCTTTTGCTCTTTCTAAAATAGCAATTACAGCCTCAAGATCATTACCGTTTTTCTCTTCTAAAACGATCCATCCGAATGCTTCCAGTTTAGCATGAAGATTTCCTAAGCTTAATACATCATCCGTATCACCGTCGATCTGACGTCCGTTATAGTCAATTGTTGAAATGATATTATCTACTTTTTTAGCAGCAGCATACATCAAAGCTTCCCAAACCTGACCTTCCTGAAGTTCTCCGTCTCCGTGAAGAGAGTACACAAGAGATTGATCTCCGTCCAGCTTTTTACCCTGAGCTACCCCTAAAGCAACTGAAAGTCCCTGCCCAAGTGAACCTGAAGCAATTCTGATTCCCGGAAGACCTTCGTGAGTAGTCGGGTGACCCTGTAACCTTGAATCCAGCTTTCTGAAAGTTCTCAATTCATCTACCGGGAAGAAACCGAATCTAGCCAAAGTAGAGTAGAATACTGGTGAAATGTGCCCGTTTGACAAATAAAAATGATCCTCATTTTTTCCCTCCATGGTAAAAGGAAGATGATAGTTCATCACCTTTCCATAAAGGGCTGTGAAGAATTCTGTACAACCTAAACTTCCACCCGGGTGTCCTGAATTAACCGCATGAACCATTCTTAAAATGTCTCTTCTGATCTGCGTAGTAAGAGATTTTAACTCTTCGATACTTTTACTCATTATATCTGATTTATTTGCACACAAATCTACAATTTTTTGACGGCTTACGGAAATGCAAAATCCGGATCTGAAAAACCCGGATTATGATATATCGACATGTTGAGAAGCTTTTAACAGCCTTCGTTGATGTAAACTGTGATTTCAGTAACAGTATTATTGACGAATTTAAAAGTTAATTGTGTCCCCGCATCATAGTCCTCAATATTAAAATATCCCGCATCTTTGATACGCTTACCATTATCATCCACGTCAGGGCGTACACTGAAAGTAGACTGATTCCTGTAAGCATTGATCAGGTCATCTCTGGTACTTCCTACTCCCATTCCGCTTTTTGTTTTAAATTTTTTACTCGTGGTCGTCAAACCTGTAATGGTAACGGCTTCAGGTGAAGCATTGCCTCCATAGCCCTCGTAAAGCTGGATATTGATGATCTCTCCATTGTATTTTACCATATTCTTTTTTTCTCCATCGGAAACTTTCAGTGAAGTGCCTGCAATCTTTTCGGCCTCACTTTTTTCCATAAAGACTTTGTATGGCCCTATTCGTAAAGTGGAGATTTCAAAATTTTCCTGGGCGCTCATGTAACTGAAAGCCATTACAAGCATACATAGCGAAATAATTTTCTTCATAGTTTTTTCTGAGTTATTGTTATTGCCTGCAAAGATACTGAAAAAGCGCAGCATTGAAAGGAGAGCAGGTTATTTAAGGCTCTGACTGAGGATTTGTTAATTATTTTAATTAATAATTTATATGATTGATAGGTTTTGTTATTTTTTTATATATTTATTGATAACTTAAATCTCATATTTATGAAAATTAAACAATTGTTTTACCTGGGTATATTGATAATATCCATTTCCTTTGGGAAAGCACAGGATTTTTTTACACCTATCAATGAAAGGTCCATTAAAACAGACTCTAAAAACAGAACCGTGCAACCTGAGAAGTTCCTTACTTACCAATTGGATGTTGCGGCCATGAAAAGCTACTTTGCCTCAGTTCCCGAATTAAGGGATGATCAGCTTAAAAATAATGCTCCCATTATCATTCTGCCAATGCCTGATGGTACAAAAGCAAAATTTAAGATTTGGAAATCCTCCGTAATGGCTCCGGAACTCGCAGCGAAATTTCCTCAAATAATTACATTGACCGGGCAAGGCGTTGATGACCCTTATGCTACGATAAAACTGGATTTTACAGAACTGGGTTTTCATGCTCAGATAAAATCGGTGGTATCAGGAGATAATTATATTGATCCCTATTCCAAAACAGATAACAGCAATTATGTTATCTATAAGAAAAGTGATGTAACGGACAAAAGCCAGAGAGTCTGCGGAACAAAGGATGAAGATGCTCTATTACAAAAAAAAAACGTACTAAAGTCCGTTACCCCAAGCGTAGGAACTCAAATTAGAGTTTTTCGTTTTGCCATAGCTTGTACCGGCGAATATGCAATTGCAGCGACAGGATCACCTTCACCCACTGTGGCTCAGACCTTATCAGCTATTGTAACCACTGTAAACAGAGTAAATGGAGTGTATGAGCAGGAAGTCGCTGTAAGGTTGGTTTTAATACCCAATGAAACGAGCATTATTTTTACAAATCCTAATACAGATCCTTTTAATGGGAATAATGATGCCTATACATTAATTGATGAAAGCCAGGCTCAGATTGATGCTATCATAGGAACGGCAAATTATGACATCGGACATACATTTAGTACAGGCGGCGGCGGATTAGCCAGTTACGGTATATGTGACCCACAGTATAAAGCAAGTGGAATTACCGGTTCACCTAACCCTGTAGGTGATCCTTATGATATTGATTATGTAGCTCATGAAGTAGGACATCAGTTTTGGGGACCCCATACTTTTAATGCAACAACAGGAAGTTGTGGCGGTGGCAATCGAAGCAACTCTAATGCTGTAGAACCTGGTAGCGGGATTACCATTATGGCTTATGCCGGGATTTGCGGAGCTACAAATAATTTGGCTGCTAACAGTATTCCTATTTTTCATACCCGTTCATTTCAGTCTATCACGAGTGCAGTTCAGTCTGCATCATGTTTTGTAACTAATCCTGTGGCCAATACCGCTCCTGTGGTGAATGCAGGAAATAATTATACCATCCCTAAAAGCACACCGTTTAAGTTGACAGGTTCTGCAACAGATGCTGAAAACAATACGCTTACGTATTGCTGGGAACAAAACGATAATGGCCCTGCAGGAAACTGGAATGTTGCTACAGGAAATGCAGCGATATTCAGATCATTCATGCCTGTCACTGTACCCTACAGATATTTCCCTAAACTGTCTGATATCATCAATAACACAACCTCTAAAGGTGAGATTCTGCCATCCTACGCAAGAAATATGGAGTTCAGACTAACGGTCAGAGATAATAATCCCGGGTGTGCCGGTGTTGCAAACGATGACGCCATTATTACTGTAGACGGAGCTTCAGGCCCATTTAAAGTAACTGCTCCTGCTTCAGCGGTAGCATGGGCAGGGAATTCTTCTCAAACCATAACATGGGACGTAGCCAACACAACTGCAGCCCCTGTCAGCTGTGCTAATGTAAGTATTCTGCTTTCAACAGATGGTGGCCTTACTTACCCTACAATCCTTGTGGCTTCCACACCCAATGATGGCTCTGAGGCAGTTACGATCCCGGATATAAGCACTACACAAGCCAGAATCATGGTGGCAGGAGAAGGAAATGTATTTTTTAATATTAACCCTGTTAATTTTACCATCAACAGAGCATCATTAGCCGTAAGCGAAGTAAACGGAAATAAAGATGTATTTGTAGTATATCCTAATCCAAGCAAAGGAATTTTGAATATCAGATTTGCCCAGTCAAATGAGGTGTATGATATTGCTGTATATGATGTGAGTGGAAGATTAGTGTTCAGCAGGCAGGATAATAAACCGGCCCATGATAAAACCGGAACATTCAACTTAGCCGACTTAATCAATGGCGATTATATGGTTAAAATCAAATCAAAAAACATTGATAAAACGGTAAAATGGATCAAAGAATAAACATGATCTAAAATCATCACTTGATAAAAAAGGCTGTTTTCATTGGTTGAAAACAGCCTTTTAAATTTTATGCTAAAGCTTATGAGCGGTTAGACAACCTTTAAGTATTGTTTGTCTTTTACCAGCCATAATCCGAAGAACGTCAATAACCCGTTCAGGATGATCAGTTCTACCCCGATACGATAATCTGTGTAGGCTGTCACGGTAAAATTAATCAGGTAAGTGACAACCGGAGCTAAAATAGTGACCATCAGAATAGAATACTTTTTTGAAATTTTGAATTTGGTGAAAATCCCGAAAGCAAAAAGACCCAGCAGCGGACCATATGTATAGCCGGCAATTTCCATGATCAGATAAACAATTGATTTATCATTTAATGCTTTGAAAACCATAATCAGAATAAAGAAGACTACGGTAAAAGTTAAATGTACTTTCATACGAAGGCGTTTCTTTTCTTTTTCAGTTTTGGTTTTGTCTTCATTGAGGTTTAGCAAATCTACACAGTATGAGCTTGTAACAGCTGTCAGTGCACCATCTGCAGAAGGAAACAATGCGGAAATCAACCCGATAATGAAGATGACTGAAATAGCCATTGGAAAATAGCCTTGAAGGGAAAGGGCAGGGAAGAGGTCATCTCCCATAATGTTTTTTATGTTTCCCGAAGCATCTTTAAATCCGAAGATATTCGTCACCGTATCTCCATTGATCGTTCCGTAATCAGCTCCGTGCTGTAAGGCAAAAAGGTAAAGTAATCCTCCTAAAAATAGGAAAGCAAGATTCACAATAAGAAGAGTTCCTGCAAAGGTCAGCATGTTCTTTTTTGAATTTGTAAGATTATCTACAGAAATATTTTTCTGCATCATTTCCTGGTCCAGCCCGGTCATAGAAATGGTGATAAAAATTCCGCCTAATATGGTTTTGAGGAAAAATGTTTTCGAATTAGGATCGAAATTAATAAAGTGAGTATAGTTTTTCTGTTCTAAAATGGTGTACGCTTCGCCAAAAGATAAGTTAAGATTAGACAGAATATAAATGATACATCCCACCAGACTGATAATCATAAAAGACGTCTGCAGAGTATCTGTAATGACAATCGTCTTTACACCACCTTCAAACGTATAGAGAAGAACCATCAGCAAAAGCACAAGGGACGTTGCCCAAAAAGGAACTCCCAAACCTTCAAGCAGGAAAATCTGTAATACATTGACAACCAGGTATAATCTCGCTGTAGCGCCGATTGCCCTTGAAATAATAAAGAATATAGAACCGATTTTATGAGCTTCCACATTAAATCTCTTTCCCAGATAGGTATAAATGGAAGTCAGATTCATCTTGTAATACAGAGGAAGTAATATCGCTGCCACGATAAAATAACCGATGAAAAAGCCGATTACCATCATGTAATACTCAAAACCTCCGTAAATGTATTCTGAACCGGTCATCTTGCCGACCGTTCCGGGTACTGAAATAAAAGTGACGCCACTTAAGCTGGTTCCTATCATTCCAAATGCTACAAGCCACCATTTACTTTTTTTGTTTCCGATAAAGAATGACTGATTGTCGGAATTTCGGCTTGTAAAATAAGAGATTACCAAAAGACCTACAAAATAGACAAAGACAAATAGCAAAAGGATAGTTCCTGGATTCATTCTTAATTTTTAAATTTTAGCAAATATATAATTTGATAATTTATTTTTTTAAATTTATAGGGTTTATTTCAGTAATAAATAAATTAAATTTTAAAAATGGAGACAGAAAAATTAGGATTTATAGGGTTGGGAAGTATGGGACATCCCATGGCTAAGAACTTGGAAAAGGCCGGTTTTTCCCTGGGTGTTTATAACAGAACTGCTGAAAAGGCTGAGGCATTTAAAAATCGGTCGATAGTGTATACAAGTGTTCGGGAACTGGTGGAAAATTCTGATATTATTTTTACAATGTTAACCAATGACGCGGCAGTACGAGCAGTGTACGAAGAAATTCTTTCTGTGGATATTCGTGGTAAACTGTTAATAGACATGAGTACCGTTTCTCCTGAAATCAGTAAAGATATCGCTTCAGCAGTTAAAATAAAAGAAGCCGGCTTTATTGATGCTCCTGTAGCCGGAAGCACCAAACCGGCAGCTGAAGGAACATTAATTATTATGGCCGGAGGAGATGAAAGAGATGTTTTACGGGCCGAACCTTATTTACAAAAACTGGGAAAAGCAGTTAAGCATCTGGGCGAAAACGGGAAAGGTATTGCCGCAAAATTATCTGTGAATTATTTTATTTCCGCATTATATCAGGGGCTTGCTGAAACGATCTTATTTTCAGACAAATTAGGGATCGAACGAAAAGATATGCTGGAAATTATTAATGAAAGTGCAAGTGGAAGCGGTGCCACCAAGGTAAAAACGCCATTGTTACTTAGTGATGATTATGAGCCTTCATTTGCCCTGGACCTCATGCTGAAAGATATTCTTCTGGCCAAAAATGCAGGAGCCGATTATCCTTTGTCAAAAACCTTAAGCGAAACGTACCAGGCTGCTCATGATGCAGGATTTGGGGAAGATGATGTGATAGGCATTATCAATTATTTGAAACAGTAAATAGGAAGCAGGTACACAAAACAAACATTGTCAAAGTATTTGTGAGTAAAAATAAAACCCTTTCGTAGATGTACTATGAAAGGGTTTATTGTAGGGTGAAAACAGTGACTAATTCACTAAAACATCCTGAAGTTCAGGACTTTTTTGGAAACTTGCCTTCGCAAAAGGACAAAGAGGAATGATTTTTTTTCCATTCTTTCGGGCAAAATCTACAGCAGTTAAAAGCATTTCCTTGCCTACACCTTTTCCGTTGTAAGCTTCTTCCACTTCAGTGTGGTCGATGATAAATCTTTCTTCTCCGGCCCAGGTGTAGGTCATCATTCCTGCGCGTCTTCCATCTATGAAAGCTTCAAAACTTCCGTGTTTTTCGTCGTTGTTTTGTTTTACTTCGATCATGTTATGAGAATTTTGTTAGTATTTCTATGTCGTTAGTTAATATTTTATGAACAGGGCAGGCGTCAGCAATGGTATGCAGTCTTTTCAACTGCTCTTCATCCAGAATACCTTCGAAGCTGATATCTCTTCTGAAGATGGCTCGTTTGGTCAGCGGAAAATTTTCGAGTTCTACCTCTACATTAATATTTTCCACATCCCACTCCTTTCTTTCAATATACATTCTCAATGTTGCTGCTGTACAACTTGCCAGAGAGGTAGCGAGAATTTCCAAGGGATTAAAGCCTTTGTTTTGACCGCCTTTATCAATAGGCTCGTCTGTGATGATTGTATTGTCACCAGCTGTTACCTCTGTATAATATTTTGTTTTTCCTAAGCTTGCTTTTACCGTTACCGCCATTATTGTTTAGTATTGAATTTATAACTTAATGCTCCTGATGGGCATAGATCTATCTGTTTTTTAAGCTCTTCGGGAGTTGCATTTTCTGCTTTTATCCAAGGCCTGTCTTTAGGATTGTAGACGTTGGGAAGAGTTTTTACGCATATAGCAGAGTGAATACACTTTTTGGGCTGCCAGATTACTGTGATATCACCGTTAGGATATTCATGTGTTTCCATATCAATTTTCTTTTAATGATTTTTCGATTCTTCTGTCCGGAATCAGCCATATAAGAGCCACGATATAATAAAAACCTATGGCAATATAAGGATAAAAAAATGAAGTACCGATGCCCAGGACATAAAAAATAATCGATATATATTCTTTAAATGTAGAATGTATTGCTTGTTTGAGCTTTGATTCTTCTCCCTCACATCGCATAATGACATATTCCAGGACCGTATATGCGATGGCCGACATAATCAGTCCGATACCATACGCAGCAACAGGATTTTTGGCAAAACCGGTCGTTCCGATCCATTCTGTGGCAATAGGCATAAGGGATAGCCAGAACAGCAGATGCAGGTTGGCCCAAAGAATACTGCCATTCACCTTTTTTACCGTTTGAAATAAATGATGATGATTATTCCAGTAAATTCCTACATAAATAAAACTAAAAATATAAGCCAGAAATTTAGGCAATATAGGTTTAAGACTGGACCAGCTGCTTCCTTCCGGTACCTTGAGCTCAAGGACCATGATGGTAATAATGATTGCCAGAACACCATCGCTGAAAGCCTCCAGTCTTCCTTTAGTCATGGGATAATACCTGGTTTTTAAAGTTTTCTATTTTAGTTTTAAGGTCAGCAAGCATTTCCGGATTAATTACCCCACTTTCAAGGTCAAAATTTTCATAGAACTTCGGAAGTGAAAAGGTATCCTTAATATCTGCTGCAAACTGCGGGAAAAATGTTTTCGCTGTGTTCATTACATTGCCGCCGCCATAGCCACCCGGAGAAGTACTCATCAGGAGCATGGGTTTGTTTTGAAAAAGCTTTACATTAATTCTTGAAGCCCAATCGAAAACATTTTTAAAAGCAGCACTGTATGATCTGTTGTGTTCCGCAAGCGAGCAGATAATCACGTCCGATTCTTCAATGGCTTTTAAAAACCGATGTGCTTCATCCGGAAATCCTTTCTTTTCAAGATCTACAGAGAAAACCGGCATGGTGAAATCATTAAGGTCAAGCAGATTGATTTCTTCATTCTGAAAATCTTTCAGTACAAATTTTACCAGCTCACGATTGATCGAAGTAGAAGAAGAACTTCCGGCAAAGGCTACTATTTTCATGGTTTCGGATCGGATTTATTTTCTGTTTAAAATTGCTTTGGGAAGAGGTACATATTCCTGATCATCGCCGGGAACCAGAGGGAACGCATCATGGTTCTGATCATTCCAGTTTACCTTTGCCTGATCAATGATTTCTTTGTCAGAATTGACAAAATTCCAGAATATAAAACGTTCCTCATCAAACGGCTCACCACCGAAAAGATAGACCGTACCATTTTCACTCATGTCAAATTCACAAAGCTTTGTGTCTTTGGCAATCATTAATTGTTTTGAACCATAGGAATTTCCTTCAGTGGTTACCGTTCCGTCCAGAACATACATGGCTGCTTCACCATAAAGGTCTTTTCCGATGCTTATTTTTTTCGGTTCCTTTGTTTTGATTTCAAGGAAGAATAATTTACTGTGAACAGGAACCGGAGATTTTTTTCCGAATGCCTCACCGGCAATTAATTTATACTGAATTCCATCTTCTTCCCAAACCGGAATATCGTCAGCTTCAATATGGCTAAAAGTAGGCTCAGACTGTTCAAGATGTTTAGGTAATCCTACCCAGATCTGAAATCCGTGAAGCCTCTTATCACTGTGTCTGAGATATTCAGGGGTTCTTTCTGAATGTACAACTCCTTTTCCGGCCGTCATCCAGTTGACAGCGCCGGGTTTTATTTCAATAGCGCTTCCGATACTGTCTCTGTGAAAAATAGATCCTTCAAGTAAATATGTTAACGTAGACAACCCGATGTGAGGATGCGGAGGAACGTCAAGGTTCTGATAATCCTTTAGTTCAGAGGGGCCCATATGATCAATAAATACAAAAGGTCCAACAGCTCTTTTTTCACGGAAAGGAAGAAGTCTTCCTACCAGAAAGTTTCCTATATCTGCTGCTTTTTCTTCGATGATAAGTCCAATATTTGACATAATAATGTAGTACGTTTTTTTAAGTGTTTATTTAAATTGAGTAGGGCTGAAACTTAAAGTTTATCGTATCCCTCAAACTTTTCGTCAACAATACGTTTCCACTCAGGATGTTTTTTGATAAATGCAAAAACATATGGGCAGAATGGTAATAGTTTTTTGCCACTTTCTTCAATATAATGTAAGGTTTTTTCAACCACTGCAGCCGCAGCTCCCGTTCCTGCCAGTTCGGGTTCAGCTTCTGTATGGATCAAAGCAATCTGGTGAGTTGTTTCACGATAGTCGATAAAGGCATAATGGCCGTTGAATTCTATTTCAAATCTTTTATCTGCTTTTACCAGAGGTATATTTTCAAAGTCTTGTTTCATAATTTTTTAATAAAAGGTAAGTCACTTCAGGTTGTATAACCGAAAATTAAACCTAACAGGTTTCTGAAACCTGTTAGGTTTGTTTATGATACGTCAGAATAAAGTTACTGAGTAATAAACCTCATAGGTTTGAAAATCTATAAGGTTTATCATTGGTATTAATCTTTATTCAACATAATTAAATATAAAGTTAATAAAAAAGGAATAACCAAAGATTAAGATAAATTTAATTTTACTAATCTTCCAGATAACCGAATTTTCCGGTGTTGAAATCTTCAAAAGCCTGCATAATCTCCTCTCTCGAATTCATGACAAATGGGCCGTGAGGATAAATGGGTTCATTAATCGGCTCACCACTGATGATTAAGATCACCGAATCTTCATTTGCTTCAATGGTGAAAGTTTCTCCTTCATTTTTAAACAAAGCAAAGTGATCTGCTTTTACATGTTCTTCACCGTTGATCACGATATTTCCCTCGATCACCAAAGCCGCTGTGTTGAAATGAGCAGGGAAGTTAAATGTTGCTTTTCCTCCGGCTTTAAGTTTTGCGTTCATCATATGGACAGGAGTGAATGTGGTTGCCGGACCTTTATGCCCTTCATATTCACCTGCAATAATTTCTATGAATCCGTTATCGTTCAGGTCTACTTTCTCCATTTTGGAGTTTTCAATAGCCTGGTATTTCGGACTGCTCATTTTATCTTTTGCCGGAAGATTGACCCAAAGTTGGACCATTTGGAAAATTCCACCGTTCTTTGCCCATTCTGTTTCATGGTATTCTTTGTGAAGAACACCCTTTGCTGCGGTCATCCATTGTACATCTCCTTCTCCGATGATGCCGCCTCCGCCCGCACTGTCATGATGTTCTACTTTTCCGCTGTACGCAATGGTGACCGTTTCAAAACCTCTGTGCGGATGAACTCCCACTCCTCTGGGTCTGTCTGAACCATTGAAATGAAATTTTGAATTATAATCCAGCATAATAAACGGATCCATTCTTTTCATATCTAAACCGTGTACGCCCGGAATAAAATTATGAACTCTAAAACCGTCGCCTACAAAATGCGCAGGTCTTGGAGATACTACGATTTCTACTTTTTTAGTTGCCATAATATTGTTGATTTTATATATACAAAGGTAGCATCCTTATATGGCAAAGGCATTGATCTGTGATAAGTTCGCAGACACCCGAAATAATGAAAAAGGAAAAGAAAAATTACAGGTTACAATTTCTTTTCTGAAAGTTAATCATCTTTGGATTTCATGTTCTTTCCATCTGAAATATGAAGTCTTCTGAAAACAAATCCTGATAAAATCGTTAATATTCCTACCGTAAGAAACGTATACCGGAAGGCATTGTGGATTTCTCCTTCGATGAGGTCTGTGCTTTCAAATAATTTTAAAACAATAAGCCCGAACGCAATCCCGAAACCGATAGCCAGCTGCTGATTTACCGATATCAGAGAATTACCGCTACTGGTCTGAAAATTGCGCAGATCAGCAATAGAAATGGTATTCATGGAAGTAAACTGAATAGAGTTGAAAAATCCTAAGACGGCAATAATAGGTACAAACCAATATAAAGAGGTATGAATATCAGGAATGGCAAGCAGACAAATTAGGGTTCCGATAATAAATGTATTCATCATTAACGTCTGACGATATCCGTATTTATCAAGAATTTTAATAACGGATGATTTCCCGAAAATAGCCGTTAAAGCCATCGGTGCAATAATCCAGCCAGAAGTTACTGCGGATTGTTTATACGCAATCTGAATCATCAGGGGAAGAAGTAACGGGACGGAACTGATCCCTAATCTTGTCGCCAGGTTTCCCACAATTCCTACCCGGAAAGTTCTTACCTGAAACAGGTCCAAAGGAAAAATAGGATGGCCTCCTCTTTTTGCATGCTTATAATAATAATAGAGAAAGAGGAATCCGAGGATAAATACCACAAGAACCGGTGTAATATTCTGCATGTCTCCGAACAGTTCCAGCGAAATTGAGAGCAGAAGAGAGGCGGCAGCAAAAATCAAAAACCCTTTTAGATCAAAATCTACATCATCGGATTTATAATTGGGCATAAATTTTAGACCTAAAACAATTCCCAGAAATCCAATAGGAATATTGATCAGGAATATCCAGTGCCACGAAAGATAATCTACCATATATCCACCGACTAAGGGGCCAAGTACCGGTCCGATAAGAGCAGGAATAATGGCGAAGTTCATCGCCTTTAGCAGCTCACTTTTGTCAAAGGTTTTTATCAGGGCCAGTTTTCCGACCGGGGTCATCAGGCTTCCGCCGACTCCCTGAATAACCCTTGAAATAACGAGATGGGTAAGGTTTTGAGATAATGAACAGAATAAAGAACCCAGACTGAAAAGTATCAGTGAAACAATAAATACCTTTTTGTTCCGAAACGGTCTGCCAAAAAACCACTGGCAGGCATAAAAACGGCTAGTGTCAGTACATAGCTGATAATCGCATTCTGCATATTAAGCGGTGATTCGTGAAGGTCCTTGGCAATGGAGGGTAACGAAGTATTCAGGATGGTGGAGTCCAGCATTTGCATAAAAATAGCGGTAGCCAGAATCAAGGGAAGAATTTTCTTTACGGACGTCTGTTGTGAGTTAGTATCTGTCATGTTGTACAGACCGGGATCTTTACAATTCCCGGACTTATTTTATGTGGAGAAAAGGCTTGCTTTAAGCTATTTCAATCTTTAGATAAAGAAATCCATATAAAATTAAAAAAGTCCTGCGAAATATCACAGGACTTTTTGATTTATTTTCTTGGTTTTTCTACTCCTTTCCATTCATCACCGGCTTTTTTGTACTGGCTTAATGTAAATGTTTTGAAATCCTTGGTTTTGTATTCAATATTGTCTGTATTCTGCTCAAATGGCATGATATAATAGTAATCAAGGTCTGTTTTATCAGATTTGTTCCCTTTTTTTACAGAAGGTACATACTTGGAAAATTTATAACCAGGAAGATATTGTCTCAATCTTGTATAAAATGATTTATCGTCTTTTTCACTAGGGATGATGTCTACGATATTCAAATCATCTTTTTTCTTATCGATCCACAGATAGTATGTTTTCTCTTCCCCCATGTTTCTGTTGAATGAGTTGAAAGCAAACAATTCTTTTGGAACCAGTTCCTTGATTTTCTCAGGATCCACTTTAGTGTAATATTGTCCTTTTGAAGGGTCAACATAAGTTTCCAGATTGTACATCAGAACAGAATTGTTTTCAAATTTTTTATTTTTAAAATATTGATTTAAAGATAATTCTGCAGTTGCTCTCAATTCCTTGCCCCTGTCATCAAGCTTTTTCGTAGGATTCTGGGGATTTACATATTTTACAAATTCATATAAAACAACAGGTTTTATATCTTTTAAATGGGGATAGGTTTTAAGCTGTTCTGCTTTTACCAACCAGTAAAATTGTTGATAGTAATCATCTTTATCAGCATCTTTCACACTTTTATAAGCTAAAGCAAGCTTTTTAGAATTCAGATACTTGCCGTATTTTCCTTGTCCGAAGGCGAAACTTATGGATAATAAGGCAAATAAAACAGTAAGGTTTCTTCTCATTTTTTTTATAATTGATATTTTCGTTTTCCAAATATAATTATTTATTAGATATTATTTCTGATTGTGAGTTAAATTATGCCATATTATTGTCGTTAATTCAAGAAAAAATCCTGTATTGCTACAGGATTGATAAATTTTATATATCTGAACTCAGATCGTAAAAGCTGAACCCATGTAAATAGAGAAAACACAATCATTTACAGTAAACATCATATTCTCATTTTCAACTAATATGACGTTTCATGTACTTTTACAGCCCTTCCACTTGGGTCATTCATTTTTTTGAAAGCTTCATCCCATTCTAATGCAATAGGAGTAGAGCATGCTACAGACGGAACAGAAGGTACTGTGGCTGCAGACGTCTCGCTCGGAAAATGTTCTTCAAAAATAGTTCTGTATCGGTATTCTTCTTTGTTTTGCGGAGTATTCAGCGGGAACCTGAATCGCGCATTGGCCATCATTTCATCGGTGACTTCTTTTTCTGCCACCTCTTTCAGGGTGTCGATCCATGAATATCCTACACCGTCTGAAAACTGTTCTTTCTGTCTCCATGCAATAGATTCCGGAAGAAGATCTTCGAAGGCTTTTCTTAATACCCACTTTTCAATCTTTCCTTCAGCCACGTTGATCATTTTGTCTTTTGGGTTAAGGGTCATGGCTATATCCATGAATTCTTTATCCAGGAAAGGAACTCTGCCTTCAATTCCCCAGCTCATCAATGCTTTGTTGGCTCTTAAACAGTCGTAAAGGTGTAGTTTTCCTAATTTTCTTACTGTTTCATCATGGAACTCTTTAGCGTTCGGAGCTTTATGGAAATACAGGTATCCGCCAAATAATTCGTCAGACCCTTCTCCGGAAAGAACCATTTTGATTCCCATAGATTTGATAACTCTTGCCAAAAGATACATTGGGGTAGAGGCCCTTATGGTGGTTACATCATAAGTTTCGAGATGATAAATTACATCACGTACGGCATCCAATCCTTCCTGAACAGTGAAGTTAACCTCATGGTGAACAGATCCGATGTGCTCTGCAGCTTTTTGGGCCGCAGCAAGATCCGGTGAGCCAACCAATCCTACAGCAAAGCTATGAAGCCTTGGGTACCATGCTTCCTGAGTGTCACCACTTTCAATTCTTTGTCTGGCAAATTTTGCAGTAATGGCAGAAATCACGGAAGAGTCCAAACCTCCGGAAAGAAGTACTCCGTAAGGAACGTCGCTCATCAGCTGTCTGTGAACGGCATCTTCCAGTCCTTTTCGTAAGGTTTCAATATCCGTATCGTTATCTTTTACATGATCGAAGCTTTCCCAGTCTCTGGTGTACCATGGTTGCAGCTCTTCTCCATCTTTGCTGTATAACAGGTGTCCCGGTAAGAACGTTTCGATTTTTTTACAGACACCTTCCAGTGCTTTGAGTTCTGAAGCCACATAATAGTTTCCGTTTTTATCCCAGCCCTGATACAGCGGGCAGATTCCCATGTGATCACGGGCTACAAGATATACATCGTTTTCTGTGTCGTATAATGCAAATGCGAAAATTCCGTTTAGTTTTTCAACAAAATCCTTTCCGTATTTTCTGTATAGGGCAAGAATAACCTCGCAGTCAGATTGAGTCTGAAACTCATAATCAGGGAATTCTTCTTTTAATTCTCTATGGTTGTAGATTTCACCGTTCACGGCTAATACTACTTTTCCGTCTTTAGTAAATAAGGGTTGTTTTCCTGAAGTAGGATCTACAATGGCAAGTCTTTCATGGGAGAAAACTACTTTTTCGTCCTGATAAACTCCGCTCCAATCCGGTCCTCTATGACGGATTTTTTTGACATCTCCAATACCTGAAGCCTTAATGTCTCTGTTTTTTGTTTGGCGTCAAATAAACATACTATTCCACACATATTTTTTATTATTTATGAAACAAAAGTAGAGTTGATGTTTATAAATAACAATAAAAAATATTTAAAAGCGAAAATTTTTAATCAAATAGTTTTAAAATAAGAAAAAAATAAATTATTTCAAGTGATTACCATGTTTTTGATTAATTTTTTTCGCCAAAGGAAATTGAATGGGGATATATACAAAATAAAAATGACATATTTATTAATATATGGTAATTAATTATATGAATTTTAACCCTTACTTTGTGGCTCGAAATAATTTTTTTTCATCATTTGTGTTTTTACCTTCTTGCAATTCTCATGCAAGAAGGTTTTGTTTTTATTGTACCCCTAATAAAGTTCCCGATACATTCCATGAGCTGAAACTTGTGCCCTCTGTAGGGCCCTGCGGAATTTTTACCTGAATGGTATGTTTTCCCGCTTGTAAATCTCCCAAAGGAATAAAGTCAGGATTGGTAACGGTTCCCGGGCACCAATTGGATCTGCTGAGGTCTGATGAAGAAAGGCCATCCGGAAAGTTTCCCGAAGCCGGATTATAAAGTCTGTAGGATCCGCAGTCTGTTCTCCACGGTATAAAAGAAAATATCTGTTTTCCGTCAATGAATATAGAATTAGCTTTCGGTACAAATTCATCCCCGTTTTCCCAGCCTCCGTGTCCGGTGGTTGTATATCTCAGCTGGGCATTTTTCAGATCTTTGTGTAAAGTAAAGTCTACGGATAACCCTTTATCCTGATTAAACATGGTGGAATAGTCCTGCCCTGCCATTTCCATAATATTTAACGTATTGAACAAAGGAATGATGGTATTGTTTTTATAAACGGTCTGGTCACTTTTATGAATGGTGATTTCAAGACTTATCTTGTGTCCTCCTTTATCATAATTACCGATGAAAGCTCCAACCCAGAGTTCTTTCCCTGATAAGGACGGCTTTAATTCTGTGATATCCTGTCGGTAAGGATTTACAGTTTGCCATGTTTTATCTTTAAGCTGGATATGATTGAATTTCTGAATTCCAAAAGGAGTAAAGAATCTCATCATTTCAACAGCCGGATTGTATTGGTCTGTGGCAACAATCCCGTAATATTGTTTCCCGTTTCCGTTTTCAAAAACCGGTAGCGTTTTTGCTCCTTTCTCCAGGCCGTCAAAGAACGAGGTCTCTTTATCCTGAGGAATGAAAAAGACGGTTCCGGTTCTGTCATAAGCATCTCCATTGGACTGTTGTTTCAGCTCTACGAAAATATTTTCACCTTCCGTAATAGACGGAAACTGAATTTTCTTTAGGATAATTGTTCCGTTGGCATATCTTTTTATTTGATGATCAGATTTTGAATCGTCAGAAAAATTGATCATTTCATTCTCAAAAATTTTCAATGTGGTAAACCTGCTTTTCCAAAGAAGGTCTTTATATCCCAGCTGATCTGTGGATTGTACCGGTCCTTTGATGATATTTTCAATGCCGGTATTTTTGATTTTTTTGATAGAACTGGCCGTGATGACCGAATTTTTATTTCTTTCAACTTCCAGCACCAATCCGAGATTTTGACCTAAAACAGATGGCCCGCCCTGAACTTTTACATCATTCGTATACCAGATTTCAATCGTATTTGAATTCACTTTGGTAACTGCTTTTTTACACAGATACCCCAATATTTTTTGGTGTCATTGGAGTGTTCAAAATTCTGTTTTCCTACGGATTCCGTATCTGATGATGAAATGATCTCACCGGGTTTTAAAAATGCATAAGAAGTAATGGTATTAGACGGTTTCTCTACCTTGGTGATCTCGAAAGGATAGCTGCTTTTGTGCTCTTTAATAGCTGTGTTGAGGATAAAGCTTTCTTTTTCGTTAACCCAGACTATCGTAGAAGGCTGATCACTTACTGTCTTTCCGTTGTATGAGCTTGTAAATTGAATTTCATAGGTTTGAGCTGAAATCAGGCAGAATAAAAAAACGGATAAGAAACTGAAAACAATTTTATGGTGCATCAAAAGCGGTTTAATCTATACAGTAAGTAGAAAATACGGGTGAAATGTTACACTTTTTTAACATAAAAAATAAAAAAACTACCCTTTTAGAGTAGTTTTATATTGATTTGGATATTGTTCCTGATTAAGAAATTCTTTCGATCAGAGCCATATAGAATCCATCGTATCCTGTACTTGGCATTACTTTTTCATCTTTGATCATTTTGAATCCCGGGTTGTTTTTTAAGAATTCTTCTACCTGCTTATTATTTTCAGATGGCAGAATAGAGCATGTAGCATACACCATCTTTCCGCCTTTTTTAAGCATTTTAGAATAGTCCTGAAGAATCTGTTGTTGTTCTTTTTTGATCCTGTCGATAAAGTCCTGATCGATTTTCCATTTGCTGTCCGGGTTTCTTTTCAAAACTCCAAGGCCTGAACATGGCGCGTCAATCAATAATCTGTCTGCTTTATCGTGAAGACGTTTGATGACTTTATTATCGGCAATCATTCTGGTTTCGATATTGTGAGCTCCGGCTCTTTTTGCACGACGTTTCAGTTCTGCCAGTTTCCATTCAAAAATGTCTAATGCTACAATCTGACCTTTATTTTGCATTAATGCTGCCAGGTGAAGTGTTTTTCCACCTGCACCGGCACATGCATCTACTACTCTCTGGCCTTCTTTTACATCCAGGAAGTATCCGATTTTTTGGGAATTGGCATCCTGAACTTCAAACAGACCTTCTTTGAAAGCCGTAGTAAGGAAAACATTCTTTTTCTCTTCCAATTGTACGGCGTCCGGATAATTTTTAATCGGGAATGAAGCCACTCCTTCATCAGAAAGATCCGAAATAAGTTCTTTGGTGGTCGTTTTTAAAGAATTCGTTCTTAAAACCGTAGGAGCCTGCTCGTTCAGTGCAATCATTTCTCGCTCCCAGTTAGCCCCCAATTCCTTTTCCAGTGTTTCTGCCAGCCAGTCCGGGATAGAATGTTCTATTGCTTTTGTAGGTACGGTGTTCTTTTTTAATTTGGTAAGAATATCGGCTATTTTAATTCCGTCAAATTCTTCAAATTTTTTATAATTGGTTTTGCTCCAAAGAAGATAGGCGATAATGAGCTTATAGATATTGTTAGGCTTTACCCCTTCACCCATATAATACTCGAGGCGTTTCTTCCAACGGATAATATTGTAGAAAATCTCAGAAACAACAGCTCTGTCCTGGCTTCCCCATTTTTTATTAGCTTTTAAAAGTCTTTCGATTACTTTATCTGCGTATTTATTTTTCTCGAAAAATGTTTCTTGTAAAGCATCGTGAATTCCGATCGCTAAGTTTCTGTGAATAAGTTCCATAAATTTGCTTCGCTGTTTTGAATCTGCAAAAATACGACTTTTAATTGAGAGTTAAGAATTTGCACCTGATGAGTTTCTGTGTCGGAGGGTTTACGTCTGTTATTTATTGCCATACCTGTTGTCTCTTGACTGTAACCTCTAAAAAGCCCTACCTTTGCAAAAAAATAAAAATATGAGTGATACAGTACTTTGTCCGAAATGTAGTTCCGAGTTTACTTATCCAAGCGATAACATGATGGTGTGTTCCCAATGTTTCTATGAATGGAATCCTGAGGAGGCAGCGTCTGAAGCCGCTAATGAAGGTAAAATATTGGATTCTAACGGTAATGAACTTCAGGACGGTGATTCTGTAGTGGTTGTTAAAGATCTTCCCGTAAAAGGAGCTCCAAAACCTGTAAAGGCTGGAACGAAAGTTAAAAATATCAGATTAAGACCGGGAAGTGATCACAATATTGATTGCAAGATTGATGGTTTCGGGGCTATGGCTTTAAAATCAGAATTCGTGAAAAAAGCTTAAAAGCACAGATAATAGAGTTTTTATTAACCACATAGAAACATAGGGAATCTACTTTTGTATTGAAAAACTATGTGCCTATGTGGTTAATTTTTGTGATAAGAGCATAAGAAAAGGAAAAAATTGGACAGTGTAATCTTTCAAAAGACTTAATTGCAAGATTGCTAATGTCCGTCCGGAAGGCAGAAAGAGAAGTAACCAAAAATTTCCTTATGCTGTGTACTACAAATGTAAGAAAAAGTTTTAAAACAGGTTCTTACATTTGTATTTTTTTATCCACAAATTATGGATAAGTATAAGGAAATGTATGGGTTATGTAATGTTGTTTTTAAACAAATGAAATATTTACCATTCCATCCAATCTTTCATCTGTAAACATTACTATCACTTTATTTTTTACTTTTACTTTATTCCAGTAATGATTGCCGGCAAATCTGCTTTCAATAACTTCGGCATTACATCCGGTTTCTGTAATTTTGATTTCCTTCGGATAATAAGAAAATTTACTAAGCTGAAAATCAGTGATCTCTTCTTCAGTGAAGATGTTCACTTCTCCAAAAAGTTTGGCAACATAGGAATTGTATGGATGTCTATAGGTCTGTTCAGGGTTGTCATTCTGAATAAGTCTTCCGTCCTGAAGGATTACAATCTGATCGAGCCATGGCATAATATCCTGAAGTTCGTGGGTAGAAATGATCAGCGAGACATGATGTTGTTTTACATATCTGAAAAGTCTCTCACGAAGCTCAATTTTTCTTGGAAAATCCAGATTACTGAACGGCTCATCTAAAATAAGCAGCTTGGGAAGTACAGAGAGAGCTCTGGCAATAGCAACGCGCTGTTGCTGGCCGCCACTTAAATATTTAGGAAGTACATGGGCAAATTCCTGAAGACCTACCACTTCCAGGAGTTCCATTACATTTTCTTTCTTTTGTTTTAAATTGATATTCGAAATAAATTTACCGACATTTTCAGCAACGGTAGCATAAGGCATAAGATCAAAATTCTGTGCCACAAATTTCATTTCCGCTTCTCCGGGAACCAAGTTTCCCTTAGGCCCAGACAGTCGGGTCCCATCAAAAATAATATCACCACTTTCCCAATCGAGAAGTCCATAAATAAGGCTGAGAAGGGTTGATTTTCCGCAGCCGCTTTCGCCGGCAAGGGCAATGATTTTATTGGCTTCAAACCTTAAATTGAGGTTCTGAAACAGGGGTTTGTCTTTGGTGTGGGAGAAAAATAAATTGTTTATTTCTAATAGCATATTACAAATGTAAGGTTTTTATGAAAACACAATTTTTTTTATTATATTAGCGGGAGTAATAAAAATAAATCAAAAATGAGAAAAAAACTGTTTTCGTTAGCTATTCCTGCTTTATTTATTGCTGCAGTGATGGTTTCTTGTAAAAAAGATAAACCTCTTACCAGCGAAAGTAATGAAGTGACAACGACTAAGGAAGGAAGTCAGTACACATTGGATACGCTAAACAGTAAAGTGGAATGGAAAGGATATAAAGTATTTAAATCTGAAAATACAAGCCACTTCGGAACAATTAAGTTCGAAAGTGGAGATGTAACGGTGAAGGAGGGAAAACTGGAAAGCGGAAAATTCGTTGCTGATATGAATTCTTTAACTTCTGTGGACCTGAAAGACAGCCCGGAAGATTTAGGGAAATTAAACGGCCACCTGAAAAGTGGTGACTTCTTTGAAGTAGAAAAATTCCCGACTGCTTCTTTTGAAATTACAAAAGTTACTCCCGCTACAGAAGGAGACTATAATACCTTGTTGGATGGTAATTTAACCATTAAAGGAATTACAAAACCAGTTCAGTTTAAAGCTAATGTTTCTGTGAAGGATGGGGAAGTGAGTGTAGCGACTGAGCCGAAAGATATCAAAAGAGAAGAGTTTGGGGTAAAATTCCAGGCTCCTGCTGAAAACGGCGTGATTAAGGATGAGGTAACTCTTCAGATCAGCGTTAAAGCTTTAGAAAAGAAATAATTTTTTTATTTAAGTGAAATAAGTGATTGAAGTCTGCCTCCCGAAAAAGAGGCAGATTTTTTTATTACGGATTAATTATTCAACTTAAAAATCGTATTTTTGCAAAACATTTTGAAAGGGTAAAATAATGATAGAAAAGATAGAAGAACTACTGATCGAAGTAAACGGCTTCAATGCTACCTCTAAGGAAGATATAGAAAACTTCCGAATCAAGTACAACGGTAAAAAAGGGGTTCTGAATGATTTTTTTGAAAAATTTAAAGAAGTTCCTAACGACCAGAAGAAAGAATTCGGACAGAAGATCAATACTTTAAAACAAGCAGTGGCTGTAAAATTAGAAGATTTGAAAAACTCTTCCGCATCTTCCGTTGCTGTAGAAAAAGAAGATCTTACAAGACCTGCCTTTCCATTGGAACTGGGTTCAAGACACCCGATCAACCTGGTAAAAAACAGAATTATCGAAATTTTCAAATCTATCGGGTTTGCAGTAGCAGACGGTCCTGAGATTGAAGATGACTGGCATAACTTTACTGCGCTTAACCTTCCGGAATATCACCCGGCAAGAGATATGCAGGATACTTTCTTCATTGAGCAGAATCCTGATATTCTTTTAAGAACGCACACTTCTTCCGTACAAACCCGTTATATGGAAGAAAATCAGCCGCCAATCAGAATTTTATCTCCGGGAAGAGTATTCAGAAATGAAGCAATCTCTTCTCGTTCTCATTGTATTTTCCATCAGATTGAAGGATTATATATTGATGAGAATGTAAGTTTTGCAGATTTAAAGCAAACCATACAATTCTTTACTACAGAACTCTTCGGAAAATCAAAAATCAGAATGAGACCGTCATTCTTCCCGTTCACTGAGCCTAGTGCTGAAATCGATGTATATTGGGGATTAAACTCTGAAACAGATTACAGAATCACAAAAGGAACAGGTTGGCTGGAAATCATGGGATGCGGAATGGTAGACCCTGCAGTTCTGAAGAACGTGAATATCGACTCTGAAAAATATTCCGGATATGCATTCGGAATGGGGATTGAAAGAATTACGATGCTTCTTTACCAAATGAGCGACATCAGAATGTTCTTTGAAAATGATATCAGAACCTTGGAGCAATTCAAGACACTATAAAAAATCAAACCTCCGGAGCTCCGGAGGTTTTTTGTTTTTAATTACTGACCTAAGAAACAAAACGGTAACTAAAAACTGATTTTATTGAAAAATTTACACGTGTCCTTGTTTCCTACGCTGATACTTCGCTTCCTATGGTCCTGAAGTCTTCATTGCAACGACAGTCCTGAGGGCTGCTTCTATCATAAAGACAATCAATATCAATTGTATATTACATGAAAATAAAAAAGCCTGTACAATTTACAGGCTTGATATATTAGAATCAGTACTTATTACTTACTAAACTTTAACGGATATTTTACATTCTTATAATCATCAATGCTGGCTTTCAAAGAGCCTACCGCCAATTCAGCTTTCAATAGCATCGGGACATGATTGGCATCATTGGAAACCCACATTGTTACGCCTTCTTTTTCTTTAAATACCCTTCCGCTTTTCACGGATGGAATAATTTTTAAACAGTTAATAGTCCCGAATTTGGTCTTCAGATCTTCTGTTCCTGTCACTTTCAATTGGAAAGGAAACATCTCATCATCAATCCATACATTCATATTAATTACCGTTCCCACTTTCAGCTCTTCCGGGCTTTTACTTCTCAAATAATAAAAGCATGAAAGCATATCCTGCACACCTTTTACTGATTTCAAAACTTTGGAACCATTGGCAGGTGTCTTTTTATCTGTTAAAATTAAAGTATTGTTATCGTGATTGAAGACCGTTTCAAAATGCTGACGATATCCGCCTTCACGTACATTTCTCACATAGAAACTAGGTAATCCGTTTTCTGTATTGATGAAGCTTTCATACAAATCTTCTACCTTAAAGAAGGCTTTTACCGCTCCTGTGGTTTGTCCGGTACCTTTTACATACAAGTGAGGAGCTCCTTTGTAAGTGGTTTTTTTTGTTGTAAGATTTGCGGTCCCTGCATTTAAGAACCCATAGTGAATTCTTAAAGTGATCGATTCGCCGTCTGCAATATTATCAATCTGTGCCGAGCCTAAAAAGAATATAAATACTGCAACAAGGTTCAAAATTTTCTTCATGGTATGTCATTTACAAATACATTGCCAAATTTAAAATCTTAATTGATAGATATTTGACAAATCTCAGGTTTTTATTTAGAATCAATTAAATATGCTTCGCATTAAAATTAGTAAATTTGCAGTTACATGTATAATTAAATTATCTTAAATTATGATAACCACTGATATATTGATCATAGGTGCAGGACCTACAGGACTTTTTGCAGTTTTTGAAGCTGGTCTTTTAAAAATGAAGTGCCACATTATTGATGCGCTTCCACAGCCGGGAGGGCAATTGGCGGAACTTTATCCTAAGAAACCTATTTTTGATATTCCGGGGTATCCATCAGTGAATGCCGGAGAATTAGTGGATAATTTAATGGAGCAGATCAAGCAGTTCCAACCCGGATTTACGCTGGGAGAAACTGCCGTTTCCTATACGAAAGTTGACGATGAATGGTTTGAGGTAATCACCAATAAAGGAACAGTTCACAGATGTAAGGCGATTGCCATTGCGGGTGGATTGGGGACTTTTGAACCAAGAAAGCCTACTTTTGACAATGTAGCTGACTATGAAGAAAAAGGTCTTGAATATTTCGTGAAAGAACCTGAACATTTCAGAAATAAAAAAGTAGTGATTGCCGGTGGAGGAGACTCTGCCCTTGACTGGAGTATCTTCCTTTCTAATGTAGCAAGCGAGGTAACTTTGATCCACAGAAGAAATGAGTTCAGAGGAGCTTTGGATTCTGTAGAAAAAGTTCAGGATTTGAAAAATGAAGGGAAAATTAAATTAATTACTCCTGCAGAAGTTACCGGTATCAGAGGTGACGGAAAAGTAGAAGCGATCACTGTACAGAAAGATGGTGAGGATGCTTTTGAAATTGAAACCGATTATTTCATTCCTTTATTCGGATTGACTCCCAAGTTGGGGGAGATCGGAAACTGGGGATTGAATATTGAGAAAAATGCGATTGTCGTAAACAATGCGCTTGATTATCAAACCAATATTGAGGGGATTTATGCCATCGGTGATATCAATACATATCCCGGAAAATTAAAACTAATTCTCTGTGGTTTCCACGAAGCTACTCTGATGTGTCAGAGTGTTTACAACAGATTGAATCCTGGTAAAAAATTCGTATTGAAATATACAACGGTAAGTGGAGTAGACGGATTTGACGGTAGCCGTAAAGAAGCAGAGAAGGCTGTTGTGAAAAAAATTGACTAATTTTGCAGAATTATGTCAGATATTAATATTAAAATCACCGACAGAGAAGGTGTAACCCACGATGTGATAGCTCCTACGGATATGTCCATGAACTTAATGGAGATCATTCGTTCTTATGAATTGGCAGAAGAAGGTACTATTGGTGTATGTGGAGGAATGGCGATGTGTGCTTCTTGCCAGGTATATGTAATTAATGATCCCGGTCTGGAACCGATGGGAGATGAAGAAGATGCGATGCTGGCTGAAGCTTTCCATGTGAAAGACAACAGCAGATTGGGATGCCAGTTGCATATAGCAGATGAAATGGAAGGACTTGAAGTGGAAATTGCTCCTTATCCTTAGAAAATATTTTTTAATCTTAATATAAAGCCCGTTGGAGTTGTACTCGAACGGGCTTTGTTTTTTTATAAATATTTCACATTATTTTTTTGCCGGTTGGAACTTTGGATGCCCTACCTGCCATAATGCAAAAGCATACATATCTGCATATTCACGGAAGGCAACATCCAGATCACTTGTGAAATGGCCGTTTTCATAATTCACATAGAGCAGGACAGGTTTGCCTGAAGCGGTGCTGTTCTGCAGCTTCGCAGCAAATTTTCCAGGTTCCCATGGGGTAATTCTGGAATCATTCATCCCGGTACGAACGAGAACGGCAGGATATTTTACTCCTTTTTTTACTTTGCTTTGCACATCCATTTCGATCAGATGTTTGATGTCCCCGGACTCTTTTATGCTTCCCACCTCGGGAATCTGATTGGCCCCGTTAGCAGAGTTTTGTGAACGAAGTACATTGGTCATCCCAACTTCAGCGATAGCAACGCCGTATAAATCCGGTCTTTCTGTGATGGCTCTACCTATAAGTACACCACCCATACTTGCTCCGTTGCCGATCAATTTTGATGGGGAAGTATATTTCTGATCAACAAGATATTGTGAGCAGGCAATAAAATCTTTCCATGTATTGGGCTTTTTGGATTTCATTCCGTCTTGGTGCCAGTTTTCGCCTTTTTCACCGCCACCTCTTACATGGGCAATAGCGGTCACGACACCTTGCTCCAGCAATACAACCAATTTATTGGAAAAACGTGGAACGGAAGATATTCCATAGCCGCCGTAGCCTGTAATATAAGCGGGAGCAGTCCCGTCCATTTTCATATTTTTAGGATAAATAATCGAAAGGGGAACCATGGTGCCATCGTGGCTTTTTACTTCTACTTCTTTTACTTCGTATAATTGAGTATAGTCAGGATAGTTGTTGTCTCCATTAAAATATTTACTTTTTACAACCTTACCGTTGGCAGGGCTGTATTCGTAAGCTGTACGAGGAGACAGCCAATTAAAATTATAGCATTGAAGATCGTCATTTTCACGGGCATTAAGCGGTGCAGAATTATTGACTCCTTCAGGTAAAGGAATTTTTTTGATGGCGAAGGTTTTCATATCCATCTGATATTTTTCCTGGGTAATACCGTTACTTACAGAGTAAATAAGATAATTTTTTGAGGTTTGTATAGAGGTTATGGAAGTCGTATTACTTTCAGGAACAAGTATTTTAGCATGCGCAAAATCCGGGTTTGATAAGCTTGTAACTCCTATTTTATAATTGGGTGCATTTTTATGGGTAAGGAAAAAGAGCTGATCTCCTGTAATAAATGTCTGAACAATATCATCTGAAGCTTTTACAATCTGTTTCCAGGTGATTTTTTTATCCTTCAAAGCCGAGTAGGGTGCATAAAACTGAGGACTTTCCGATTTTGTGGAACCAAGATTAAGCAGGATATAGTTAAAATCATCAGAAAATTCAATCATAGGAAATTGCTCGATCAGCATGTTGAGTTCCGGATTATCTCCTTTGGAAGCCAGAATTATATCTTTATCTGTGCTGGTGCCAATATGATGCAGCTTAGCTTTCATATCTTTCAGAAGCATGTTGCTGTTCGGATCTCCGGTACTCATTTGGGTGTAAATGATGGAATTACCGTCTGAGGTGAATTCAAATCCAAATTCGCTCCACAAGGGACTAAGGACATCATCGAGGAGTTTTCCGGTTTTGACATCTAAAATCTTAAGCTCACAAATTTCACCACCTGATTTTGAGAATAAAAGAGCGATCTGATTTCCCTTCGTATCTATGCTGAAATTGGTGATTTGGGTATTTTTTTTATAGGTTTCAGGATCAAAAAGTAAGCTTTCTTTTCCTGTAGTCATATCTCTTACATAAAGTTTCGAGAGCTTTTCGTTCTTCTTTGTTTTAGTATAGAAATAAAAATTTCCTCTCTGCTTGGCATAACTGAAAGTGTCACCACCCATTTCCTGAATTTGCTTCATCCCTTTATACAGCTCATCACGATTGGGAATTTTGTCTATAACGCTATGGCTATAATCTGACTGGGCCTTGAACCAGTTTTTTACTTCAGGGCTTTTCAGATCTTCCAGCCATTGATAATTGTCTGTTATCTTTGTTCCGAAATAATCATCAGTGACAGATTTTTCAGGAGTGTTAGGATAATTATACTGAGCAAAAGTGATCTGGCTTAACAGAAAACAGCTCGTCAGAAATACATTTTTCATGGGTTTTATTTTTTTGTGAGAAAATTCTGATCACAAATGTACTAAACAATAAGATTATAGAAACGGAAAGAGGAAAACTTTTCAGGTCTTCCTCTTTCTGTAAATTTAAATTTCCTCTTTCGATATCCACTTTCCAACGGTCGGAGCCTGATAGGTTCTCATTTTTTCAAGCAGTTCATCAATATTGTCACTGATGAGCATCATTTCTCTGTTAACTTGCTTTAAAAAGCCTTTACTGACCATATTCTGAACCAGCTTGATCAGATCATCATAAAAGCCGTCAATATTCAATACACCGATGGGTTTCTTATGAAGCCCAAGCTGCGACCATGTAATCATTTCAAAAAATTCTTCCAGCGTACCATAGCCTCCGGGAAGTACGATCACTCCGTCACACAGGTCATTCATTTTGGTTTTTCTTTCGTGCATCGTTTCCACGAGCACCAGTTCGGTAAGGTTTTTATGAGCAATTTCTTTGGCCTGTAAAAAGTGGGGCAGAACGCCGGTTACTTTTCCGTTTTCACTTAAAGCCCCGTTGGCAATGGTTCCCATTAATCCGGTTTGGGACCCTCCATAAATCAATTGTATATTTTGTTTTGCTAAAGTCTGCCCTAGTAAAAAAGCCTGTTCTTCATAGATTTTATCTGTACCAAAGCTTGAGCCACAGAATACGGTAATACTTTTCATGTTTAAAATGTCTTAATGGTTTAAATTAAAATATCCAAAATCTTTGATTTTGGATATTCAATATAGTTGTTTTAATATTCTATTTCTGAGGAATATTCGCTAAAATATCTTTCAGGAAACTCCAGAACTTCTGAGCAGAAGGGATATTGGCCTTCTCGTCAGGAGAGTGAGCTCCTCTGATGGTTGGTCCAAAACTTACCATTTCCATGTTAGGATAATTAGCCCCGATAATTCCACATTCAAGACCTGCATGACAAGCTACTACATGAGGTTTTTCATTGAATTTCTCGGTGTAGATTTTTTCCATGATCTGTACGATCTCTGAACCAGGCAATGGCTTCCATCCCGGATAAGAACCACTGAATACTACATTCATTCCTGCTAATTCTGCTACAGATTTTAATTGCTCTGCGGTAGAATATTTAGAAGAATCTACAGATGATCTTGTAAGGTTCAGGATTTTAAGTTCTCCTCCTTTTAATTCTACTCTTGCTACATTGTTTGATGCTTCTACAAGGTTTGCTACATCCGGACTCATTCTGTATACCCCGTTGTGAAGGGCTTTTAAAGTAAGGATTACTTTTTTAGAATCCTCTTCTGATATAGCCTGATCTGAAGAAGTAGAGTTTTCAATATTGATCTGATGTCCCGGTTCTACAGAAGCAAATTCTTCCAGAATATCTTTTTTAAGAGCAGTTGCTTCTTCAATGAATTCTTGAGCATTTCTTACAGAAACGATAGCAACTCCTTCTCTTGGAATAGCATTTCTTAATCCTCCGCCATCAATAGTCAGTAACTGAATATTTTGATTTTCCAATCCTTTGTAAAGAAGCCTTCCCAGGATAATATTGGCATTTCCGAAACCTTTGTGAATATCCATCCCAGAGTGACCTCCCTGAAGACCTTTTACTTCGATTCTTACGATTTGTCCTTTAGAAGCTTCTACAGCATAATTCTGAGTGATTGTCACATCAACACCTCCTGCACAACCGATATCAATCTCATCATCTTCTTCAGTATCAAGGTTCAAAAGGATTTCTCCCGTTAATTGCCCTGGTTTTAAGCCTAAAGCTCCTGTCATTCCCGTTTCTTCATCAATTGTAAATAATGCTTCCAAAGCAGGGTGAGGGATATCAGAGCTTTCAAGAACAGACATGATTGTAGCGACTCCCAGACCGTTATCAGCTCCCAGAGTCGTCCCTTTTGCTTTTACCCAGTCACCATCGATTTCCATTTTGATTCCTTCCGTTTCAAAATCAAAATTTACATCATTATTCTTTTGACAAACCATATCCAAATGTGATTGCAACACAATCGATTTACGGTTTTCCATTCCCGGGGTAGCCGGTTTTTTGATAATCACGTTTCCTACTTCATCTACTGTGGTTTCTAAGCCCAGATCTTCACCAAATCCTTTGATGAAAGCAATTACTTTTTCTTCCTTTTTAGAAGGTCTTGGAACAGCATTTAATTTGGAGAAATTTTTCCAGATTATCTGCGGTTCTATGTTAGATAATTCCATTGAATTTTATTTTTCCCAAATTTACAAAATTAAAAATGCTTCTATGGGATACAGAAGCATTTTTTATGGGTCGTAAAAAGCGAAAAAAGTAAAATATCAGATTCGATTGTACTCTATTTTCCCTTTTTTCAGTTTAGTGTGTTTTAACATCCACATTCTCCGTAAATCGGTGTGGTAACAACAGTACCGTCAGGTTTTTCAATCGTCAGAGTGCCTTCAAATAATAAAGCTTCCTCACCTTTTATTTTTTTACCTTTTACAGAGATTTTGTAATCATTACTTTCGATTTCTTTGGTCAGTTCTTCGTCTACTTCCATATCACTTGATGAGATAAGGTTCATCACCATTCTTTTACCATCAAGTTTCATGTAAGCTGTTTTTCCGGCATCATCTGCGTAGATGTATTTTTCAGCTTCAAAATCAGCTTTGGTTTTGGCAAAGTAACATGAACATTCTTTGATCTCTTTGGGAAAAGCAATGGTCTCAATCAGAATTTTTTCTGAAGAAGACTGTGCTACAGCAGAATCTTTAACAATGTTTAGCGAATCGCCAGGAGCAGAACCCTGAACTGTTTCTTTTTCCTTTTTACAGGCTACTAAAAAAAGCGCAGAAAAGAAAATAATAAAGTATTTCATTTTTTTGTGGTTTTATTGTTTTAACCTCTTGCCCTTTCCAGAAGTGTCATCATTAATAAAGACAGGATTACCAAGCTTTCCTCCTCATCATCAATATCAATCAATCTGTCCAGCTGGAATCTTCTTCCGAAGAACGAAGGCATCTTTTTTAATTTAAAATAAGCTTTTCCATCAACACCAGTTACAGTATAGGAAGGATTCAGAAAATAGCCGGTAAACATTCCGATGATGGGAAGCTCTCCTACAAAACTGTCCCAGAATCTTACCCAGGCACTGTCTTCCTGAACTTTAAATTTCGGCTGGTCATTCGCATCCAGGATATCATAGCTCGCTTTCCAGATAGAACGCATCCCTTTTCGTGCCAATCTGCCGAAATTTTTGTTATCAACAATATCGTTTAAGGAATAAGAAGCGTTAAAATCAATCCATTGATTAGCTCTGATTCTGAAAAGCTCCTTAGACTTGCTTTCATCATTGAATACAATTACATCTTCCTTCAGTTTAAACATTTTCTGACGCACGTAGGCTACATAATTCCCGTTTTTGTCTGTAATGTTGAAGTCGCTTGCTAAGGTAGTGATTTTGAATTTGAAATCCAGTGGATAATTGAGATTGTTAAGTACCATGTTAGTTTATTTTTTTCATATGTAATTCGAGCGGCAAATATAAAGGTTTTTTTAGAGTTATAAGGTATTAGAAGTGCCAGGAAATGGTTAAAATATCATAATGAGACATTAAAGAAGGTTACATAGGATAAAAACTCATTGAAAGATTTCATTATGGCTTCACCTTTTAGTTAGAAAATATCTTATGATACAGGATGAAACAGGGGAGCTCAAATAAAAATAACTGTATTCTCAAAAAACTTAGTGGCATCTGAAGTGAAACCTAAAAATATAAACCTGGATTTAAAAACAAAAAAATGATTATTTACTCTATATTATAATGTTTTGTTTACATTTTCAATAGGTAATTTTCAGCTATAATCCCTATTTTTGTAACTATGGATTATCCAAGTAAAGTTTTGGCAAAAGCCGTTGATGAGATTTCAGGATTACCCGGAATAGGAAGAAAAACTGCGCTAAGATTAGCATTGCATTTATTAAAACAACCTAATTCCCGGGCTGTAAGCCTTGGGAATTCCCTGATTAACCTTGTTAATGAAATAAAATATTGCAAAGACTGTCATAATTTCTCAGATTTTGAGGTTTGTGAGATCTGCAGCAATGAAAAGAGAACCGGTGAACTGATCTGTATTGTTGAAGATGTGCGGGATGTAATTGCTATAGAAAATACCGGAAAATATACCGGAAAATATCTGATTCTTGGAGGAAAGATCTCTCCGATGGAAGGAGTGGGTCCCGGCCAGTTAAATATTCCGAGTATCGAAAGGAAATTAAATGAAGGTAAGGTGAAAGAATTTATTTTTGCCTTAAGTGCAACGATGGAAGGAGACACCACGGCTTATTATATTTACAAAAAATTTAAAAATTTCAATGTGAATTTTTCAAGTATTGCCAGGGGAATTTCAGTAGGGGACGAGTTGGAGTATGCGGACGAAATATCTTTAGGACGGTCGATTATCAATAGGTTACCTTACAACGAAAAGGATTAATTAATATGAAACTGTCAGTTATTATTGTAAATTATAATGTTACCCGGTTATTGAGAAACTGCCTTTTATCTATTCGAAAATATATAAAAGAAACTGAATATGAGGTGATTGTAATTGATAATGCTTCCACAGACAGTTCATGGGGAGACCTTATTCCCGAATTTCCCGAAGTCCGTTTTATGTCTTCCCAAACAAATGGGGGATTTTCGAAAGCAAATAATCAAGCCATACAAACGGCGAAGGGAGAGTATCTATTGCTTTTAAACCCTGATACCGAACTCGAAGGATTCTATATGAAAGATCTTTTGGATTTTGCCGATTCCCATTCAGGTTTTGGAGGCATGGGAGTACGTATGCATGACGCTCAGGGCAATTTTTTGCCGGAAAGCAAACGATCGGTTCCTGATATGTTCAACTCTTTTGAAAAACTGTTTACGAATTTCAGAAAGAATAATTCAAAATCTTATTATAGAAATGATATCGAGGAAAATGCCATTGCAGAAGTAGATGTGTTGACCGGTGCTTTTTTATTAGTCAGGAAAGACGTGTACGAAAAGGTTGGCGGCCTGGATGAAGCCTACTTTATGTATGGGGAAGATATAGACCTTTGCTATACCTTATTAAAGCATGGATATAAAAACTATTATTACGGTGAGGTTTCCATACTCCATCATAAAGGAGAAAGCACTATCAGAGACGAAGTGTATCTGGACAGGTTTTATGGGGCCATGCAGATCTTTATTGATAAATATTACCGCCATTCAAAACCGGTACAGTATTCATTTTTGAAAACCGGTCTGAAGCTCCGCCATAAAATTGAAAAGATCAAATTAAAATAATTGAAACTTCAAGTTTGTTACAATAAAAAAAGCAACCCGAACAGAGTTGCTTTTGTTTTATATCTGAGATAAGAATTTTCTTATTTAGTTGGTGCTACCGGTGTAGTAGCCGGAGTCGTTGTTGTAGAAGTAGCCGGAGTGCTTTGTTTTGCCGGAGCTTCTTTTTTAACGGGTTGCTGGGCAGGGGCCACTTGTGATGGTTTACCTGTGATCACAACGCTTAAAAAGGATAAGAACGATGATAGTTCCGCCTAGAGTCCATGTTGCTTTTTCCATGAAATCATTGGTTCTTTGTACTCCAAACTGTGCAGATGATGCTCCTCCAAAAGTACTTGAAAGACCTCCTCCTTTAGGGTTTTGAGCCATAATGATAATTACCAATAAAATACTGGCAATCATAATAAGAACCATCAATAGTGTAAATATAGTATCCATTAATTCTGATATCTTTTTGAATGGGCAAATTTAATCTTTTTTTACCGAACAACAAAAAAAGATGTCTGTAAATATGAATTAACTGCAAAAGTTTATTGATCAGACAATGTTTTTAGGCTAAAAAAGAGTTGATACCGTCATTTTCAGAAGCGGGAAAGCATACAAAGAACATCAATTTTAAACATCCCAGAAAAAAAAGCTGCCTTATTTGTAAGACAGCTCTTTTCTGTAAAAGAATATTATTTATTTAAAATCAGAATCCTTTGCCTGATTAAGCTGATAAGATTGCACGGTCATATTGATATCCATTCCGCCCATGTTCTGGATAATGGTAAACGGAAGTTTTACGCCTGATACATCTTTGTAATCTGCAAAGCTTGTCGGAATAGAACCTCCATCGCCTGCTTTTATTTCACCGGTTTTCAGTCCTGTTTTTACACTGTAATAGTATGTGTTTTTTGCACCCTTTACCACGTAGGAATCTTCGTTATTGTATTTTTCAATTCCGGTTAGCTTCAGGTCGGCTGATTTTGCAAACGTTAGTTCCGGGAAAAGCTCTGGTTCAGCCATCGAAGTTTTCTGCTTGTCGTTTAATGGCATTTTTTTACCCTGTCCCTCTACATATCCTTCTTTACCGTCAAAAACAATCTTCTGAACACTATTACCCATCATTTTCATATCCATCATCATTTTTCCCCCTTTTGCCTGGATCAGTTTCATACTCATATCCATTCCCTGGATTTTGGTGGTGGCATCAGCTGTTATCGAACTGATTTTTTGGACGGCTTGCAAGCCGCCGATTGCGTTGATATATTTATCTGCTACAGAACCGATCGTTACGCTGGTATCCATTTTTTGGGCTGCAGGTTTGGTAACCGGATTGGCTTCTTTATCGAAATATCTTACAGGATATCCTAATTTCTCAAGCCCTTCTGCAATATCAGATGCCTTACCGGCAATAAAAATCCTGCTCTGGCCAGGAAGAATAGTTGTTTTTACGGCATTAGAAATATCTGATGCAGTGACTTTATCAATGGATTTCAGATAGTTGGTATAGAAATCAGCAGGAAGCTCCTGTACTTTTTGGTTAAGGGCAAATTTTGCTATTGTTTCAGGTTTTTCTAAAGCCATGATGAAAGCTCCTTTCAATTTTGCTTTAGCATTTTCCAGTTCTTCAGGTTTTATCGTAGAAATCCCGTTTAGCTCATTCATCATTTCCTTCACAGCTTTATCCGTTACCTCATTTCTTACACTTGTCTGAGCAGAAAATTCCGGAGAATACTTACTTGGAGTAAGCATTGAATACGCTCCGTACGTAAATCCGTTTTTCTCCCTAAGGTTCATGAAAAGCCTTGCTTCACCGCCGCCGCCAAGAATATAGTTGGCCATCGTAGCAGGAAAATAATCAGGATCTTTCATCTTAAGATTGTTAAGATTGCTGACTGATAACACAGATTGTACTGCTGAAGGTACATCTACAACATTGATCTCGGTTTTGGCAACATTGGATGCCGGCTCTAATGCTGCAAATTTTGTATTTGACTTTTTCCAGCCTCCAAAAGCTTTTTCAATGTATGGTTTTATCTGCTCAAATTTTACATCTCCTACAATGACCAGATAAGCATTGTCCGGTGAATAATATTTGTTGTAAATATTCTGAACATCTGCCAGTTGGATCTTGTTGATAGACTCAATAGTCTGAAACTCTCCCCTCGAAGTATTTTTCCCGTACATCAGAGCATGGGAAACTCTTGCTGCTATAGAAGAGGCATTTTTTTCATCTGCCTTTAACCCTTCAATAGTCCTCTCTTTTGCATTTTGGATTTCCGAAGCAGAGAATTTAGGGTTGACGATTGCATCAGCCATTAATGCCAGTACTTCTGGAAAATATTTGGAAAGAGAACTGGAAGTGGCACCGTCTGAGTTGAAATTCAGTTTTGCTCCTAAAAAGTCAACTTTTTTATTGAATTCATCTTTGCTCAGGTTGGTGGTTCCATTATCAAGCTGACTCGCCATGATTTCGCTTACCCCCGCAATATTTCCTTCATAATAAGGAGGCCTGTCCATAGAAAGAGTCGTGTTTACTATTGGAAGTTTATTGTTTTCAACTACCATTACCGTAAGTCCGTTACTGAGCTGGAAGGTTTTTGGTTGGGCAATGTTGATGGCTGGGGTAGGGCCCGGCTTAGGCATTGCATTAATATCAATCTTTTGTGCGGTAAGCATTCCTGCAAATAAAAATGCCGCTGCTATATAAGTGAATTGCTTTTTCATGGGTAAAATTATTTTTTCTCAGGAATGTAGTTGATAATGATTCTTTGATTGGAATTCAGATATTTTTTTGCTGCATTTTGAATATCCTGTCTGGTGATAGATCTGTAAATATCGATTTCCTTGTTGATAAGATCTGTATTTCCCATCAATACATGATTGGTTGCCAAAGACGCTGCAATCCCCTGAATACTTGAATTTTGATTCACAAACTGATTTTCAAACTGATTTTGAAGCTTTTGATAATCCTCTTCAGAAATTAAAGTGGTCTGAAGCTTTTTGATCTCAGCATCAATGTCAGTCTGCAACGTCTGTTTTGTGGTTTGCCCCATCGGGATAGCAAAGAATGCAAAAATACTGTAATCTTCAAGCCCCTGGTTGAAAGCAGCTACCTGAAGTGCCTTTTTCTCCTGGTCTACCAGTTTTTTATATAATACAGATGATTTACCATTACTTAAATAAGAAGAAAGCATGTCCAGAACATAAGCATCTTTCTCTTTATTGGCAGGTGTTCTATAAGCAAAAACGTATGCCGGAAGCTGGATGTTCGGATCTGTTGCAGTAACTTCCTTTTCCTGTGTAATCGGACTTTCTTTAGGAAAATCTTTGGGATAAACGGTACCCTTTGGAATAGCACCATAATAGTCTTCGATCCATTTTTTAGTCTGTTCCGGTTTGATATCTCCTGCTACCACTAAAGTGGCATTGTTAGGAACATAATATTTTTTATAAAAAGCCTGGAATTCTTCAAGTTTTGCAGAATTAAGATCTTCCATAGAACCAATGGTTGGCCAGTTGTAGGGATGTTTGGTAAACAGGTTCTTTTGAATCGTTGGGAAAAGATTTCCATAAGGCTGGTTATCCATTCTCAATCTTTTTTCTTCCTTTACTACTTCTCTCTGGGTATCCACACCAATCTGGTTGATTACTGCGTGGCGCATTCTTTCAGATTCCATCCAAAGGCCGAGTTGTTCATTATTCGACGGGAAAGTTTCATAATAGTAGGTTCTGTCGTTGGTCGTATTGGCATTGTTTTGCCCTCCGTTGGAAGATACAATTTTAAACCATTCTCCTCTTTTGATATTGGGAGTTCCTTCAAATAAAAGATGTTCAAAAAAATGGGCAAAACCTGTTCTGCCTTTTACTTCATCCTTGGCTCCTACATGATACATTACACCCGTAGTTACTACCGGAGCCGAGTTATCCTGATGAAGAATGACGTGAAGCCCGTTGGGAAGGTCATATTCCTCGAATTTGATTTGCTGTGCATTCAGCATGAGCCCGAAGAAAGCTACGGCAGCAGCAGAAAGAAGTCGTTTTTTCATAAACTTAGAAATTGTTTGTCAATAAGTAGAAAAAGTGAATTAAATGTTACAGAAGAGACTTTTATAAATTGAAATTGAAAATGGATGGGTAGAGGATAATGATCGGTATATCTGTTTTCAAAATGTATAATTATTGTCCGGGTACAGGTTGTACAGGGCCTCTCTTATGTAAGTTTCTTTTCAGAGTTTGAATTCTCCTCTGAATACATTAATTTTGTGTTCCCAAATTTTTTGCAGTATGGACTATTTGAAAGGACTCAATGAATCACAATATGAAGCTGTTACCTCTTTACAAGGCCCTTTGATGGTACTTGCAGGAGCAGGTTCCGGAAAAACGCGTGTACTTACAATGCGTATCGCCCATTTGATACACAATGGGGTAGACCCTTTCAATATTCTGGCCCTTACCTTTACCAATAAAGCCGCTCGTGAAATGAAAGAGCGTATCGCCAAAGTAGTAGGAGACAGCAATGCAAGAAGCCTTTGGATGGGAACATTTCACTCGGTTTTTGCGAGAATTTTAAGAATTGAAGCCCACTATCTGGGATATCCTTCCAATTTTACGATCTACGATCAGCAGGATGCGCTGAATGTGATCAAAAAAGTATTGAAGGATATGAATATTGATGCCGACCTTTATAAACCGAAAAAAGTTCAGGCGAGAATTTCTACCTACAAAAATAATCTGATCACGGTAAAAGCCTATTTCAATAATCCGGAGCTGATGGAGGCTGATGAAAAGGCCAATATGAAGTTCATCGGGCAGATTTATCAACGATATGTAGAGCAGTGCTTTAGAAACGGATCTATGGATTTTGATGATCTTTTGTTGAAAACCAACGAATTGTTGACCCGTTTTCCTGAAGTGTTGGCCAAATATCAGGACAGATTCCGGTATATCATGGTGGATGAGTACCAGGATACCAACCACTCACAGTATCTTATCGTAAAAGCATTGGCTTCAAAATTTGAAAATATCTGCGTGGTAGGGGATGATGCACAGTCAATCTATTCATTCCGTGGGGCTAATATTTACAATATTTTAAACTTTAAAAAGGATTATCCGGATGCGATAACAGTATCTCTGGAACAGAATTATCGTTCCACGCAGAATATTGTAAATGCTGCGAACGTGGTTATTGCTAAAAACTTACAGCAATTCAAAAAAAACGTGTTCAGTGATAATGAAGAAGGTGATAAAATTAAAATATACCGCTCTCTTTCCGATGCTGATGAAGCTAACTTCGTAGCAGGAAATATCTGGGAACTGCGTAACAGAGATCAGAGGAAATACAGCGATTTCGCTATTTTATACAGAACAAACTCTCAGACCAGAGCATTTGAAGATGCGTTAAGACGTAAGAATATTCCCTATAAAGTATATGGAGGCCTTTCCTTCTATCAGAGAAAAGAGGTAAAAGATTTAATCGGTTATCTTCGTCTTCTGATCAATGAAAATGATTCAGAGGCGTTAATGAGAATCATCAATTACCCTGCAAGAGGAATTGGAGAAACCACTCAGAATAAACTGATTGTATTTGCCGATGCTCAGAATATTTCTGTTTCCAAAGTTTTGGATAATCTGCCAATGTACGCACCACAATTAGGGCTGAACAATGGGGTTTTAAACAAATTGAATGACTTCTGGTCGATGATCAAAGCTTTTCAGGTATTGCTGAAAACAGATACAGCGTACAGTGTAGCAATGGAAGTGGCCAAACGAAGCGGACTGATCAAATTTTTAAAAGATGACCAGACACCGGAAGGAATTTCCAGGGTAGAAAACGTACAGGAATTGATGAACTCTATGCAGGGATTCATTGAAGAACAAATGCAGCTGGAAGACGGAGATCCAAGCCTTTCCAATTTCCTTGAAAATATTGCCCTTTCTGCAGATACACAGGATAAAGAGCTTGAAGATGACATGGTTTCCCTGATGACGATCCACCTTTCAAAAGGATTGGAGTTCCCGGTGGTACACCTGGTAGGTCTTGAAGAAAACCTGTTCCCAAGCTTTATGAGCTCAGCTACCAGAGAAGATCTTGAAGAAGAAAGACGATTGTTCTATGTAGCTTTAACAAGAGCGGAAAAGCAGGCATTTTTCTCTTATGCTGTTTCCCGTTTTCAGTGGGGGAAAATTACAGATGCAGAACCATCCCGATTCTTGAGCGAAATCGACGACGAATATATTGAGTTCCTTAATCCTGCCCTTGAAAAAAGATTTATCAATAATGCCGGCGTAAAATCCAATATTTTTGATGAGCATCCTTCTGAGATGAAAAGTTTCAGAAAAGTGGAGAAAAAGACAATGGACAGAGGAGAAACCTCGAAACCTGCTCCTGAAGCCAGAAAACTGAAACCGGTAAGTACAGCCAAAATCATCAATCCAAGCGGAGCTTCTTCTCAGGATATTGAAGTTGGAGATAAGGTAAGACATGATCGTTTCGGAATTGGTGAAGTGTCTTTCTTAGACGGTACCGACCCTCAGAACATCAAAGCAAAAGTTATTTTCATCCACGAAGGAGAAAAAAACCTGATTTTAAAATATGCGAAACTGACAAAGATTTAAGCATAAAATACTTCAATAAATATAATTAATACAAAACGGATTCAAATGTGAGTCCGTTTTTCTTTTTAACATTTCCGCTATAGATTTTTTTGTTAAATCGTAACGGTTACATGAAAAAAGAATTAACTTTAATAAGGGATAGAAAGAAACGATAATTATTTTTTATAAAACAAAGTCTATTATTTTTGTGGACTAATGAATAAGTTTTACATTTGCACCTTGTAAAAACATAAATGTTCAATCAAATTCTAACTAAATGAGAAATAAAAAAACTATTCTTTCGGCCTCTGTTCTGTTTTTCCTTGGGGTATATACCTTCGGACAGGAAAAAGACAGCATAAAGACCAATAATGTAGAAGAAGTAGTGGTACTGGGCTCCAGAGCCGGGGCAAGATCAAAAACTGACAGTCCGGTTCCTGTGGATGTATTCAACATCAAGGAATCTTCAGTCATTTTACCACAAAATAATATCGGCCAGATTCTAAATGCTATAGCTCCTTCTTTTACGTCTACCATTCAGACCAATTCAGATGGTACCGATCACCTGGACCCTGCTCAGCTTAGAGGGCTTGGCCCTGATCAGGTATTGGTTCTGATGAACGGAAAGAGAAGACATACCTCAGCATTGGTCAATGTAAACGGAACTCCCGGAAGAGGAACGGTAGGAACCGACCTGAACGCTATCCCGTCTTTTGCTTTAAACAGAATTGAAGTATTGAGAGATGGGGCTGCTGCCCAATATGGTTCAGATGCCATTGCCGGAGTCATGAATCTTGAACTTAAAAGGGATACAGGGGAAACTGGCCGGCCAGATCAGCTACGGAGGCAATTTGACCCCTGCCGCTAATGACCATACCGGAAACTTTGACGGGCAGAATATTCAGCTGGACCTGAATTATGGTAATAAAATCGGGACTAAAGGTGGTTTTTTCAATATTACCTGGTCCTCGCAATTCAGAAATCCTACCTACAGAGCAGGAACAGAAAGTGCTCCTATCTATAATGCCTATAACGCCATCGAAAGACGTGCACTCAATGACGGAGTGAACCTTTCTTCTCTGTTTAATAATATAGGAAATACTCCTAATTCTCAGCAATTGGTAAATTATATCCATCAATATGCCAAGAATGTGGATTATTTTTCACAAAAGTTACAGGATGATATTCAGGGAGCCAACACGATCGGAGCATTACAAAATGTGTTGAAATCCGGAAGTTTTACCAGGGATCAGCTTAACTATATAACGGATCAGGAATTGGCCTACAGAGGGCAGACCAGAAAGGATTTCAATATGCAGGTAGGACAGTCTAAACTCAATAACCATCAGCTTTTTATCAATGCTGAGGTACCTGTGAGTGATGATTGGAAGGTCTATACTTTTGGAGGCTACAGCCTGAGACATGGTACTTCCGGAGGATTTTACAGAAGACCAAGTGAAAGCAGAACCTTTACGGGATATTATCCGGACGGTTATCTTCCACAGATCAGTACCGATATCCAGGATATCTCGCTGGCTGCCGGAATCAAAGGAAAATGGGACGGCTGGCATGTCGATTTGAGTAATACTTTCGGGCAAAACTCTTTTACATATAACATCGGCAATACAGGAAATACGTCGTTGCGGTTTGCTTCTCCCAAGGAGTTCAATGCCGGAGGTTTAAGATTTACCCAAAACACCATCAACCTTGATTTTTCTAAGAAATACGATGTCCTGGAAGGATTAAATGTGGCTTTTGGAGGTGAACACCGTTTTGAAAATTTTAAAATGACCGCAGGGGAAGAAGCTTCCTATGCTACCTATGATGTTTTCGGAAATGTCTGGAACGGAAATTCCCAAAGACCTACTGATTTCTTTGGAGCCTCACTTCCGGGTGGTTCACAGGTGTTCAGTGGATTCAGACCTGAAAATGCTGTCAATAAAAACAGACAGTCAGTAGCAGCGTACGCAGATCTTGAATTCAATTTTACAGACTGGCTTTTGGTAGATGCCGCAGCGAGATATGAAAATTATTCGGATTTCGGTTCTACTTTTAATTATAAACTGGCCTCAAGAATCAAAGTAGCCCCGAATTTTAATGTAAGGCTGGCGGGATCTACAGGATTCAGGGCGCCATCCATTCACCAGATCTACTATAATGTTACGTCTACCCTGTTCGTAACTTCACCTCAGCTGCCAAACGGACAGCTTCTGGAGGTTGGAACATTCAGTAACGATTCACAGGTGGCAGGATTACTAGGAATACCAAAACTGAAACAGGAAACATCCAAATCGGCCAGTGTAGGATTTACCTATAAAATCCCATCCGTGAATTTAACATTCACTGCTGACGGATATTTTACCAGGATTGATAACAGAATCCTCCTTACTGACCAGTTTTTAAAAGCCAGTGTGTCTGATGACGCCAAAAAAATCTATGAGCAGTTAGGGGTGAATGCAGCACAGTTCTTTACCAATGCCATTGATACGGAGACAAAAGGATTGGATGTGGTTATCTCGCACAATGCAAGATTTTCCGGGGTAAAATTAGATAATAATTTTGCCATAAACCTTAACCAGACAAAACAGGTGGGAGATATTCACTCTTCCGGGCTTCTGCGATCTCCGGAGCTTGAAAAAATCTATTTCTCTGAAAAATCAAGAGTCTACCTGGAAGAAGCAGTACCGAGAGTAAAAGCGAGTCTTTCTCATACCCTTACCTGGAAGAACGCCAGTTTCTATCTTAGGAATACCTATTTTGGTAAAGTGACCGGTGCAGATGTACTCGATGTCAATGGAGACGGTGTCATAGGATTCAACGAACATCAGAAAATAGGAGATAAGATTATTACCGATATTTCTGTGGCGTATCAGTTCACTAAAAATATCGGACTGACTTTAGGGGTCAATAACCTGTTTGATATTTATCCTACGAAAAATCTTCCCGCTTCGGCCAATAATGACCAGTTTGTCTATTCACGGTCTACTTCCCAGTTTGGACAAAACGGACGATATGTGTTCAGCAGGCTTAACTTCAACTTTTAATCAAGACTGATATTTATAAAAAACGGAACTTAAAAATGAGTTCCGTTTTTTATTATATAGTGTTGGAGAAGCCATAATAGGTATATCCTGTGTTTCTTTTGTCTTTAAAAATTTGTGATTTAATAGGTAAATCTTGCATTGCTGTAAATCACAAATTGAAATTTTCAGTGATTAGGATAAAGCTTTAGCTTCCTTCCTCCAGCTTCCTTACTTCCATTTCTTCAGTTCATAGGCTGCTTCCCAGAAGTGATATTCCATTCTGGATGCTGTGGCAAAGGCTTCATTCATTTTTTTTCTTGTTTCTTCGGTCGTGTTTTCAGCTAATCTGTCACAGATGGCGATAGCCTGATCTACAGCTGTTGAAAATTCTTCTCCCGCATACGTGGCAATCCATTTTTCATAAGGATTGTCAACTGTATTTTGAATCTCATAAATATAATTTCCAACCTCGCGATAAATCCAGAAGCAGGGTAGAACTGCTGCAACGGCAATTTCTACAGATTCCAGCGCTGCAGTACTTCTCAGAAAATGAATATAATGATGACATGCAGGTTCTAAAACTCCCTTATCTGTTAATCCAAAATCTTTGAAGTAAGATTCATGAAGGGCATTTTCCACAACAATGGCATTTTCTGCAAAGCGCATAAAAGCCAATACATCATGAAGATCGGTAATTTTCGCGGCAATTAAAGAGAGAGTCCTTCCAAAATGCTCCAGGTATAAAGAATCCTGGGCCATATAAAAACGGAATTTATCTTTTGGTAAGCTGCCTTCCGATAATTCTTTGATAAAAGGCATATTAAGAATTGACTGATAGCATTCTTGTATTTCCTTCCAGGTTGATTCAGACCATTTCATTTTTGATAAGTTTTTGAGGATTAAAAAAATGGTTCAGCGGTCCGTTTCCGTGACCAGTTTGTACATCGGTTCCATTTTCTATGGCCTGATAAACATATTGCTGCCCAAGGGAAACCGCCTCAAATAAATTTTTTCCCTGAGCGATATATGCTGCAATGGCGGATGAAAGGGTACAGCCTGAACCGTGGGTATTGTTAGTATTGAATTTTGTTGTTTCAAAAGAGTGAAATTTTTCATCCTCATCATAAAACAAAGAAGTAATTGTTGAGGTTTCCTGATGACCGCCTTTGAGAAGAATCGTTTTACAGCCGAGCTTTTTGATTTTGGCTCCTGCAGTATATAAATCTTCCAGGGTTTCTACCTTCATATCGGCTAAAATCGCAGCCTCGTCCATATTGGGGGTGATGACATCTGCAATGGGAAACAACTTTTCAGTAAGTGCTGTGATTGTTTTTTCTTCAATCAGACGGTGTCCGCTGGTGGCAACCATTACCGGATCGAAGACCACAGGTATTTTGGGATATTCTGCCAAGGTGGAAACAATGGTTTCTACCAGTTGAGGAGTATGAACCATTCCGATTTTAATAGCATCAGGAACAATGTCGTCCAGAATTGCCTTTATCTGATCCGCCACTGCTTCTACAGGTACAGGATATATTTTTCGTACCCCCTGAGTATTCTGAACAGGCAAAGCCGTTAATACCGAAGTAGAATAGCAACCTAAAGCAGAAGTTGTTTTAATATCAGCCTGAATACCGGCACCACCGCTTCCGTCGAAACCTGCAATGGTCAATACGGATGGATATTTATATTTTTTCATTTTACAATTTCATTTTTTAATTCATAAGCTGCTTTCTGAGGATCTGCAGCGCTGCATATTGCAGAAACGACAGCAAGGCAATCAGCTCCGGCATGGATGACTGCCTTTGCATTTTCCACCTGAATATTGCCTATCGCTACCAAAGGTTTTTGGGTGAGTTGCCTGATTTGATTAATTCCTTCCAGTCCCCATTCTATGATAGTGTCTGTCTTGGTTTTTGTTTTAAAAACAGGACTTATTCCCAGATAATCAGCTACTACAGTTTGTTCATTGTCAAGTTGTGTCAGATCCTCTATAGAATAACCGATTATTTTATCCTCAACAAGAGATCTCAGTTCAGTAGGGGCCATATCATGGTTACCAACATGAATACCTGCTGAATTTGCTTTTTCCGCAACAGTGATATTATCGTTGATGATCAGCGGAATATTATATTTATTTGTCACTTCAATCAATTGCAACGCCTTTTGAAGAAATATTTCCGTATCATCATTTTTTTCGCGGAGCTGTATAATATCTACGCCACCAAGTATGGCTTGTTCTGCAACTTCCAGAAAGTTTTTCCCCCTGCAATCTGCTTGAGAAATTACCAGGTATAACGAGTAAGGGAAAGTTTTCAACCTCATGATTTTGTAAGTTTTAAATGGCCTGTAAATTCTTCTTCAGTCATATTGTATAATTTGTCAGTCAAATGAACCTGAAGACTGCCCGGACCATTGCTTTCACGAACAGCCAGTTCGCCCGCTATTCCTAATAATGCCATGGCAGCAGCAGTTCCGGATGCTTTATCTTCTGTAACCCCGATGAAAGCACCAATCAATGCCGTAGCAGAACATCCCAGTCCTGTTACCTTGGTCATAAGAGCATGCCCGTTTTTGATCTGTATAGATTGATTTTGGCTAAGAATGATATCCGTTTCTCCCGATATACAGACGATGGTGTTATATCGGTTAACCAGGATTTGTGCGGCTTCAACAGCGTCATAGCTTGCTGCTGTACTGTCGACTCCTTTAGTGACGGTTGTATGGGTTTTGGCCAGAGCTATAATCTCTGAAGCATTTCCCCGGATTACGGTAGGATGAAATTGTAATAGGTGCTGCAATGTCTGGTCCCGAAAAGAAGTAGCTCCCGCACCTACCGGATCCAATACCCATGGCTTATGGAGCATATGCGCGGTTTCAGCGGCTAAACGCATGGATTCTGCCCAGTATTCATCAAGGGTGCCGATATTAACAACCAGAGCATGAGCTATACTGACCATTTCTTTGATTTCAGAATGCGCATGCGCCATAATAGGAGAGGCTCCAGCAGCCAGAAGGGCATTGGCTGTATTGTTCATCACTACATAGTTGGTAATATTGTGAACCAGAGGAGACTTTTGTCGTACAAGCTGAACCTGTTGCCAGAGAATTTTTTCCATTGTTATTATTCAAAATAAAATAGCTTTAGGAAAAAATCCGAAACAAAAAGACATAAGAAATCAGTCATTTTGCTTTTCCCTACGTCGGTGTAAGCCGTATCAGGTTCAAAGGGACTCTCTCAATTCTTTTCAGAATACCCCTAAAGCAAAACAAATGTATAAAAAT